>DATGIX010000162.1:0-28406 GCA_035295505.1 Puia sp. | reverse complement strand
TGCAACGTTACAGCACGGAAATTTTTCGTCAACAAAACAAAAGAACATTTGGATTGGTAAGAGCTTCCAATGCGGGTGCCGTATCTTTTCCTTATGTTATTTACAATGATTATTACAAGCACGAAGATTTTGTAACTGCTTTAATCAATAGCAGTTTTGCATCTGTGTTATGGACACCTGAGGTGAGAGCTTCATCGACAAGTGAAGAGTGGCTGCGAAGAATGCAGACAGTTATTTTTTCTCCGATGGCAATGATCAACGCCTGGGCAAGCGGCACAAAGCCCTGGTCATATCCAGATGTTGCGGAGCAAGTGAAAGCGCTTGCATTGTTGCGCATGCAAATGATGCCTTATTGGTACACTGAATTTGCGAAATATCATTTTGAAGGCACGCCGCCATTCCGGGCAATGAATTTGGAAGAAGGGTTTTATCAGGGCTATGCGAGCGGAGCAATAAATAAAAATCTCGAAGAAAATCCTTATTCACTTGCTACTATCAGCGAAGTAAAAGATCAGTATATGGCAGGAGAATATTTATTGGTCGCACCTATGTTTGCCGGCAATAAAACACGTCAGGTTATTTTGCCTAAAGGAAATTGGTATGATTTCTACACAGGCGAATATGCCGGCAACGGAGAAATAATAACAGTAACGCCAGGTCTCGATAAAATTCCGGTGTACGTAAAAGATGGTGGTATTATTCCTATGCAACCACCAATACTTCACGCACCAAAAGCCGGAACAAAATCATCGGTTGAATTCAGGCATTATGGTGAAAAAGACGGATACTATCAATTATATGATGACGATGGCGAGACCTTTAACTATGAAAAAGGAGATTATAGCTGGAGAACTGTAACGATGAAGAAAAATAATAAGGGCGAGTGGGAGGGAACTATTTCTGAACCTGATAAAAATAAACCTTCTTCAGTGGGAAATATAAGTTGGAAACATGTGGGGAAACCAAAATAAAAATCGTTTCCTCTGCAAGAAATCCTTATTTTATTCAAGTTTTTCAACCTCTCAACTAATCAACTTATTTTTGGAGTTTGAAACTTCTCTATGAGTAACGGATTCAATTATGGTATAGATCATTTGACGATTGCAAAAACTATAGCATTGTCCAATGGTTCGTTGAAAGGAATTCTTTCCACAAAAGCTGTTGAGAAAATAAATGCGAGCCAGCAATTCGTTCAGGATATTGTTGCGCACAATACCACGGTTTACGGTGTCAACACAGGCTTCGGCATTCTCGCCAACACAAAAATTTCAGAAGAAGATACTATCATATTACAGCATAAAATCCTGCAAAGCCATAGTGTAGGAGTGGGAGATCCGATCCCTGTTGAAGTTGCGAAGATCATGCTCATTACGAAAGTGCATGCGCTGGCACGGGGCTATTCCGGTGTGCAATTAAAAACATTAGAAAGAATTTTATGGCATATTGAAAACGATGTTATTCCTGTTGTTCCTGAAAAAGGTTCTGTTGGTGCGAGTGGTGATCTTGCTCCATTAGCTCATTTGTTTTTGCCATTGATTGGATTAGGTGAAGTGTTTTATCAAGGTACAAGATACAAGGCACAAGAAGTGTTGCAGAAATTTAATTTGTCTTCAATTCAACTCGGGCCGAAAGAAGGGCTTGCATTGATCAACGGCACACAATTTATTTTGTCGTTTGCGGTGAAAGCAGTTCAGCGAATGCACAACTGTCTCGAAGCTGCAGACATCATCGGCGCGATGAGCCTCGAAGCATTGACAGGAACGAAAGCGCCTTTCGATGAACGTTTGCATAATCTTCGCCCCTATGATGGCAGCAGGTTGGTCGCGCAGCGTTTACGCATATTGCTTGCCGATAGTGATATTATGCAAAGCCATATTGATTGTGGCAGAGTGCAGGATCCTTATTCGCTCCGATGCATGCCGCAGGTACATGGCGCCAGCCGAAATGCATGGCTTCACTTAAAAGAGCTCACGGAGATCGAATTAAATGCTGTGACTGATAACCCGATTATCCTCGGAGAACATGATACGATTAGTGGAGGCAATTTCCACGGGCAACCATTGGCGTTGCCATTGGATTATGCATGTTTCGCGGCGGCGGAAATCGGAAATATTTCCGATCGCCGTTGTTATTTATTATTAGAAGGAAAATGGGGGCTGCCTTTATTGCTGATGAAAAATGTAGGGTTGAACAGCGGCTTTATGATCCCTCAGTATACCACTGCTGCGCTCGTAACGGAAAATAAAACTTTATGTTTCCCCGCAAGTGCAGACAGTATTCCTACATCACTTGGACAGGAAGACCACGTGAGCATGGGCAGCATCAGCGGAAGAAAAACAAATCGCGTGCTGGATAATCTGGAATATATTCTGGCGATTGAATTATTAAGCGCCTGTCAGGCGATTGAATTCAGGAGACCATTAAAGAGCAGCGCTATCCTTGAATTTGCGCATGATTACGTGCGTGATTTTGTTGGCTTTGCAGAAGAAGACAGAATTTTTGCTGAAGATATCAACAGCATCACTGCTATCATCAAAAATTTTTCTTTTGTGAAGAAAGTGAATGAATTTGCAACATCAAAAGGAAAAGATTTGAATGAGAATTTTGAAAAATTTAAAGATATCCAGACAATATAATTTCGAAGAAAACCTTTGTCCTTGTTAAACTATAAACGAACTTTTATGAAATCAAAAGAAGTACTGAAAACGGAGCTGCATAAGCTCATCGATGGCATTGATGATGAAGAACTGTTGAATCTCCTGAATGAAGACATTCTTCCAGCCATTATTGAAAACCATTCAAAACCATTCGGCGAAGAAGAAGATCATGATGCAAACGATCATGAAATCATCGGGCTTAATGCCGCACTCGAAGAACCGGACACACAAGAACCTGTTTCTCCGGAAGAATTTAAAAAGATGGCAGAGAAATGGGGTAGCAAATAAAGATTCAGGAAGCAAGAGCACAAGGTTCAAGCAGTAAAATGTTATATCGACATTAAACTCACATTATATGTCCACAACAATAATCAAACGATATGATGCCGTGAAGTACAAAACACCTACGGGCACAACTTTACAGTGCAAAGGATGGATTCAGGAAGCAGCGCTCAGAATGTTGCTCAACAATCTCGATCCTGAAGTAGCAGAGCGGCCTGATGATTTGATTGTATATGGAGGCCGTGGAAAAGCCGCACGGAATTTTGAAGCGCTGGATAATATCATCAAGGCATTAAAAATGTTGGAGAACGACGAGTCTTTATTAATACAAAGCGGCAAGCCCGTCGGCATTTTAAAAACGCATAAAGATGCGCCGCGTGTGTTGATTTCGAATTCGCAGCTTGTTCCGAAATGGGCAACATGGGAACATTTTGATGAGCTTGAAAAGAAAGGATTGATGATGTATGGACAGATGACAGCAGGGAGCTGGATTTATATCGGCTCGCAAGGGATTGTTCAGGGAACTTATGAAACGTATGCAGCAGCAGCCAATAAACATTTTGGCGGATCATTAAAAGGAACATTGAACGTGACTGCCGGTCTCGGTGGCATGGGCGGTGCACAGCCACTTGCTATCACTATGAATGAAGGTGTTGCATTGATCGCGGAAGTGGAAGAATGGAGAATTGATAAGCGCATCGAAACAAAATATCTTGATGAGAAATTTCTGGATATTGATAAAGCGATTGATAAGGCACAAGAATACAAGGCACGAGGAGTGGCGAAAAGTATTGGAGTATTATGCAATGCGGTTCATCTCCTTGAAAGATTGATTGAAAGAAATATTATCCCTGATACATTAACCGATCAGACTTCTGCTCATGATCCGTTGATTGGTTATTGGCCACATGAGATTTCTTATGAGCAGGCGAAAATCCTTCGTGAAAAAAATCCGGAACAATATCTTGATTATTCTTATCGCTCTATGTTTCGCCACGTTCAGCTAATGGTGCAGCTTATGGACAAAGGCGCTATCACTTTTGATTATGGCAACAACATTCGTGCAAGAGCACAGGAATATCAGCAACGAACTCCCGACTCAGAACTCTCAACTCTAAACTGTTTTGCCTTTCCCGGTTTCGTTCCCGCATATATAAGACCGTTATTCTGCGAGGGCAAAGGCCCTTTTCGCTGGGCTGCGCTTAGTGGTGATCCGAATGATATTGCAGTTACAGATGAACTGATTGCGAACATGTTTCCGCACAACGAATCATTGCAGCGCTGGCTTAAACTCGCCAAAGAAAAAATTGCATTCCAGGGATTGCCTGCGCGTATCTGCTGGCTTGGCCAGGGCGAGCGTGAAAAAGCAGGGCTTGCGTTTAATGAATTGGTCCGCACCGGGAAAGTGAAAGCACCAATTGTGATTGGCCGTGATCATCTTGACACAGGAAGTGTTGCTTCCCCCAATCGCGAAACCGAAGCAATGCTCGATGGCAGCGATGCTGTTGCTGACTGGCCACTATTAAATGCACTCGTGAGTACTGCTGGCGGCGCAAGCTGGGTGAGCCTGCACCATGGCGGTGGCGTTGGAATGGGCTACAGCATTCACGCAGGAATGGTGATTGTTGCTGATGGCACTGATGATGCAGAACAAAGACTGAAAAGGGTTCTTCGCAATGATCCGGGTATTGGAGTTATCAGGCACGCTGATGCTGGTTATGATATCGCGCAGCAAACTGCTAAAGAACATTGTCTCGATATCAATGATAAGTTGAAGAATCAATAAACTTTGTGATCAATGCATCCTGATTGCAATGAGGAACGCAAGTATGTCCCACAAAAAATGGAAAACGATCAGGAAAACTATATTTCTGTATTTCATATAATGAATGGCGAAAATTGCACCAATAATAAAAGGCCCAATTGCATTGATAATAGTGCCATAACCAAAATGCATCACTGCAAAAAGCAACGATGAAACAAAAACTGCCAGATAAGAATTTTTGAAAATAAATGCTAAACGCGGCAACAGATACCCACGAAAGACTAATTCTTCTGTGACCCCGGCAGTGAAAGCAGCGAAAATAAGTAGCAGTTTATTGTTTTTAAAAACCTCAATCAATTGAAGCACCTGATTGCTTTTTTCTTTGTGATGAAGTATGGCGGCGATCACATAATTTGCTATGCCATTCAGCAATGCAATTGCTATAAACATAATAATTGCGGATAGAAAATAAATAGCGATATCATTTTTTTTATTTACCCAAATCAGCAGCTTTTGCTTTTCAACTTTTGTGGAATATAATGCGACGATCAGCAGGATAACCCAATAGCACATCCTGGAAATAAAAAGAGCAGTCCCGTTTGCTTTATTCAATCCTAAAATTTTGAACGCAACTAAATGAACTGCCACAGGGAGGCAAAGAAGCAAAACCATCGTCAAAAAAATACCCCAGACAATGACAAACCTATCAGGTCTCTGAACGTTTTCCTCAATGTCAGTCTGATTTTGATTATTATATTCCATTTGAGCAATGTTGAATTTAATTCCCCTACAATAATAATCTTTAAACCAGATATAAATGTCCATTCATAAACCGCTCTGAAATATATAATGTCTGGTTCGAAATTATTTCTCTTATTTCTGTGCAAAGCATGCATGCAAATATTTTTTGTGTATTTATTCTTTAACTTTAATAACCTTTCCACGGATTTGTCGTTTGTAATAAATGATTCACAAAACTCTGATCATTCAAACCGCTTATGATATGCAACAGCATTACACCACGAATAAAGGTCTCTTGAAGATCTTTGTATTTGTTCTTTCACTAATAATAGTATTTGTTTCTTGCAGCAAAAAAAATGACTCAGTTCAGCCTGTGCCATCCATTTCCTCAGGTTCTACAATTGCTATACCTTCTGTCGGACCCGCTGGTCCCGGTAACAATGTGATGTATTATGCCAGCACTTGTCCGGATGCATCTGCTGGTTCTGCGGGCGATTTCTTCCTGAATACTTCTCAGGGAATTCTTTATGGCCCAAAATCTGTTTCAGGCTGGGGGCTGGGTTTGAAAATGAAAAACTCCGCAGCTGCTGAAAGCCTTATCCTTTCCGGAAGCGGAGCTCCGGCTTCAACATTAGGAAACACGGGCGATTACTATCTTGATATCTCCAATTTTGTTTTATACGGTGCTAAGTGTGCGGACGGCTGGGGCGCGCCATTCAATCTTTATGTGAAGCAGCAGGGGTAAAATAATATTTGCATATTAACATGCATGTGTAACCGAAATTATTTTTATTTACGCCTATTCGTCGGTTCATAATAATGTATCACAACACCAGAATGCAATGTTTTTGTTTCTAACAATTTTAAATCAACCCTTTCTTTGATATCCCTGAATAATGCCACCCCGTTTCCTAAAACGATCGGCTGGATCAAAAGCCTTATCTCATCAATGAGCCCGAGCTCTAGTAATGAAGATATTAAGGTTGTACCTCCAACTAAAATGTTTTTGCCGGTTTGTTGTTTAAGCTCTTTCACTGTTGTTTCAAGATCGTATTGAGCAAGCCTGGCAGTTTCCCATTGCAGTTTTTTTAGCGTGTGCGAAAAAACAATTTTAGAAATATTATCCATCAGCACGGCAAACTCATCAGTGGCTTTAACTCCAGTCGGGTTCTTCGCTATTGCCGGCCACGCATCTTCCATCAGCTGATATGTTTTTCGACCGAAAATGATTGTGTCACCACCGCGAAAATAATCGTTAGCATGTTCGTGCAATTCTTCATCTGCCATCATCGCTTCATGATTGCAGAACCCATCGAGCGTGATGTTTATGAACGTCGTAATCTTTCTCATATTCTTTTTGATTTTATCATTTTTAAATTACACAAACAACTCCAATGCTTAAAAAATAATTCTGTGTTGAAAGATTTACAAGTTGATTGATGTTTGCATAAACCTTAAAACTCTTTTCGGCAATACACGAATAACACTTATATTTAGTTACGATTTGCATCTCCGTGAAACTTCTTGCCCGTTACCACTTCTTTCATTATTCATTTAAATATTTTTTATGACAACCAAACTAACGAGCCAATTCATTTTGGCAATTGCCATTTCACTCACCTTTGCTGCATGCGGCGGCGGTGAAAAAAAAGCAGACGAAACAAAAGCTGCTGACACTGCAAGCACCGCAAAAACAGACACCATAAAACCTGCTGCGGCACCCACTGTTGCTGATGCCGTGACGGCAGCACCTCAATTTTACAAATTGCTTCAGGATACATTGGGCATCCGTATTATTGAAGCAACTTACAAGCCCGGCGACTCGTCAGCGCTTCATTCGCACAATGATTATGCAACTTATATCATTGAAGGCGGCACCGATGAATTTATCGGGAAAGATGGAACAAAAATGACAAACGAAGTAAAAGCAGGTGCTGAAAACATCAGAGCTGCTGAAGTGCACAGCGTGAAAAATATCGGCAAGACTACGATGAAAGTCTTGTTGGTAGAAACTACCCGCCCGCAAGGCACAGTTGCTGCCGATCCTTTGGATGCAACAAAAGTGGCTGCGAAGGAATATAAGCTGGCGAAAGATACATTAGGTATAAGAATTATTGACGTCACTTATAAGCCCGGCGAAACATCGGTTATGCATAGCCACCCTGATCTGGCTATGTATGTGATATCATCCACCAAGGCTGAGTTCACCGGGAAAGATGGAAAAAAACAAGTGCACGACCTGAAGGCAGGAACTTCTATGATTGTACCTGCTGATACGCACAGCGTGAAGAATGTTGGAAAGACAACAACAAAAGTGCTGCTGGTAGAAATCAATCGCCCACGGAAATAAAATATAAATATTAATTATAAAAGCCTTCGTTCAAAACGAGGGCTTTTTAGTTTATCTCAAAGCTTGCGTTTGAAAGAATGTGGAAATGTTGAAAACAATTGCTTGCAGAAATTCATTCGCGAAATTAATTTCGTTCCATCAAAGACATTTTTTAACTCAATTAACTTCAGCCCGGTTTATTTTCATAAACTGGGTTTCTTTTTTTTGATAGCACAAACATGATGGCAAGAATTATTTGAACGTAATGCTGACTGAACCTTTGCTGGTCTTTGCTGTCACCTGTTCGCCTCCGCCATTGAGGGTTCCTTTCACTGTCTCATTTTCTTTTTTGCCGCTAAAGTTTTCCATGGATTCAACGCTCACTCTTTTGCCCTGAAGGTCGAGGTTAATGCCTTTCCCTTTTGGTAATTGAACAGAAATATTTCCATCGGAATTATCTGCAGTGATTTTCCCTGTTATTTTATTCATCGATAAAACAATATTTCCATGGCTTGTGGAGGTTTCAACGCTGCATGAAAGGTTGTCCAAAGCAACATCGCCATGAGAAGTGGTTGCCGATAATTCTCCTTCAATGGTATTACCCGCAACATTCCCATGCGAAGTGTTTGCAAATGTTTTTCCCTGTAAGTTTTTCAATTCAATATTTCCACTCGATGTCGTCAGTTTCACAATGCCTGCACTGTTTGTCGCATCAATATTTCCATGGCTGGTGCTAAGATCCATTTCATCTTTCGAATCTTTCACTGAAATGTTTCCGTGTGATGTTTGGCCACTGATTTTTCCAGTGATGTTCTCGATGCCGATATTGCCGTGGCTGGTTGTGAGCTCCTGATTTCCCTGCATGCCCGACAAATCGATATTGCCATGACTTGTCCTCAATTTTGTTGCAGCGCTTTTGGGTGCATATATCACAAAAGAAATGCTCAGCGCATTTCTCCAATCTTTAAAAATGTTTTTTTGTTTTGCAATTGCATTGAGCTGGTTGTGAGAAACAGACACCTCTAGTGTATAATTTTCGCTTAACCTTTTTTGCGTTTCTTCTTTAGTGAGTTTTTCATCATTGTGATTAGAGTGGATATATACTTCTATGCGAGGGTCACCGGTGGCTATTGAAACAGAAATATTGCCATGAGTTGTTTCTGCATTTATTTTTCCGAAAGATTCGCTTTTCAAATCTTTGATAAGAAAAGGCATATCAGATGAATTTGACTGTGCAGACGAAGCATAATAGATGGCAGCGAAAGCAAAATAAAGAAGCAGTTTTTTCATTTGTTGAATTTATATTTTACAAAGAACTAAAAAGAAATAAAACCTATGCCATTTTTTTCATGCGATGTAAATCAGTTTGATAAATGAAAGAAAATTCTTTTGCTGTACCAAAACCGAACACTTTCTGTATCAAAACCGATATGATTCGTATATTAGGAATAAACTATCTTGCTGTTTTTCAATTCTGTTTTGTAGCGGCATATTATTAGCGAGCAATTTGAACAGTTTCCGTTTTCCAAGTTTCATAAACCAAAGGCTATGCTTAAAAACTATTTCAGGATTGCACTGCGCAATCTCACAAAGCAAAAAACACTTGCCTTCATCAACATATTTGGTTTATCAATCGGTATTGCCTGCTTCAGCTTGTTCATGCTTTATTCAATCCACGAATTTAATTTCGACGGCTTCCATAAAAATGCAGCTAACACATTTCTTGTTCTGGAAGGCAATGGCAAACCAAAACCAAAAGAAATTGGTGGATTCTTTTATACGCCGATGCCGCTAGGACCTGCTATGAAGCAAGAATTAGCGGGCGTTGAAAATTATGTGCGATATATTCAGCCATATGAAACTTTTATTAAAATAAAAAATGAAAGCAGGCGTGAAAATATTGCTTACGCTGACACTTCCTTTTTCCACGTTTTTTCATTTCAATTTAAATATGGGAATGCGGAATCTGCCATTCATGATTTGCACAGTATAGTATTGACTGAAGAAACAGCAAAGAAATTATTTGGAAATACAAATGCAATCGGTCAATCATTACAGGTAAAGATCGAAGATGTATTTCAGACTTTTACTGTTACTGCGCTTGTTGAAGATCCCCCTTCCAACTCTTCATTCCGGTTTAGCATGCTCGTGAATTTTGATTGTTTTGCAAACACCAATGAAGGAAAATTAGGTGCAAATAATTGGGGCTGGAACTCATACATGACCTTTATTCAACTGAAGCCGGGAAGCACGCTGGCAGATAATAATAAATTAATGAATGATTTTAAGCGCAAACATAGTCAGGCGGGAAAAGGTGGTTATGATTTTGTGCCATTGCGTGACATGCACACAAACCCGAAACTGATGGGCATTAAGATTGCACCTGTTGATCCCAAAACAATATGGATATTGCTAAGTATTGCCGCGGGTGTACTATTGATTGCATGCATCAATTTCACAACGCTTTCTATTGGAAGATCGGCAAGCCGTGCAAAAGAAGTCGGTGTGCGCAAAGTCATTGGTGGAACAAAAAAAGCATTGATGTTCCAATTCCTGACAGAATCATTATTGCTCGCTGCTCTTTCAACAATTATCGGTCTTGTGCTTGCAAACCTGTTGCTACCTTTTTTCAATCAGTTGTCAGGAAGGGAATTGATTTTTTCTTTCGCGCAATTTCCTCAACTATCTGTTTTGATTGTTGCGCTCGTGCTGATGGTTGGTTTGCTTGCGGGATGTTACCCTGCTCTGATATTATCAGGTTTTAATACAATAGATGTGTTGAAAGCAAAAATTAAATTAGGTGGCTCAAATATTTTTACGAAATCATTGGTCACATTTCAATTTGTTCTTTCCACGGCGCTTATCATTGGAGCGGTTATTATCATTCAGCAATTGCATTTTATGCAATCAAGAAATCCGGGTTTTGAAAAAGAAAATGTAGTGCAGGTTAATGCGCTTGGTGTGGCAAACACGAAGGAAGTATTTGCTTTATTAAAGCATGAGCTGTCGAAAAATCCTGAAATCATTGGGATTGCGGGCGCAGATAATGGATTGGGGGAACATCAGGGAATGAGTCATGATGGATTCGATTATCATGGGAAATCCATTAATATCGCCCAGTTTTATGTAGTGCCGGATTATGTACCAACACTGGGCATGCATTTGATTGCCGGAAGAAATTTTGAGGAAAACATCGCGTCTGACACCGTGAATGCTGTCATCATCAATGAAGCAATGATGAAACAATTGGGCTGGACGCAGGAAAAAAGCATCGGGCAACATTTGGATGGCTATCAGGATTATGGCGTCAGAAATGCGGAGGTGATCGGCGTAGTGCAGGACTTCAATTATATGGACCTTACCAATCATGTAGAACCACTGATGCTTTATCAGTTCGCTGCATCATCAGGCACTCTCTATCATCTTTTCATACGTCTGCGTCCCGGCAATCCGTCAAATGCATTGGCTGCTTTACAAACTGCCTGGAAAAAAATTGCTCCCGATTATCCATTAAAATATAATTTTCTAGATGAGGACCTTGACAGATTTTATAAATCAGAATCAAGACTGAGCAATATTATTGGCTGGGCTGGTGGCATTGCTGTTTTTCTGGCTTGTCTTGGATTGCTTGGCCTTGCTGCACTTGCTGTGGTGAACCGTACCAAAGAAATCGGCATCCGAAAAGTATTGGGCGCACCGGTTTCAACCATCATCAGTTTAATTTCAAAAGATTTTTTAAAGCTTGTCATTATTGCTTTTTTGATTGCAACGCCTTTGACCTGGTGGCTGATGAATAAATGGCTGCAGGATTATGTATACAGAGTGAAAGTAGAGTGGTGGGTCTTTGGACTTTCAGGAGTCGCTATTGTTTTCATTGCATTGCTAACAGTTTGCTTTCAGGCAATCAAAGCTGCTATTTCAAATCCGGTTGAAAGCTTAAGAACGGAATAGATTAAAGCATTCATCATGTTCAAAAGTTATTTCATAACAGCCTGGCGACACTTTCTTCGCAATAAGACTATTTCAGCTATCAACGTTGGGGGATTGGTGATTGGTCTTACTGCAAGCATTCTCATGTGCCTTATTGTGACATACATGTTAAATGCAGACCGTTTTCAAAAGAATTATAAAAATATTTTTACTGTAGAATTTAATCAGGGCCAATCCGGTCATGTGCAAACAAACATGTCTGCGCCTGCTCTTTTTGCGCCTGTGCTGAAAAGCGAAATCCCGTCTTTGAAATATGTTGCGCGATCCACTTACCCTTCTCAGTCTGTAGTTCGATATGGCGAGAAAGTGCTTTATCAATCTACTATTTATACCGACACTGATTTTTTAAAAATCATGAGTTTCCCTGCAGTTGAAGGCAATGTGATGAATTCACTTCAGGAAAATTCGGTAGTCATTACGCAGAGCACAGCTATGAGGTTATTCAATAATGAAAGTCCGTTAAACAAAACGATTGTTATTGACAACATTCATCCTTTTAAAGTAGGAGCGGTAGTGCAGGATGTGCCCCAAAACAGTTCCATTAATTTCGATCTGATATTGCCATTCAAAGTATTTGAACATGACAACGATTGGGTGAATCTATGGAATAATCGTGGTGTGATTACATGGATGTTATTGCCGGAAAAAACAAACCTGTCTCTCCTGAATGCGCAGTTGAACCAAGTGTTGCACAGCCATAGTGATGAAAAGAATGTATCGGTCTTTGCTTATCCGCTAAGCAGACTTGTTTTGTACGATAACTTTATAGATGGCAAACCTGCAGGCGGAAAAATATATACGGTGATCTCATTAGGAGCGCTTGCTGTTTTTGTGTTGCTGATTGCATGCATCAATTTTATTAATCTATCTACAGCAATGGCGGACCGTCGTGCAAGAGAAGTTGGTGTTCGAAAAGTGATGGGCGCATCCAGAAAACTATTAATCGGACAATTCATCGGCGAAGCCATGTTTCTCTCGGTACTTGCTCTTGTTGTGAGCATTGTACTTACGCTATTGGCGCTTCCATCTTTTGTTCAATCTCTGGGTGCTCCTCTTTATAAAGAATTCAGTGATCCAACTTTTTGGATTGCTCTTATTCTTCTTGGTATTTTTACAGGATTGCTCGCAGGAATTTATCCGGCGTTTTATCTGAGCCATTTTCAACCCGTAAAAGTATTGACAAGATTATTTTCATCAGGCCGCAAAGGTGCTGGTTTTCGTCAGGCGCTTGTGACTTTTCAATTTGTGATTTCTATTTTTTTCATCATTGGTATCATTGTTCTTTTCAAAGACATTAAATACCAGACTGCCCGACCGATGGGATATGACGTTTCGAACCTTGTTGACATCACCGCGGACGGAAACCTTCCGGAACATTTCGATCTGTTCAAAGACAAACTAAAGAATATTTCTAACATCAGCAGCATCACTGCGGAAAGCGACAACCTTCTTGGAATCGGAGCAGCAAGCATTGGATTGGATTGGCCCGGCAAAACAATCGGCAGAGATATTCTTTTTCACAAAACATGGGTTCAATATAACTGGACAAAAACGATCGGACTGCAAATGAAAGAAGGTCGCGATTTTGATCCTGCTTTCGGAGCAGATAGCGCTGCCTGTTTAGTAAATGAAGCGGCAGTGAAAGCGATGGAATTAAAGCAACCTGTGTTAGGAACGAAAATAGATAATCATACCATCATTGGTGTAACGCAAGATTTTGTATATAATAATCCGGGAAGAGCTATTGCTCCACTGATTGTTTATTTAAATACGGGAAGGCTTTCAAATGTTCTTGTCCGTTTGAACAGTGCACAAAACGCGACTGCAACACTGAGTGAAATTGAAAAAGCAGAAAAATCTATCAATCCGTTTTATCCTTTCTCTTTCAATTTTCTCGATGAAGCACATCAGCAATTTTTTAATGGTCAATTTAGAATAGAACATCTGGTTGATATGTTCGGCACTATCGCCATTCTTCTTTCTTGCCTTGGTTTATTTGGGCTTGCGTGTTTTGTTGCAGAAAGAAGAGCAAAGGAAATCAGCATCAGAAAAGTGCTTGGTGCAGGTTCAGGCACCATCTGGATTTCTTTATCAAAAGAATTTCTTAAACCTGTTTTTATTGGGTTTGTTCTTGCTTCTCCGCTCGCGGCATTGGGTCTGTCAAAACTTTTGTCGGCTACAAGCGATTATCATCTTGATCTTTCATGGGACATGTTTGTGTTGGCAGGTCTTGCAACCACTTTTCTTGCCCTTATCACGATAACATATCATGCAGCAAAAGCTGCTTCAATAAATCCTGCGCAAGCATTGAGAGCAGAATAGCAAACGGAAAATCATCGCCTTCCATGATAATAACATAAATTAGCACAAAGGCAACAACTTTATCAAAACAAAACTGCTCATGGAAGTTCATCATCATCCCGATGTCCATCACAAAGAAAAAAAGTGGAAAGAATATTTTCTTGAATTCCTCATGATCTTTCTGGCTGTCACCATGGGCTTTCTCGCCGAGAGCCTTCGTGAACATATTGGCGAAAGGGCAAAAGAAAAGCAATATATAATCGGTCTGGTGCGCAACCTGAAAGATGATACTGCTGTTCTTAGCCATGTGATCGCGTTCGACAAAAGACAGATAACAGGAATTGACAGCATGCTGATGCTTGCTCATGCAAACATGTCCGTTGATTCAAACTGCAAGGCATTTTATCATTTTGCTTCCAGATATTTTTATAGTTCCTCGTCATTTAAAAGTAATGATGCAACACTGCAGCAATTAAAAAGCACCGGCGACTACAGGCTGATTGAAAAAGATCATGTAGTTGACAGCCTTACTCATTACGATGCGGATATCCATAATGTTTATAACCAGGGCGATTATTATGTTTCTTATTTCAGAGAAATATTGTCGAGGCTGGATGAGCTGACAGATATGACTGTGATGAATGATTCTTCTTACGTCAAAAATGGAAAAATGACAGGCAAGCCGTTTCCTCATTTGAGAGATGAGAATGGAAAACTGCCAACATTCTTCAACAAAGTATTCGACTTCGGGCTCATCACAAAATATTATGCTGAAGATAATTTGAAGCCGCAATTAGAAAGTGCCACAAACCTGATTGAATTTCTGAAAAAGGAATACGCTATTGAGGAATGAAGCAATTTATGTTGGCTTTCAAAGATGAAGGCATGTGTTTTGTTTTTTGATCTTTTAAAAATTTATGGCAAAGAGCGCTACGAAAAACAAACTTGGTGTAAAGAATTCTTCGGTGAATAATATCAATGTGAGAAAAAAGAAAGGAGTTTCGAGAGCAAAATCCAAGTCCACGATCAGCAAAAAATCTTACGATGACATGAAGAGTAATTGGGGCAGGAAAAATTTGTTGCGTATATTTATGTGTTGGGTGCCATTATAAAAACTCTCACATGACAAAGAAAATATTTGCAATTATTGGTTACACAGACTGGGGAAAATCCAATACTCTTTATGAACTTTTTAATCGTAGACAATTTTTCCCTTTGAAATCTCCAATTTCCTGTAAGACATTCGACACAAAAAAATTTACAGTTATTAATGCATCAAATGAAGACCGTTTGACAAAGGAATATTTAAAGCGCCTAAAGGAGGTTTTAAAAAAGCATATAAATGTTGACACAACTTTTGTAATTACAATTAGTCTCATTTTTGACAATGGCTCACACGATGTAAAAACTGTTTTTGAATATTTAAACTCATTGACTGACTTTGATATTACATACATAGTTTTAGAAAATGGTTGGCATAAAAACGCTTCTCTAAAAGCAGATGATATTGCGCAAATGGAAAATGAAATTGACGACAGTATCATTAAATATTTTGACACACCAATAAATCAGTCAAAGACAAAATTTAAAGAGCGGACTGATAAAATCATTGAACTTATTGGCAAATAACGGCAGCTAACATTGCATTGGCGTTATGTCGGCAGATAGATTAATAAACTTCGGCTTCAGCTATCTGTCATCTTCAGTTTAGGCTGGACGTTATGAATTGGGCGATAGGAATAACAATGAACTTTTGTACATTTAAACAAGCATTAGTTGTCGGCGGACGTTTTTCAAATTCCGTCACATCGTCAATGCTTCAACGTTATAGGCAATGCTATGGAGACACTTCTTTTTAGACGAAATTATATTTTCAAAGTTTGGGGATTGACAATTATAGGCGCCCCAATATTAATAATGATTTTGACGGCTATTATAATGGAAAGACGAGGAGATAAACTTGATTCGGGAGCGTTTGGATTTATAGCATTTTCAGTTGGATATGGGTGCTTACTTTCTATCCCGACATTATTAATTACTTACTTCTTATTTCCTAAACTGAGTAAAACATTTCAAAGAGCATTCCATTTAAAATTAATTTTAATCGTAATCGGCGTTGCCTGCATTCTATTGACCTTTTGTTTATTGTATGGTAATGATGCATATAATATTAATGGAAATTATGCAGCATTGACATTTTCAATAGCATATACTTTTTGTTTGACACTATTCGGACTCATCTTTCCAGTAAGAGCTCGAAAGCAAAGCCTATAACATTAGGCTTGCCGCAATGCTGGCAGGTTGAATAACAATCAGCGACAAATCAATAATCATCTTCAGTTCCGGCGTACAGCATTCCACCGCCTCGGTTCGTTGTACTCACGAACAGAAATTTCCGCCGTTGTTGGTTTTATTCTCCGCACTCCGCATAGTTTGCATCTCACAAATAATCAATATGCCACTCGACGTATGGCTGTGCCTACGCCGGTTTTAATTTAGTACACTGATTGTATCAAAAACAAACAGTTGATTTTCTATCCATTCACTAAATAAATGAAAATCAATAAGCAATTCTTGGGCACAGATATTGGGCATTATTATTTTTTTCAGGCAAGTTCAGCCGAAAATAAATAAATCAAACATCCATGCGCCATAAATCAAAAAACTGTGTATGCTGAAAAACTATTTTAAAACCGCCTGGCGATCAATTACCCGATACAAAATGTACAGTACCCTTAATATACTTGGGCTTGCACTAGGCATTGCATCATGCATTGTTATATTCCTGGTGGTAAAGTATGAGCTGGGGTATGATAGCTATAATAAGAAAGCAGATCGCATCTATCGTGTCACCCTCAACGCAATTGATTTCAACCCCAGTGTGTCGATGGCAATTGCACCTGCTATGCGCACTAGCTTTCCTGAACTGGAACAGGTGTCGCAGGTTTGGCACCAGGATGACGGCCAGATTAAAATCGGGCAGACCCGCTACGAGGAAAAAAATTTTGCTTACGCAGACCCACAATTTTTTAAAATATTTGATTTCGACTGGCTGAAGGGCAATCCTGCTACAGCACTTGCAGAACCCAATACGATAGTGCTCACAGAATCTGCCGCCAGAAAATATTTTGGTGATAAAGACCCAATGGGCCTGACTGTTACCTTTAACAATGACAAGCCGCTGAAAATAACCGGCCTCATTAAAGACCTGCCTGGCAACACAACCTTTCCTTTTACATTTTTGGTATCGCTGGAAACAGTGAAGGATAACATCAAAGGATTGATGGATAATTTTTACGCGATTGCAGGCGGCAACACATACATTCTTGTGCCGCCCGGTTTTGATATTGAAAGCATTCACAAAAGAATACCCGCATTTATTGAAAAGCATTGGGGAAAAGATATTGCGAAAGAAGCAAGGCTGCCATTGCAGCCACTCCGGCAAATTCATTTCGACCAGCGCTATCTGAATCAGGGAGTAACTCCTACAACATCTAAAGACAGTTACTTTGCACTGGCGGCAGTAGCCGTATTCATCATCATTATTGCCTGTATCAATTTCATCAACCTTGCCACGGCACAGGCCATCCGACGCGCAAAAGAAATTGGTGTGAGAAAAGTATTAGGCTCTAACCGTTCTCAGTTGATAGGCCAGTTTTTAGGAGAAACAACGTTGATGGTCATATTGGGGCTCATCATCGCATTGTCGTCCATCAGTATATTTCTTCCGCAACTGGCAGTTTGGCTCGATATAAAAATTTCATTCAATCAATTGGCATCTCCTTCAACCATTGCAATGATTGCGGGCATTGCCATCAGTATGATTTTGCTGGCTGGCCTATATCCTGCTTTTATACAATCTGCTTTCAACCCGGTAAAATCTTTAAAGAGCAAACCCGATGTTGCCGGTGGCAGGCTCTCCGTTCGAAAGGGACTGGTAATCGTGCAGTTTGTGATTTCGCAGGTAATGATTGTTGGCACTTTGGTGGTGGCTTACCAGATGGATTTTTTAAAAAATCAAAACCTGGGCTTCGATAAAGAAGCTGTTATTTCCGTCAGCATACCGGCTAAAGAAAAGCGCGACGTATTGGTGCAGCAGTTAAAAAGAAACCCGGGTGTCAAAGATGTAAGTGTAGGGCTTGGTTCACCGGTGGTGTCACGTGCATGGACTGATTATAATGCGCCAGAGCTGGGCATGGATAAAAGCGATGTGACCGAATTGAAAATTGGTGATGAGAATTATATGAAGATGTTCAAGCTAAGCATGCTGGCCGGCGAGCCTATTCGTAAAAAGGGAGAAAAAGATACTACCTACGAAGGCGTGGTGAACGAGACCATGATGCGGAATTTCAATATAACCAATCCTCAGAAAGTGATTGGCAAATACATTAATGTGAATGGCTGGCACATGCTGGTGACAGGTGTCATGAAAGATTTCCAGGCTGAGTCAAGGCACAAAAAGATAAGGCCGTGCGTGCTCATGTATTACCCTGATGCATTTATTTCAGCCTGTGTAAAATTGCAGTCAGCAGACATGCCCAAAACAATTGCACGGATTGATAAAGACTGGTCGGCGCTCTTCCCACAACAGATTTTCCAATATGAATTTTTGGACGAACATATTGCCAAGTGGTACCGGCAGGAAGAAAAACAATACACTGCATTTAAAATGTTTGCAGGTATAGCCATTCTTATATGTTGCCTGGGCTTGTACGGACTGGTTGCGTTTGCTGCAGCACAAAGGACAAAGGAAGTGGGCATACGCAAAGTATTGGGCGCATCACTGGCCAATATTGTTTTTCTGTTCTCAAAAGAGTTTGCACTGTTGATTGCTATTGCATTTTTAATTGCAGCACCGCTGGGGTATTATGTGATGAATAACTGGTTGCAAAATTTTGCTTATCAGATACACATCCATGCCGGGATATTTATCATTGCAATACTGGTTTCTATATTGATTGCAGCCATCACCATTTCTTATCAGGCCATTAAAGCGGCAGTGGCAAACCCGGTGAAGAGTTTGAGAACGGAATAGTGAGTAGTGAATGGTGAATAGTATTGTAACAAGGAGCAGGACAATCCAAAAAAATAATCCCACGCTAAGAATAGTGTGGGATTAACCATTTAATCTTATCTATGATATTTTTCTCCGCCGTTGTTGGTCGCCTGATCACAACATATTATTATTGGTTTTGTAACTTCATGATCAGTTTTTCTATTTTTCTTTTCTGAGATGATAGAAATAATTAATCAAGCAATTAAAATGAATTATCAACTTTTACTAATTATTGCAATAGTCTTTGCTCTTTGGCCTCATTAAAATCCTTTTTGGATTTGTAACATTTCAAGATAAATTCCGTACAATGATTTGTTACCAAATATTTCTGATATGAAACAATTAATCATCATATCCACTCTATTCCTAAGTTCTCACACACTATTCGCGCAGCAACAACAATTACAAGCGATCATCAAACAGTATGGCATACCTGGCATTCAGCTTGTGCATGTTAAAGGCGACAAAGAAGAAAGCTTTAATCTTGGGACAATTAGCGCCTCATCGGACAAGAAAGTAACATCAACTACCATATTTGAAGCAGCTTCGCTAAGCAAATGTGTTTTTCCTACACTGTATTGCGTTTATATGACAAAGAAATTCTTAGTCTTGACACTCCTTTGCTGCATTATATTGGAAACTATAACCGGTTCAACGCTGCTGACCCGAGATATGCAAAGATCACTGCCAGAATGGTATTGCGGCATACAAGCGGTTTGCCAAACTGGGGCGATAGTATTCTGCCGCTTCTTTTTGAGCATGAGAATATGGGTGAAAAAAAATTAGCCATCGAAAATTATAAAAAAGCAGTAGCGTTAAATCCCAACGACAATTATTCAGCAGGACAAATTAAAAAACTGGAGTCAGAAGCGAATCAGTAATTTCTTGCGCCGGTGTTGGTTGCCTGAGAAGCTGTGGCTAAAAAATCGTGAAAAATAATCACCGCATTTAAGAACAGAACTACTAACATTGCATTGCCAATCATCTAATCGCAGCAAAGACACCAACCGATAGTAAATAATTTTTACCAATAGAACAGCATTAGCATTATGAAAAGAACAGGCTTGATTTCAATTTTCGCTTTCTCATTTTTATTTTCTTTTTCGCAGCAGAACAAACCCACTTACCAACAGCTCAAAGAATACGAAGGCATTTATGAATATCTTAATCCGTCTAAAGTTTTATTTGCAGCTTCGCCAAAAGATACCGCATTGATTGCTATTATCAATCAAAGCGAATACGTGTTAAAAAATGACAGCCCCGATGTTTTTTCTACAAAGTATGATACGGTTCATTTTTTCAGAGATGCACATCATCAACTAATAGGATACACTTCTAAGCACAAAACTTATAAATTAATCAACAAAAATGTTTTCCTTCCGGAAACGATGTGGTATCCACGTGTGAAAGGCAAAGATGTTTATCAATATACAATTCCTGAAAATCTGAACGACGGTTTAGCAGTTGGCGATATCAATAAAACTGTTTTGGATACAGCGCTATTGAGAGAGATGATGCAAAAAATTATTAATGGCACTTACCAGAATGTGCACAGTGTTTTAATTATACAAGATGGCAAGCTGGTATTTGAGCAATATTTTTATCAATACACAAAAGACAGCGTGCAGGAGCTGCGCTCAGCTTCTAAAAGTATTTATTCGGCTGTTACAGGAATTGCTCTTGACAAGGGATTTATAAAAAGCAAGAATGAAACGGTGCTTTCTTTTTTTCCTGAGTATACATTGAAAAATATGTCTGAAGCAAAAAAGAAGATCACTGTTGAAAATCTTTTATCGCAGCAAACAGGTTTGGATTGCGATATCAGCAACCCAAAATCAGAAGGCAATGAAACTGTGATGGATTATTCTGATGATTGGGTGAAATTCACTTTGGATCTTCCGATGATCGATACACCCGGCGGAAATGGAAGATATTGCTCGGGAAATCCTGTAACACTTGGTCGCATTGTTGAAAAAACAACCAACATGCCATTGTTGCAATTTGCTGAAAAGAATTTATTTGAGCCTTTGGGTTTTAAGAATTACAAATGGAGTTTCAGGCCTGACAAATTAAGCGCAGAAGATTATTGCCAGATTTATTTAACGCCGAGAGAAATGATAAAATTCGGATTGTTATATCTGGATAATGGCATCTGGAAAGGAAAGCAAATTGTTTCTTCAGATTTTGTAAATCAATCTTTCAAAAAACAATCAGTTATTCAAAATGTTGAATATGGATATTTATGGTGGTTGAAATATCTGGATGCAGATGGAGGCGTGAGGTATTACACCAAAGCTGCGCAAGGAAACGGAGGTCAAAGAATTTATGTATTGAAAGAACAAAATATGGTGGCGGTGATAACGGGTGGCAATTATAATGGCCCGACAGCTTCTGATGAGTTGATGCGAAAATATATTCTCCCGGCATTTAATAATAAAAAATAATTTCCCGCCGTCGTTGGTCGCCTGATAACAACAAATAATCACAGGAGTTGTAACTTCAGTATTGATTTTTTAATACTTCAAAAGTTCAACAATGGTGAACCTTAATTGCATTATGCCCTGTTTTATTATTTCAGACTTGAAAATTTCGGTTTCATTCTATGTTGATAAACTTGGATTCAAAACTCAATATATTGGTCCCGACGATGACCCTTATTGGGCAATTGTTGGCAGCGATGATATTTCTATTTTCATGAAAGCTGTTGCGCCTGATGTGAAAGCTATCCCTAACAGAACGCGACATGAATGGGCACCTTCTGATGTTTATATTTCTGTTGCAGAACCGGATTTGTTGTTTGAGGAATATCGTTCAAATGGCGTAGCATTTAATAAGCCTATTCATGACAACACTGACAATTTACGAGGCTTTGAGATAGAAGATACCGATGGGTATATATTATTTTTCGGGCGGCCTAATTCATAGTAATATGGAGTTTCAAGATTTTAGTGAATTTTATAAGACCATCAGTAATTCAGAATTATTAGAAATTCTGAACAATTCCGATTCCTACCAGCCAATTGCTTTAGAAGCAGCAAAAAGAGAACTGGAAAACCGACGCTTAACTGACGATGATATAAGCGAGGCAAAAAAAGTAATACTTGATAATGAAAAAAGAAAAGAAGAGAGAAGCCTAGCGAGAAAGCAAATTGAACAAAAAATTAAATTGTCTGGTGATATTTTTATAGATACGATTAATCCAATTCAATCATCACCTTCGTCTGTCGAAAAGAAAATCCGGATTGTAACAATTGTTTTTTCAATAATATTTTTTGTTGCGCTGATTAAAAACTTTAAGTATTTAGTTGATTATTTAAACGATTTCAATCGATATCCGATTCTAACCACCTGGACAATTTTTCCTTTCGTGATTTTGCCTGTTGCATTAATAACATTTTGGAAAAGAAAAACGATCGGTTGGGTTTTGTTTGTAATTTATTTGACATTTTCACTGGTGGAAACAGCGATACAACTTGTTCAGCTTATTTCACTAAAAAACAAATTTTCAGGGTTTGAAAAATTATTTCCAACTCCAGCAGTAACTCCCATTCTCCTGGAGCTATTGTTTTTTGGAGGATCAATTTATTTCCTTTGTCAGGCCGAAATCAAAGACATTTATTCAATTAGTAAGCAAACAGTGGCCAAAGCTTTAGTGATGACAAGCATTTTGACATTTTTAATCTATTTTTTTATTTAGATGCATGATGTGTTTGTCTTTGTTGGTCGCGTGGCCAATAATGAATAATGATAGGTTTTGTAACTTCAGCACAAAACTTTTAACAAAAAAAATGAAACTAAGGAAAGCAGATTTTTCTGATGCAATTGTAATATGGAAAATATTACAGCAAGCTATCGAACAGAGAAGACAGGATGGTAGCGATCAATGGCAACAAGGCTATCCCAACGAGCAAACTGTTCATGATGACATTGCGAATAGATACGGATTTGTAGTCACGGATAATGATGATGTAATTATTGCCTACGCAGCTATTATTTTTGACATTGAACCTGCTTACAACGAAATAGCCGGGCAGTGGCTGACGAATGACGACTATGCAGCAGTTCATCGGGTAGCCACATCAAATTCGGTAAAAGGAAAAGGAGTGGCAACAGAATTATTTAGGCTGATAGAAGATTTAGCTATCGGGCATAACATTTTCAGCATAAAAGTTGACACCAATTTTGATAATGTCCCAATGCTTAAAATTTTAAATAAATTAGAATATACCTATTGTGGTGAAATATTTTTTGGAGGTGCACCAAGAAAGGCATTTGAGAAAGTGCTAAGCAAACATGCAACAGAGAGTTTGCCAAATTGATTAGATAACCCAGTATGAAATTTTTAATCGGGCTTTTGATTACTTAATTTATTCATGAAACCATTGGTCGACAAAAAATATAAAATTGAACGGAAAGCAGAAAAGGGTGGCTGGCATTATGTGGCTATTAGCGGCATTCCTTCTTCAAATAAAAATTCGCAAGGTTTGGTTAGAGTGAAAGGTTTCATTGATGATTATGAAATCAGACAGTTCAATTTGCTGCCTATGAAAACAGGTGAAATGCTTTTGGTTCTGAAGGCTTCTTTGCGGAAAGCGATCGGGAAAAAAGCAGGTGACACCGTTCATGTTACATTATTCACTGACAAATCAAAAGTACGCATACCTGAAGAAATTCTCGACTCTCTTTTGCAATCTCAGCGTGCGTATGACTTCTTTTTCTCTTTGCGTGAAAGCAATAAGAAATATTATATTGACTGGGTGAATGAATCAAAAACAGTGGAAACGAAAGTGAACAGGATAGTGAAAATGATCAAACAATTGGAGAACAAGCGAAAGTTTTGGGGCTGGCCATCTGATCGTTGAAACACTATCCTTACAAAGTTCTATAAACAACGAGCGTGCGCAAGTTTTGTAATTTCAGCATAAAGTTTTCAATCGGGTTTTTGATTCGCTGTTAGAAATAAATATCAGAACAATTAATTTCATGAAAAAAACAAGAACCATATTGCGCGTATTGATTTTTATTTCATTTTTCTCTCCTTTTACAACCTGCAAAAATAAAGTCATTTCCGAGGGCGAATCAAGTATAGATGCAACATCAATATCGCAACAAGTGAAAGATTCGGTTTCAAAACCATCGGGAGAAACAAAATCTGAAGTTTATGACAAAAGGACTTTGGGAGACAAAATAATTGCGAAAGCTATTTTCCCAACTGATGATACAATATCAGGGATTGGTTCAATTTTATTTGAGCCACGAGTGTTGCTTCAAATTTCTATCGGTATTTGTTTCTTTATTTCATTCTTTCTGGTTTTCCCATGGAAATTTTTGAAAAATACCAGGGCAAGATTAATTCTTTTAGAAGCATCAATAATTTGCACCTTGGTTTTTGCAACTGGCGTAATAAGTACAGAAGGTTATGCTCTTGAATGGGGCATCTATTTCTTTTCCGGATTGACACTGATTGAATTGATACTTGAAGTTCGGAATACAAATCAAATGCCATCAACATAAGTAATTTCATCTTTGTCAATCACCAGCAAATGATAACAGTTTTGTAACTTCAGCATACAATTATTTAGCTAGCTTTTCTTATTTTAAAATGACTTTAAAAAAAATAAAATGATACTACAAAATAATTTAACGCATTTTGCTCCTGAGCTTCACATTCCCAATGGCACCACCAATATTGATTTCTACAAAAAATTCGGAGCGACTGAAAATTTTTGTTTACGGAACGATGATAATAGTATTCACGTTGCTGAACTGGAATTTGACGGGGCAATTTTTCACGTTCACGAAACAATGCGAGATGCCCTTGAACCCATCAGTGCAAAAGGAGTAACTGCAGTTATCGGTTTGTTTGTTCCTGATGTGCAGGCTGTGATGCAAAAAGCTATTAACTCGGGAGCGGAAGAAATCAATCCAACAACAGACCATGAATATGGCTACCGGCAAGGAATGTTTAAAGACCCCTTTGGGCATTATTGGCAGGTGCAGAAAAAGATTTAAAGAAATAATATTGCTGTCAAACTGCCGGATGGCTCAATAGTTGATGAAATAATTTATGAAACTTTTTATTTGTATTGTAAGCTTTCTCGCTGTATTTACTTCTTGTGCGCAACAAAAGGTGAAAGAAACTTTTTTAATCCCGATTGGCTTTGAAGGACGAATTGATGTGGTGTTTAATCAAGCAAATGCTCAGCCAATCCCCATTGAAAAAGGCAGGCGCATTTATAAAATACCCGCAGATGGAATTTTAGTGACAAGCTCAGCAATAGAAACCGGTCTTCTTGATCAGGAATATTATTATATAGATAATTCTGGCAACAGAACTGAAATTGAAATTCAAGACATAAACTCTCAGGATATTCCAGACAAACCCAAAGTGGTTTATTCCGGAACAACAGGAGTTTATGGGAATTCATCAGACAAAAACCCATTAAATTATATCGAGAGTATCGTAGCAAGCAAAAAATCAAATGACAGCATTTATAATCAAACCAATCAGGCGCAGTTTTTGAAAAAAATTATGACAAAAACCGGGAGACAATTTTAAAATAATTTTGTTTTTTGATTTTGTTGTCAATGTTCCTTACAAATAAGCGAATAAATTTTTGTATCTTCAACCTGAAATTTCAAACATGCTCTATTAAGGATGAAAAAAAAATACGAGCACTGCGGCAACTCTGGAACGTTTCATTTAGAATATAAACTTTAAGCCATTTTTATGACAAGCTTTCACGAAAATTTAGACATGTATGTGGGCATTCTTTTAATCTTATGCTCTTTATGCATTTTATTATTCCCTCCAAAGTTTGGCAACACGTTTTATGGCATCTTCACAAAACAGACAAAAAAGAATGAAACAGTTTGGGCGATCGGCCAAAAATTGTTTGCACTATCAATAATAACAATCGGTGCTATTTATGTCATGCTTGGTAATTTAAAATTTCATAACGATATTCCAAATATTGCAAAGCTCATGCTGCTTTATGGGCTATGGATGATTTCAAAATTTATAGTTGATAATATCCTCAAAAGAAAATATCTGTTACAATAGCTCATTGTAGTTTTACCTTTTTTAATTTCCTGCATAGGCATGCCATTTGAATTCGTACTTAAATTATCTTTCTATTGAGAAATTGGAAAAACGCTTATCCTGCGGCAAATTGCGGTTAGTATGAAATATTAAACTTTATTATGTCAAATTTTGAAATAACAGGAGGTGTGGTTATTGGGATCTCAAAGATTATTAATCCTCCGTCAAAATTATACGTGAACAAAGATAGAATTGAAATTTCTCCATGGATGTGGGACAATCTCGTTTTTAATAAAGAAGATATAGTTTCTATTAAATTATTTTAAAAATGGTATATAGGCACAGGGATACGGATAAATCACAACAAAGAGTTTTATGACTCACGCATTATCTTTCTTCCAAATGTAGGCTCACAATATTTAATGGAAATACTAAACCAATCCGGGTTCTGTTGATGCCCTGAATTTCATAATAAAAGCCCGAAAGTGAAATAATTCTATTCGGCGATAATTTGTAACTTCATCATAAAGCCACCATCACTACGTCTATGCATGGGCGTTGTCAGATATTTCTCATATAAAGAATGCGATATGAAAGAATTGGTTTTAAACGACGGAAATAAAATCCCTATTGTCGGTTTCGGAACATACAAATCAACAGAAGAGGAGGGAGTTCAATCAATCAAAAATGCTTTGATGCATGGTTATCGGTTAATTGACACGGCAGCAGCTTACGGTAATGAAGAGGAAGTTGGAAAAGGCATAAAAGCAAGTGGAATTGATCGGGAAGAAATTATAGTAACTACTAAATTATGGAGACAGAATTTAGGATATGAGAATGCACAAGCAGCTTTTAATGAATCGCTCAAAAAACTTGGACTGGATTATGTTGACCTTTACCTGATACATTGGCCAGCCAATTCAAAAAATTATGCAGATTGGCAAAAAGCAAATGCCGATAGCTGGCGTGCGATGGAAGAATTGCAGGCTGATGGAAAAATTAAATCCATTGGCGTAAGCAATTTCTGGCAGGAACATCTGGAAGCACTTTTTCTGACTGCAAACATTATTCCTGCGGTGAATCAAATTGAATTTCACCCGGGTTATTGGCAACCTGAATTAACAGCGTTTTGTAAAAAGCAAAATATCGCTGTTGAGTCATGGTCTCCTCTGGCAAGAGGAAAAGTTTTTGGAAATGAAATTTTGAAAACAATAGCCGGCAACCATAATAGATCTGTTTCACAGGTTTGCCTGCGTTGGGTCGTTCAGCATGATGTGATTGTGATACCGAAATCGAACACAGAAAAAAGGATTGAAGAGAACATTAGTTTGTTTGATTTTGAACTATCAAAAGAAGAAATGAAACAGATTAATGAACTTCCGGAGATGGGGTTTAGCGGAGAATTGCCGGATATGTGGCCGGATATAATTAATGTTAAATGATAATAAATACGTTTAATCCTGTTTCTTTATCAACAACAAATGATAATTTGTAAATTCAGGTTAATTTTTAATAGAGCGTTGCTTCGAATCAATAATATGGAATGGCAGCATTGCGGCACATCTCAAACGTTGGAGGCAAATACTATTTCAAATATCAAAAGTCATGGGAATAATGATTTGCCCTATTCACGGGCATCAGGGTATTGATGATGTTTTGAACATATTTGGGAAAAATTGACGAAGCATGTTGTTCCTGCATTGTATGAACTCTATCCAAAACCGGCAAAAAGCCGAAAAAGAATTCAGGTTATTGAATACGCGATTTTCTAATTATGAAAGCAGGTTCAGGTTTGGTGAATTCCTGCTTCGGATGAAGAGGGCAGGAGAGGCAAAAAAATTATTCGAGGAAATGCTAAATGAATAATCGCATCTCAGCTCCCATGAAAAGAGAGATAATAACATTTGGTTTGCGCTCGCTAAAAAAGAACTGAAAAAATAAAAGCCGGCACTACGGTTTATAAGAACACAAAATATATGCTTTTATAAAACTTATAAAGAAGAAGATCATGAGCATGATATGTTTCATCGGGCAGATCAATGACAACGATTTAAAAATGGTGATGGAAAACCCAAAGAGAACAGAATTATTGATTAATGGCGGAAAATATTTCAATCAACCCAAGCATTCATTTTTCAAAAAGCTTTTTTCAAAGCAAAAAGAAGAAAAGCAGGATTTGTGGAAGCCGGATGTAAGCGAGCCCATGTATGACGTGGATAAAGCATGGAACGGTGTACATTTTA
>DATGIX010000161.1:0-19305 GCA_035295505.1 Puia sp. | reverse complement strand
CACCAAAAAGCACTGTATAAAATTCATACTCAACGAGACCATAATGAACCAGCAATGCGCCGCTATGCGCATCTACATTTGGCCAGGGATTTTTTATTTTTCCTATCGTTTGCAAAATCGGAGGAACTGTTTCATAAATATTCCAGACTGTTTGAACGAGCGGGTCATCAGGCATATGTTTCTTTCCAAATTCCATTTGTGCAGTAAAACGCGGGTCAGTTTTGCGAAGCACCGCATGGCCATAACCGGGAACTACTTTCCCTTCGCTCAATGTTTTCTTCACATATTCTGCAATCTGTTCGCTCGATGGCAAATCCGTTTTCAGTTCTTCGCGCAATTCAAAAATCCATTTAATCACTTCCTGATTTGCCAGTCCATGCAAAGGACCTGCGAGGCCATTCATACCTGCAGCAAAACTCAGATAAGGATCGCTTAATGCCGAACCAACAAGATGAGTTGTATGAGCACTTACATTACCACCTTCATGATCAGCATGGATTGTCATATACAATCGCATCAGTTCTTTGAAACTTTCATCTTCAAAGCCGAGCATGTGTGCAAAATTTCCTGCCCAATCTAATAATCCATTCGGTTGAATATGTTCTCCGAATTTATATTTACGACGATAGATATAAGCGGCAATTCGTGGTAATCTTGCAATCAAATCCATTGCATCATCAAACACAGCTTCCCAATAATCTTTTTTGTTCATGCCTGCTGCGTATTTTTTTGCAAACTGGCTTTCTGTTTGCAAAGCCATCACACCGGTAACAAATTGTGTCATCGGATGTGAATTTAACGGCAATGCTTCAATGGTGTTGAATACATGTGTGGGAACATGGCTGCGGCGTTGCAAAACAGAAGTAACATGATGAACATCATCTTCAGAAGGCAATTCACCAACAAGCATCAGATAAAATAATCCTTCCGGCAAAGGCTCGGAGCCATCAGGGGCTTTGGGAAGTTTTTGTTGTAGTTCGGGAATGGAATAACCACGGAAACGGATACCTTCTTTTGAATCGAGTAAAGAAGTTTCACTCACCAACCCTGTCATGCCGCGCATGCCCTGATAGATCTGCGAAAGCGTGACCTCTCCTATTTTTTTATTTCCATGATCTTTCAGCAGATTTTTTATATCTGCGCCCACTGCATCTGATTTTGCTTTAAACCGATCTTTGATGATTCCCATGACGAAGCTTTTTTGAAATGATACGATAAGGATGGTTAACAATTAACCCGCTAAAGTTATGTCAAGGAAGCTTGTGGAGCAAATGATTTGAATGAAAATTTTGTTACCTGAAAAATATCGTGCAAACGTTTGGCTGTTATACCAAATCATTTGGGTGTGCGCTTATAAAGCCATAAAGCAACGGCAATGAAAATAAGATTTGGAAGCCATGCTGCAATAGCAGGCGACAAATGTCCTTTTGTTGAAAATGTGACTGCAAATTTATCCATGATCACAAAAACAGAAGCCATCACAATACCCAATGCAAGATGAAATCCGCTCCCACCGCGGATCTTCTTGGATGCGATGATGGCACCGATCATAGTAAGTATAATAACAGAAAAAGGCGTTGCATCCCGATGAAACAATTCTACTTTATAAATATTCAGTCCTTCCACACCCCGCACTTCTTCCATGTGGATGAATTGTTTCAGCTCAGCAGTTGTGAATTTATCTTTCAGATATTGATCCCGTTTTAGCTCTGCCGGTTTCACGTTCAGGTTAAGATTTGTATCAGGAACTTTTCGCACAGCTTCTGTCAGCCCATTTATTTTTCGCTCAATCGCTTCAGTCACTTTCCATTTCTTTTTTACGGTGTCCCATTTTATTCTGTCCGCACGAAGATTATAATATGCCTGATTTTGTTTTATTTTTTGCAGAAAGAAATTGCTTGCAGATTTATTGGCGGTATCATAATATCGCATGCCGACATAAGTAACTGAATCGACGCGCAAATAATAGCTGCTTCCCTTTGTGGGATCTTCGACATAAGAGCTGTTCTTGTCAACATAGTTCGTCTGAAAATCGGTTCGGATCACATTGGCTTTCGGAATCCATGTCTGGCTTGCTACCCAAAAGATGGCGCTTAAAAATACAGAGCCAATCAAATAAGGGCGCAGCATCCTGTTATATCGAACGCCGCCTGTCATGATTGCCACAAACTCCGTTCGGCTCGCCATTTTTGAAGTGAAATAAATCACCGCAATAAAAACCATCAGCGGAAAAATCATCGACATAATGAACGGCACAAAACCGATATAATATTGTTTGATGATTTCTTTTGTGTTCAATCCCGACTTCACAAAATCGTCTGCCTTTTCGCTGGTATCAATCACCACCGCAATCACCGTGATGACGAGCATCGTGAAAATGAACGTGGAGAAAAATTTTCGGATGATATACCAGTCGAGGATTTTCATTGATTAATAATTCCGGTTGCTTGTTTTAAGCGCAGCAAAAGTAACATAAAAATGAAAAGGCTATAAGAAGCTAAAGTGAAGGGTTTGTGAATAGTTCAGAGTCAGCAGTTATAAGTTCAGAATTTGCAACATCACATTAGCAAGTCATTTTTCTATCAAATCATTTAGCGCACTTTCCAGTGTGGGATACAAAAACTGAAAACCTGTGCTCCTGATTTTATCTGCACTCACTGTTGCGCTTTTCAGCACTTCAACGCTCATTTCGCCCAGAATTAATTTTAAAATAAATGAAGGAACATAAATCGGGATATGAAATTTGCCTTTCATGTGCTTTGCCAGTGCGAACATCAAAGTTTTATTGCTGACCGGTTTTGGTGCAACTGCATTATAAGCTCCATTCAGATTTTCATTTTCTATTGCTTCCATATACATTCTGCAAACATCATCAATATGAACCCAGCTTATTATCTGTTTTCCATTTCCCAGAATTGCGGTTATGCCTGACCGTAATGGCTTCATAAATTCTTTTAATGCGCCTCCTTTTTTGCTCAGCACAATCCCTGTTCGCAATTTTACTAAGCGTATATTCATTGATGTTATTGGTTCAATACTTTCTTCCCAAAGCCTGCAAGTCTCACCTAAAAAATCATCGCTCGCTTTATACGTTTCTTTAAAAATATTTGTTGATGAAATATCGGGGCCATACCAACCAATTGCAGAAGCGCTGATAATAGCTTTGACTTTATGCGCATTTTCTTTTAATGATTTTATAATCAGCTCGCTGCTCTTTGTGCGGCTATCAACAATTTCTTTCTTTCTTTTCTTAGTCCAACGTTTATCTGCAACGCCAGCACCTGCGAGATGAACAATGTAATCTGCTTTTTGAATAGCAGAGGCATCGATGGTTTGGTTTTCAATATCCCATTGTGCATAACGAAGACCGCTGACTGCTGACCGCTGACTGGCATCTGCTGATCTGCTTAAAATAATGACTTCATAATTTTTCTGAAGAAGCAATTCTGTGAGAGCCTTTCCGATTAATCCTGTTCCACCTGTTATAAGCATTGTTGGCATTAAAATCAGATTTCTGATAAAGTTACGGCATACCCATCGTTTTGATGATAGCCACAGATTCACAGATTAAAGCAGAGAAGAAAAATCTGCGAATCTGCGGCTATCTCTTTCTTCACCATTAGCTTTGTGAAATGAAAATTGATATTCTCACAGTATTGCCTGAATTATTGGAAAGCCCATTTGCTCATTCTATTTTAAAAAGAGCGAGAGAAAAAAATTTGCTCGAAGTGAATGTTCATAATCTACGCAAATGGGCTGTGAATGAATATGGACAAGTAGACGATTATCAATATGGCGGTGGCGCAGGAATGGTGATGATGTGCGAGCCTTTGGCAAATGCTATCGAATCTCTTTCCAAAGAAAAAAAGTTTGATGAGATTATTTACATGACGCCTGATGGAGAGAAGCTCAATCAAAAAATGGCGAACCAGCTTTCGATGAAAGAAAATTTACTGATCATTTGCGGACATTATAAAGGCATTGATGAAAGGATCCGTGAAAATTTTGTCACCAAAGAAATTTCTATCGGCGATTATGTATTGAGCGGAGGAGAATTGCCCGCAGCAATTGTTGTGGATGCAATTGGCAGATTGCTGCCGGGTGTTTTAAATGATGAAACTTCTGCGCTATTCGATTCTTTTCAGGATAATTTGTTAGCGCCTCCTGTTTATACCCGCCCGGCTGATTTCAGGGACTTGAAAGTGCCCGATATATTATTAAGTGGTGACCCAAAAAAAGTAGATGAATGGAGAAATGAACAATCCTTAATAAGGACAAAAGAAAGGAGACCGGATTTGCTGGAAGAATGATGATTTTTCTACTACAACCCTGCTCGGTGATTTTCTAATGAATAATTCTCACTAAAGAAATAGTAATTCTCAATTCGTATTTCGTAAATTACTCCTTCAACCTTTCCTATGCTTGTTAAAACATTTGGTAGTGCTGTTTATGGAGTGGAAGCAATCACGATTACCATCGAAGTGAATGTAAGCAGCGGTGCGAATACTTATGTCGTCGGGCTTCCTGACAATGCGGTGAAAGAAAGCATCCAAAGAGTCGATAGCGCCATTAAAGACAATGGCTATTATATGCCGAGAACAAAACTTGTTGTCAATCTCGCTCCTGCCGATATCAAAAAATCTGGTTCTTCATTTGACCTTCCTATTGCCATGGGCGTCCTTGGCGCAACAGAACAAATTGAAAATCCTGAGGAGTTAAGTAAATATGTTATCATGGGCGAATTGAGTCTGGATGGAAGCATTCAGTCCATCAAAGGTGCTTTGCCAATCGCTATTCAGGCACGCAAAGAAAATTTCAAAGGATTGATTGTTCCCAAACAAAATGCACGTGAAGCGGCAATGGTGAACAATCTGAAAGTATACGGCGTTTCGCATATGAATGAAGTGATTGATTTTTTTAAAGATGAAAATTCACTGCAACCCATAACCGTAAACACGAGAGATGAATTTTTCTCCAATCAATATGAATTTGATCTGGATTTTCTGGACGTGAAAGGTCAGGAGAATATTAAGCGTGCTTTGGAAATTTCTGCAGCGGGCGGACATAATGCTATATTAATCGGTCCGCCTGGTGCTGGCAAAACGATGTTGGCAAAACGTTTGCCTACCATACTTCCACCACTTAGTTTGCATGAAGCATTGGAGACAACCAAAATTCACAGCGTTGCAGGCAAACTTCCGGAGAATACAACATTAATATCCAAACGGCCATTCCGTTCGCCGCATCATACTATTTCCGATGTTGCATTGGTTGGTGGTGGCGGCATTCCTCAACCCGGAGAAATTTCTTTAGCACATAATGGCGTTTTGTTTTTAGACGAGTTGCCTGAATTCAAAAGAACTGTTCTTGAAGTGATGCGCCAACCAATGGAAGAAAGAAGGGTTACCATAAGCAGAGCAAAAGTGGCTGTTGATTTTCCAGCAAGCTTCATGCTCATTGCTTCTATGAATCCGTGCCCTTGCGGGTTTTATAATCATCCTGAAAAAGAGTGCACTTGTCCGCCGGGAGCTGTGCAGAAATACCTGAACAAAATTTCCGGGCCATTATTAGATAGGATTGATCTGCATGTGGAAGTAACGCCTGTTCCTTTTTCCGAATTGTCATCACAAAAAAATGGAGAGAATTCTACGCATATACGTGACCGTGTGATTCGTGCAAGAGAAAAACAGACGGAGCGGTTCAAAGAAAATCCGGGCATTTATTCCAATTCACAAATGAGCAGCAAAATCCTCAAAGAAATTTGCGTAATTGACAAAGTGGGAGAAAATTTATTGAAAGCTGCTATGGAAAAACTGAATTTGTCTGCCCGCGCATATGACCGCATCTTAAAAGTTTCCCGAACGATTGCTGATCTTGCCAACAGTGAAAATATTAAACCCGAACATTTGGCTGAAGCCATTCAATATAGAAGCCTCGACAGAGAGGGATGGGCTGGTTGAGATGCAAGTTCACAGTTATTAGTTCATAGCCGGGATTTGAAAACCTAAACAACTCCGAACTCTTAACTCCCGACTCCAAACTTTTTCCGAAATTTGCCGACTTGATGGTTAAACATTTTATTCAATTCTTTGTAAAATACTGATATGAAAATTTTGCTTCATTACATGAAACCTTATCGATGGCTGGTAGCGCTCGCTTTGGGTCTCGCAGCTATCAATCAGGTTTTCTCTTTGTTTGCTCCAATGATTAGTGGCAGATTGCTTGATTTGTTTGCAACACACCCTCATCATTTTGATAAAAAGCTTGAACTCCCAAGAACACAAGGCGATTATTTTTTTGGTAAAGACGGCTATCACGGCGTGATATTTTTTTTAATGCTTTTAATCGGCACAGCAATGGTAAGCCGCATTGCCAAAGCATTTCAGGATTATTTTGTAAACGTCATTATCCAAAAATTTGGCGCAACTATTTTCACTGATGGTCTAAAACATTCAATGCGACTGCCCTACCAGGATTTCGAAGACCAACGTAGCGGCGAGACTTTATCTATCCTAACTAAAGTTAGAGCGGATACTGAAAAATTTATAACCAATTTTATAAATGTTTTTTTTATCATTATTGTCAGTATTGTTTTTGTTTCTGTGTACGCATTCAAAATACACTGGGTCATTATGCCAGCTTATGCAGTTGGGATATTTTTGATAGGCGCTGTAACCAGCCTACTTAGCAGAAAAATCAAGGTCATACAAAAGAACATCACAAAAGAGACAACAGCCCTTGCCGGATCTACTACCGAAAGCTTGCGCAATATTGAAATAGTAAAAAGTCTTGGACTTACTGACCAGGAGGTAACGAGATTAAACAATAACACATTTAAAATTCTCGGACTGGAATTGCGAAAAGTAAAAAGCATTCGTGCATTAAGTTTCATACAAGGCACAATGGTGAATTTTCTACAACAAGTAATTACTTTTACTTTATTATGGCTTATTTACGGGCAGCTCGTTTCAGCAGGACACTATGAATCAATTATTACTCCAGGGCAATTTTGGTCTTTAATGATTTACGGCTTTTTTATTTTTGGACCGATGCAGGAAATCGGCAACATCATTATATCTTATCGCGAAGCTGAAGCATCGCTCAATAATTTTCATGGTGTGATGCAAAAAGATATTGAGCCGAAACCTGCACAACCAAAACATATCGGCATCATCGAGGAACTTGAATTTGAAAATGTTTCTTTTAAACATAATACAGCTCAATTCAAAGCGCTTGATAATATTTCATTCGATGTAAAAAAGGGAGAAACCATTGCCTTCGTTGGCCCAAGTGGCTCAGGCAAAAGCACGCTTGTAAAGTTGTTGGTTGGATTATATCGCCCGCAACAGGGAAAAATATTTTATGATGGAATTGATGGAAATGAAATTGACTTTGATGAGCTGCGAGGCCAGATTGGTTTTGTAACACAAGATACTCAGCTTTTCGCCGGCACGATTAAAGAGAACCTGATGTTCGTTAATCCAAAAGCGACAGAAGCAGATCTGCAAAATGCTTTGCAAAAAGCAAGCTGTACTAGTTTATTGCAACGCGCAGAAAAAGGAATTGAAACAGTGATTGGTGAAGGTGGATTGAAATTGAGCGGTGGCGAAAAACAACGTATTGCAATTGCTCGCGCATTATTGCGCAATCCGTATCTTCTCATTTTTGATGAAGCTACTTCTGCGCTCGATTCTATTACCGAAGAAGAAATCACAGAAACTATCCGCGAAGTTTCTTCAAAAGGAAATCAGATAACAGTTTTGATTGCACATCGTTTGTCGACCATCATGCATGCCGATAGAATTTATGTTCTTGAAAAAGGTGAAGTAGTTGAAACAGGTTCGCATGGAAGTTTATTAATGGAAAAAGGTTTGTATTACGCGATGTGGCGCCAGCAAATTGGTGAGCGCAAAACGATGGCTACAGCGAAACTTACTGCGTAGTCAGCAGTTTACTAATTTTAATTTTGATTGCAAGTTGATGACTATCGACTGAAAACTGTTAACTGCCAACTATTCTTACCTTTGGCGTCTTAATAAATTCAAAGCATGTCGAATAACAAACCGAATTATTGGTGGAGCCTTTTCACCATGAAATGCCCGCGATGCCGCAAAGGAAATATGTTCGCGAATAATAATCCGTGGAATTTAAAGAAGACATTGAAGATGCCGGAAAAATGTCCTGAATGCGGACAGCCTTATGAACTTGAAGTCGGCTTTTGGTATGGCACAGGTTATGTCAGCTATGCACTAACTGTCTTATTATATGTTATAAGTTTTGTTTTGTGGTGGTTCATCATTGGCATGTCAACTACTGATAACAGATTTGTTTATTGGCTTATCGGTAGCTCTGTGTTGATGGTGCTTTTGCAACCGTGGATTATGCGATTAAGCAGGGTTGTTTATTTATATTTCTTCGTTCGCTACGATGAAAATTACAAAAACACAAAAGTGAAAACTTTCGATTACGAGACGGGAGATTATTACATCAAAGATTCAGAAACGAAATAATAAAATTGGTTCAATAGTTTCTAAAACAAAAGAGTTCCACAAATTTGCGGAACTCTTTTTTGTTGCATATAATGCAGGTTAGTACATTAATAACGGAAAAAAATAAATTGTAGTATGTTGTGAGTATTCAGTATTCAGTCCTCAGTCAACGGTCTTCCGTCGACAGTACTTAAATTCTACAACTTACTATTAGATTCAATCATCATTATCTTATCACACATTATCAATTCTCATTGCTTTCATGTTTCAGATTAAATGCAAGCGGAAAATCTAACTTGAAAGAAATATTTCTTCCCATATTATGAATGCCATGCGCGGGATTGGTATCATCAGATCCATAATAAAAATATTTCAGCCTGCTTAAATGATCGAAGTATGCGACGTTGAATAAATTATTTCCCATCAAATAAATATTCACAATGGTATTTCCTTTTTTATTAGTGATGCCGCCGCCGATTCCTGCATTGAACAATGTGTAACCCGCTGTTGGTGTTTCAGTATTGTCAGTCAGATAAACACGATTTTGCGCTGCATAATAAGCAAGTTCTACTTTTATAAAACCATTTTTGATATGGCTTTGCTTCATCTCAAAATCAAAACGCAATTCTGATGTTCCATGAAATGGCGGAACAAATGGAAGATATTTATTGCTGTCTGTTTGCTGTTTTGCGTCAATGCCTTTGTTCAAGGCATACACAGCAGACAAACTGTTTTCAAAATGCAGATGCTTTAATGGATGAATATCGATGCTCAATTCTCCGCCGTATAATTCCGCTTTGCCTTGCTGAAATTTATAGGTTTGATTTCCTGCAACCAAAGTTGAATCACCGCCAAACACGCTTTCCAATCGCTGATTAAAAATATAATTGGAAAGATTATTATTGAAAATGCTCAGATTAATAACTGCATATTTTGATGAATAAGTAAAACCCAAATCCTCCTGCAAACTGAATTCAGGTTTGAAATCAGGATTTCCTATCTGATAAATATTTGTTCCCGGATGAACACCATTGGAAGAAATTTCTGAAATATTCGGAGCACGATAACCGCGTGAAATATTTGCCTTCACAGAAAATTTATCCGTGAAATTATATGTCGCTCCAATGCTCCCCGAGAAACCTGAAAAGTTATGGCTGTAATGGGAAAATGGTTTATCAGCGCCAACAGTGTCAGCACCATAAACCGGCATATCAAATTTTGTAATCGCATCTGGCTTTGTATATAATTCAAAATTTTTGAATGAGCGATTATCAAAACGAAGACCGCCTGAAATATCAAGCTTATCAAATGTTTTTTTAATCATCGCAAACGGGCCAACATCAAACTGATGATAAGACGGGATTACAAATTCAGTCCCGCTCGTGACATCATTTGTCTGATACATTCCATTCACTCCGATTATTAAATTCCATCCGTTGAATTCAGGAACATAATATTTGAAATCATAAGAATAAGTATTGAGCTGAAGATACAAACCTGCAACATCCTGATAAGGAACTTCAGGATGGCTGAACTCACGGCGCACGCTTCGCTGAAAGCCAAGATTCACAGCCAGCCTGCCTTTGCCAATGGTGAAATTGTTGGAAGAAAAAACTCTGTAATGCTGCACATGCTGATGAAGCGGCGTCATTGCATAAGAAGTGAACCATGATTTCGGAACAAGCGGGCGCGGCAATGTATCAGCTTCTGTATTCTGATAAGTGAATTTTCCCAATGAATCTCTGCTGCCATCAGGAATTTCCTGCAAGTCATCAAACAGCGACAAGCTAAGATGCGAATAGCCCCATTTCGTATGTGTGCCTAATGCGAGGCTCGCATCCGTTTCTTTGAACGCCGTATTATAAACACGCCCATCGATTCTATTTTCGTAATCGATAGCCTGCTTGTGCGAAATTCTTCCCATCCATTCAAAACCATTTTTAGTTGCACCAAGCATGGCAGAGCCACCAAACATTCTGTTATTCGTTTCATATTCGGTAGTTATATCGCCAATCATTTTTCCTTCTGGCGCAGGTGGAGTAGGAATTAAATTCACAACGCCTGCCAATGCATCAGAACCGTAAGTAAGACTTGCCGGCCCTTTTATCACTTCCACTCTGTCTATACCATATTGGTCCGCTTCGATGCCATGCTCGTCTCCCCATTGTTGTCCTTCCTGCCGAACACCATCATACAAAGTCAAAATTCTGTTGTAACCGAGCCCGCGAATAATTGGTTTTGAAACATTTGGTCCGGTGCTCAATGAATTCACGCCCGGCACTTTTGCAATGGCATCAATAATATTTGTGCTGAGATTTGTAGTTAAATATTCGTGATTCACCGAAACAATTGGCACTGGGCTTCTTTTTATCTGTGTTGCTTTTGATAATCCTGTTACAACAACAGGGCTCTGTTCCATGTATTCATCTGCCAATTCAAAATTTGCAATCGTTGAATCTGTGACATGCACTGTTTTTGTCAGCGTTTTAAACCCGATATAATTTACTTCCACCAGATAAGTCCCCTTCGGCAAAACTTTGAAAAGATAATTTCCTGAAGAATCTGAAATCACTCCCAATTTCAAATCAGGAATATATATTGATGCGCCAGCCAATGAAACCTCTTTTCCTTTTTCAGTAATTTTTCCGGACAGCGAACCTTTGTCAATAATATGTTTGATAATATTTCTATCAGCATAATTTTTTTCTGAAAAAACAAAAGAATGAAATGCTGAAATAAATAGGGAGAAAAATAAGCCTCGGCTTAAATAATAATTCATGTAATAATTTTTATGCTGTTGAACACTATCGCAGTAATAAAATATTATCTGCAAAAATTAAAAAGCGTTTTAGAAAAGGTTACTCAGCATAAAAGAAGGCGGCCCTCGAAGCTCGAAGTAGAAATAATGAAGTGAATAGAAATTATTTTCGTAAGCAATTTTTTGTCCTGAAAAGTTTTGCGTGACTGATAAATCAATCTCAACATAATCATTAACAAAAGGGGACTCAACAACAAGGTTATCACAATTACAATTAAACCCTGTTTTGGAAAGCTGTTGCTCTTTTGAATTATTATGTGAACGTGGCGTGTCTCTATGGTCAGCGACAAGATTGTGCAGCAATATTTTCGGCGTAACGCTGAATGCGAATACCATCAGCATTAATGCCCCGAGTAATTTTCGTATGATATGATGATTGCGCACGATAATTTGCTACGAGGTTGCAAATTACTGCATTTTAGATGAAATGATTCTTAGAGATTATATAAATGGCGGAGATTAAGCCAACTTTTAATATAATAACAACATCAGAAAGGAAATCAGGTTTTATTTTCTGAACTTAATTGTAATAGAAGGAAGTTCATTTGCATTATTCTCGCAGAAGATAGCTGCATTCAGCTCTTCAGCTATTCTTTGTGCAATAGCGAGCTTGGAGATTTCTCTATTCCCATTCTTATCATCAGAAATTTCTTTATAATCAGAATACAAACCCGAGAGTCTGTTTTTTGAAATATCTATCGCGTCATTTTTAACCTGAAAAATAATTTCTTCTTTTTCATCGCGAAGCATCACCATTATTTCGCCGTTTTCTTTTGTGTTGTTAATCACTTTTGACAATACAGCTTCGCACATTTTTTTAATCAAAGTTCTGTCGCTTAATAAATAAACGGGCGCAGAAATATCTGAATTCCATTTGAAACTTTTTTTTGTTTCTGCTTTTTGGTTCTCGACGATTGCAGTTACGTAAGTCCCGAAATCAAATCTGTCGATGGAAATTTTATCAGGGATTACATTTTCAAGGTCAACGATTTTTTTTAGCAATTTTTGTCCATAATGAACAGCTTCCTGGATCATATCAGCCGATTTTTTTTGTTCTTCGTTTAAATTGCCGTTATTGCTTTTCAATAGTTGGCTCCACATATCGATGCTGGCAAGCGGCGTGCTTAAGTCATGTGAAGCGATGCCGATAATTTTTTTCTTTTTATTATTAAGCTCTGATAATTTTTTATTCTGCAGATGAATGAGCTGATTATTTTCCTTTTCTTGTTTTAGTTCCCTTTGCTTAATAATAAAAGCTGCCATCGCAATCACTGCAATAACAAGCAATACAATTATGATAACTGTTGTTGACAGGCTGATAAGTTTTTGCTGGGAGTTAATCTACAAGATGATGTTTAACGGCGAATTTGACGAGACCAACCGTGTTGTTCACTCCTAATTTCGCGATTAGGTTTTTGCGGTGAGTTTCTACTGTGCTCACGCTGAGAAAAAGCCTTTCTGCAATTTCAGCGTTGTTAAATTCTTTGCAAATGAGTTTCAAAACTTCCTGTTCACGTTTGGATAAAATTTCGTGAATGTCTTTATCAGCAATGGTAATAGTGCTTCTGAAGTCGCTTTCTGCATCGCCAATATTTATTTCTTTGCTGAAATATTGCTCGCCTTCATACACTTTTTGTAAAGCAGTGCTGAGCTCGGCAATGGAAGAATTTTTCAGGATATAACCTTGTATGCCATGCTTGGTGAGCTTATGGACATATCTCGTTCCACGCAACAAAGTGAGATAGACTATTTTTTGATCAGGCTTGACTTCGCGGATTTTTTTTAGAAGATCCTCTTCTTCCATATCAGGAAGATATACATCCAGCAACAGAATGTCAGCATCTGTTTTGGGAAGCTTTTCAAGCAGCTCGGTGCCGCTGAGCGCTGTTCCAATTACACTTATACCAGTTTGCTTATTAAGCAGAAGAGCCAGCCCTTCAAGGTACATTTCATGGTCGTCAGTAACGAATACTTTAATCATCTACTATCAGGATTAGGTTTGCGAATAAGGTTTGCAAACTATTAATAACGTTATTTTATCTGGACTGTTAGCAGTACAAATCTATTTCAAAAAAATCAAATACTGTTTTCTGCAAAAAGCAATTTAATTAAGATTTTCAATAATCCCTGCAATGCCCTGCCCGCCGCCTACGCAAGCGGTAACAATGCCATATTTCTTATTCAATCGCTTCATATCATTCGTTATCTGAATGGTGAGCTTGCAGCCAGTGCAACCCAAAGGATGCCCGAGCGCAATCGCGCCACCATTGATATTTACAATCTCAGGATTCAATTCTAATTTTCTGATAACAGCAAGCGCCTGAGAAGCAAATGCCTCATTCAATTCCACCAAATCAATTTGAGACTGGTTCATATTTGCCTGTTTCAAAACTCTTGGAACAGCTTCCACGGGACCGATGCCCATGATGCGCGGATGAACACCTGCACTTGCACATGCAACTAATCTTGCAATTGGCTTCAACCCCAATTCGTTCACCATTTTTTCTCCCATCACAATCACGAAAGCTGCGCCATCGCTGGTTTGTGAAGAATTGCCTGCAGTGACAGAGCCGCCTGCTGCAAATACAGGTTTTAATTTGTTAAGCGCAGCGAGAGATGTGTCTGCACGCGGGCCTTCATCTGTGTCCACAACAAAACTTCTGGTCTGTTTTTTTCCTTTTGCATCGACATATACTTCATCCACATTAATCGGCATGATTCCACTCTTAAAATAGCCATTCTTGATAGCATTCAATGCCTTTATGTGAGAGTTGTAAGAAAACTGGTCCTGGTCTTCACGGTTCACATTATATTCTTTGGCAACAGCTTCAGCAGTCAATCCCATGCTCAGATAATAATCAGGTTCTTCGCTTGCAATTGAAAAAGCCGGAACCGGTTTCCATCCTGCAGTCGGCACCATCGTCATGCTTTCTGTTCCGCCTGCAATGATGCATTCAGCCATTCCGCTTCTGATTTTTGCAGTAGCAATTGCAATGGTTTCAAGACCGCTTGCACAATAACGGTTCACTGTCATTCCAGGCGCATGAATACCAACAGCTCTTGCTGCAATAATTCTTCCGACCTGCAGACCCTGCTCTGCTTCGGGAACTGCATTGCCGACAATCACATCATCTACTCTTTTTGTATCGAGTTGAGGAACGGATGCGAGCAAACCTTTTATCACAGTCACGGCTAAATCATCGGGGCGATAAAACCTGAATCCGCCTCGTTTTGATTTTCCAACCGCAGTTCTGAAACCTGCTACGATATATGCTTCCTGCATAAAATGATTTTGTTTAAATAACAATCGAAGGAAAAAGTTGTTTATGCAACTTGTTTGTTCCTCAAATATAAAATTTTCAATTCAGTATCGCAAAAAACAATGTGTTAATGTGCAGTATCTTCGCGGCGCTTATGTATAAACTGATTAGAAATATTTTGTTTTTGTTCCCGACCGAAAGCATTCATTATTTTTCGATGAATGCATTAAAGTTCTTTTGCAGAATTGGTTTCATCCGTAAAATAATAGCATCACAATTCACCATTCACCATTCACCATTCACTAAAGATTTATTCGGACTTCACTTCAAAAATATAGTTGGTCTCGGTGCCGGCTTTGATAAAAATGCATTGTATCTATCTGAACTTGAAACACTAGGTTTTGGGTTTGTTGAAATCGGAACGGTAACTCCTTTGCCACAATCAGGAAATGAAAAACCAAGATTATTTCGGTTACCAAAAGATAAAGCGCTAATCAACAGAATGGGATTTAATAACGATGGCCTGAAGGTGATTGCGGAAAGATTGCGCCAATGGTCAATGGTCAATAGTCAATCGGGAAACCTTCATTCACCATTCACTATTCACCATTCACGATTAATTGTCGGGGGAAATATTGGGAAGAATAAAATCACGCCGAACGAAGATGCGTGGAAAGATTATGAAATCTGTTTCAGGGAATTATTTGACTGCGTGGATTATTTTGTGGTGAATGTAAGCTCGCCAAACACTCCGGGCTTGCGCGAACTGCAGGAAAAAGATGCGCTGAGAAAAATATTATCCCATCTTCAAAACATCAATAAAGAACAAAAATCTCCAAAGCCTTTATTACTCAAAATTGCACCTGATTTGACCCTTTCACAAATTGATGATGTGATTAGCCTTGCTGAAGAAATAAAATTGGATGGGTTAGTTGCGACGAACACTACGATAAGCCGCGAGCTTTTGGCTACGAACAGCGAGCAAGTTAAAAATATCGGAGCAGGAGGATTAAGCGGAAAGCCATTAAAAGAAAAATCAACTGAAGTGGTGAAATATATTCATGAGAAAACAAATGGTTCTATTCCCATCATTGCTTCAGGCGGGATTTTTAATGCAGATGATGCAAAAGAAAAAATCGATGCAGGTGCTTCATTGATTCAGGTTTGGACAGGATTTATTTATGAAGGCCCGTCAATAGTCAGGAAAATTCTTTCGGGTTTATAATTACTGAATGATAAGTTTGATTTTGTTGTTGCACTTTGCTGAATAGAATTACTACAGCACAAGTGAGTGACAGAATCCGCCGCGGCGGATATAATAGTAGCACTATGCTAAGGACATAATAAAACTTAAGATTACAATTGATAGCCAATCATCGGGCCGATGAAATAAGTGCCATCATAAGCTTTGTATAAAGCTCCGCGAATTCCTACTGAAATATTTGTGTTCGGAATTCTCACTTCATATTCTGCGATAACACTAATACCGCTTGTTCTTCCTTTTGTTTGCTGAATAGGCCATGTGGTTGTTTTACCATTTGCATAATCCACCACAAGCGGGTAAGACCTTTGTATATTATACAACGAAAATGAATAGCCAAGACCAATCCTGAACAATTGTGTTTCGGTAAGCAGCGGCGCATAATAAAAATTGAAATCAAGAGTAGTAGCGCGGGTATATTCGAAAGCCTGATTGCTGCGCGGATAACCTTGCATGTTTGCATGTTTGATGCCAATGCCGCCTTGCAAATGAGCGATTAACGGGAAAGAATATTCTGCAACAACAGTATATCCATTCATACCGGGAAAGTCATGAGTGTAACCTGCGCCAGCTTTTATTGCACCGGAAGATTCGGAAAATTGCGCTTGTAATTTAATAGCGCTCAGAAGGAGCAACATTACGATGAACCGTTTCATAGATGATGATTTTCAGAAGTACAGAAAATTGTTCAGCGTAAAGTTGGGTTCAATAATTTTCAGGGTTTGGGTTGAAATTATATAACTGCATTTATACAGAAAAATTGTGCCAGATTTTATTTTAGCCACAGATTACACAGATAAATACAGAATTTTACTGAGTCGCCAATATAGCAGCAGCAACAATTCCAGCCGTTTCTGTCCTTAATCTTGTTTCTCCTAATGTAACCGGAACGAAATGATTTTGCAATGCAAAATTGATTTCATCTTTTGTGAAATCCCCCTCAGGGCCGATTAAAATAATCTGTGAAGAAGTGAAGGCATTCATCGCATCTGACAAAGAAACTTTTGCATCGTCCATGCAGTGCGCAATGAATTTTTGTGATTGATGTGATTGAGAAATGATTTCTTTTAATGAAACTGGTTCATGCAAAATGGGAAGCCAAACCTGTTGTGATTGAAGCATGGCGCTTACCAAAATATTCTTCATCCTTTCTGAACGGAAATGCTGCCTTTCTGTTCGCTCACAAATCGTAGGGGCAATTTCTGTGATTCCTAATTCTGTAACTTTTTCTAAAAACCATTCAAAGCGGTTTGCATTTTTTAATAATGAAATGGTGATGGAAATTTTTCTTGTTCCTTGTTCCTTAAAACTTCTTTCCTGAATCTTAACGATGCATTTCTTTTTGTGATTATCATTGATTTCACAATTCAGCAAATTTCCTTTTCCATCAGTCAATAAAATTTGTTCTCCGTTTTTCATTCGCAGAACCTGAACCACATGCTTGGATGTTTCCTCATTCAATGTGATGAAACCTGCATCGTTTTTTATTTCTTCAATGAAAAAAAATGGAGCTTGCATGGTGAATGGTCAATTGTGAATGGTGAAGTTAGGCATCTGATGGAAAATCTTATATCTCACGCAAAGGGCGCAACGGAAGCGAAGACCTCAAAGAATAATCCGTTGTTTCGTTGCATTCTTTGCGCTCGTTGCGTGAAATATAATCTCATTCGCCTGATGTTTTTTCCAAAATCATATCGCTATAAGAAATGGCAATATAATCCGAAGTCTTTATTTCAAAAAAAGAAGCATAATAATCACATTGCTCTTGCAATTTTTCCAGCCCGATGGATTCGTCTTTATCGATTGCTTCTACTTCAACAAATTCTCCCATGCCTTTCACTTTATCGAAATGGAATTTTACATTCCCAATGAAATATATTTTGCGGAGCTTGTCAACCACAGCTTTTATTCCATGAACTTTTATCAAAATTTCTTTTAAATTCTTATCAGGTTTATGCTTATACAAAATAATATCTGATTGTTTTGCGCCTGCCGTGTTTTTTCTTTCATAATAAATCAAAGAGTTCTCAATATTTCCTACGCGCAATTTCAATCTTCCATTTGGGACATTGAAATAAGTATCAATCTGGTGGTCTTCACCAATGAAAACAGGATGAAGCTGAAGCAATTTATTTTCCAGCTCTTTTATATTATCAGCTTTCGCTTTGAATTCAAAATTTAAGTGCAGCATAAAAATATTTTTTCACGCAACGAGGCAACGAATACGACGAAACAACGAATTACTCTTTTAGTTTTCTATGAAATTCATAACATAAAAAATTAATACCGACAATAATCAAAAAATGCATCACGTATATTTTGCGCCCGTTGTATCCGTTGCCTCGTTGCGTGAAAAGTTCTCAAATAAAAAAGGAGAATGAAAATCATTCTCCATTGTACATAATAACCGTCCAATCTAAAAAGGTGTCTCATCGTCATAATCGCCCGATGGCAAATCGTTCATTTTGCTTCCTGCCTGTATAAAAAGCTTAGCTCCTCCATCTTCATCCGGAACAGGCTTCCAGTTGCCGGCGGGCAATCCGATGCTTCCAAAATCATTTCCCGATTCTTCAATAAATTTTTGAATATGTAAAAGGGCACGCAGCTTAATCGTCTCCAGCGAACCGTTACGGTGCTTTGCAATACGTACATGCGTTTCTCCTCTGTTGCTTTCTCCCATTTCATTCGCAGTGATATCGTAATATTCCGGTCGGTACAAAAACATCACCATGTCAGCATCCTGTTCAATTGCACCGGATTCACGCAGGTCACTTAATTGCGGCATCTTATTTCCTTCCTTTCTTTTTTCAACATCGCGGCTTAACTGAGAAAGCGCAATAATCGGAACGCCTAATTCTTTCGCAAGGCTTTTCAAATCTCTCGATATACGACTGATTTCCTGCTCGCGATTGCTGTTTCGGTTCTCTCCCGTTCCGCTCATCAATTGCAAATAATCAATGATTATTAATCCAACATTATGCTTGTTTTTTAAGCGACGGCATTTTGCACGGAATTCGAAAATATTCAGTGCTGCTGTATCATCAATAAAAATCGGTGCCTGTGCCAAACGCTGAATTCCTTTTGCATACAATTGCTTCATCTCATGTTCTTCCAATTTGCCACGTGCAATTTTTTCCAGCCATATTTCGCTTTCAGCAGCAAGAATACGCTGCACCAATTGGCTGGCGCTCATTTCCAAACTGAAAAATGCAATCGGTGTCGGCTTAGTCGGGTGCAAAGCTGCACTCCTTGCAAGGTTCAGCGCAAAAGCTGTTTTACCAACAGAAGGACGAGCTGCAAGAATTATTAAGTCCGTCGGCTGCCATCCATAAGTAATATGGTCAAGAGAAGGGAAACCTGATGGAACGCCGGTTATATCTTCATTTTTGTGGCGAAGGTCCTCAATGCGCTGAATGGTTTTCACTAAAACAGTATCGATGCTGTCGAAATTTTTACGGAGATGGTTATTTGTAATCT
>DATGIX010000160.1:0-24063 GCA_035295505.1 Puia sp. | reverse complement strand
AAAAAGAGATACGCTTGAGGATATTTGAATCACATAATTTACCGAATGAAATCGCAAGCATAACAAAATTAAAAAAAACGATGTGTGAATTATATCACTTTTTTGTTTTTTTATGTAACGATTTCAACATATTGACATTTATTTTTGCCCGCTCCGAGTAAGTGAAACTAATTTTAAACCAGCTCTGACTCATACGAAAAGAATTTTGTAGTAAAATTAGCTATGCTAAAAAACCTCACTCCCGTGAGGTTTTTCATTTTTTAATGCTTTGCAAAAAATGTGTATACCTGATTTACCTATACTCTTTAAAAGCAAACTAAAATAAATAATGACCATGTGTGAATGATGTAATTCTTTTAAAGCATTGTATAATAATTTAAAAAACTAAGATTCTATTTTTGAAAGGCATTATTAATAAGGGCGGTTTTGGTTTATAGGGTGGTTTATGAGAAAGCCTCGTTAAAACGAGGCTTTTCTTTTAGGCAATCTATATTTATGCAGTCCCTTTGTTAAACAAAGGCTTTGTTCGATAAATATTACTTAGATAATTTTAGCTGCAATAAATTATAAATTCTAACAAGAATAAAAGCCCCAGGCCGGCGATACCGCGAGCCCGAAGCTTAATTTGTTTTAAAGGGAAATATTTGCTCAACAATTTATTGAAACATCTCTATTATCATCTCCTCTTTCTCCAGCTTCCAGGAACCCATTCGTCACCATCGTGATGATGTCTTTTCCAATGGCCTTGTCTTCTTATATAACCATTATGAGGTGGCATTTCCCAATGTCCTCCTACATATCTGTAACTGCCGTTATTAGGTTCCCATTCTTCATTTATCCAAACATGCATACTGCTGGGTTGCGGAGGCCTTACTATCACAGGAGCATGCGGGTGAATTTTTACATATACCTGAGCCGAAGCTGAAAGGGATATTGCAAAAATGATTACGCATAAGAATAACAATCTGCTTACATTCTTTTTCATTGCCTGATTATTTAATTTGATTTTTAAATTAATGACAAGCCAATCAGTGCCGCTCACATTATTTAAAATGATTTACAGTTCTCAACTTCTATAGTTTATTGTATTGACTTATCTGTCATTTGCAAAATTGCATTCATTCAAAGCAACACTCATTACATTATTACATTTATAAATTGCATTATTCACATACTAAAGAATTTATCCATGGATATGAGTTAAGACATAAAAGTGTGAATAGTGTAAATGAATTTAGTATTTGTGTAATATTCAAAGCTCATCTTCCCTCTACCTTCGCATCCAAGAATTATCACAGGATATTGGAATTTTTTTACAGGGCTGGATTTTTATCCGGGCCCTTTTTTATTTCAGTTAGTTTATAAATAAGAAATGATTCAAAACTCATTTGATGCGACAGTGGGAATAATGTAATTGTTTTCTAAAAAAATGTAACATCTGCGTCAAAAAACAAATCAACTTTATATGAATGTTTTCATAAGCTAAAATTATGGACAAGCAAAAAGCGATAGTTGGAGTATTGGCAGTAGCGTATTTTGTTTTGTTGTTCGGAATTCTGTTCATATTATTCAAATTGAAGTAAAGTAATCCCACATCTTTTTACTCCTATCAATAATTATAAAATAATTCATATGGGCAACTTATTATACTTTATTGCTGCAATTATAGTTATGATATGGGCAATCGGGGTTTTTGGATATGGCTCAGGCGGCATCATCCACATCTTGATAGTCATTGCTGTTATCATGATAGTCATAAAATTTATCAAAGGGAAAAGCATATAATAAAACATCTTCACAAAAAGGCCTAAGCTTGTTTTATAGAACATCGTTTTCTCAAAAGATGCCTCGCTTCATGAAGCATGCCCCATACTACAACTTATCATTTCATTTGTAAGTTATCGATGGGCAATGTATCGAACGTAATGAGGTCAAACTTCCCCCTGAAATTTATCGGCTCACAGACCATCATAAGCAAAAAAAGTCAGGGCATGATATTTGAAAACTTGTGATTGTACTTTTTAAATCACTTAAAAAAATCAGATTATGACGCAGACAAAAGCAGTCAAGAATTCAGGAACAAATTCAAGGTTAGAAGAATTTTTTGTTGATGAGATCAAGGATATCTACTGGGCAGAAAAACATTTGGTAAAAACGATTCCAAAAATGCAGAAGGCAGCAAGCTCGGAACAATTGAAGCATGCATTCAGCGAACATCTTGAAACTACAAAAGAACATGTGGTAAGATTGGAAAAAGTTTTCGAAATATTGGGTGAAAAAACAGAAGCAAAAAAATGCGATGCCATGGAAGGCATTACTAAAGAAGGCGAAAGCATCATTGAAGACACAGAGAAAGGAACTGCAACAAGGGATGTAGGCCTTATTCTGGCTGGCCAAAAGGTTGAGCATTACGAAATATCAACTTATGGCGGCCTTGCACAGCTTGCCCGTACACTCGGTCATAGAGATGTAGCTGACATTCTTGAATCTACTTTAAAAGATGAGAAAAAAGCAGATGACCTGTTAACATCAATTGCCGAGAAACATGTTAACTATGAAGCTGCCTCAGAAGCGCAAGCTAATTAGTTTAATTCTCTAAAAAACGAAACGCCAGGTTGCTGAATAGCAGCCTGGCATTTCTGCATTTTTACATTTCATTTCTTGTAACACCAATCGCTGTGTTATCTCATCAGGACAAAAAATAAAATATTTTTTTATGTTTAACATCGTAGAAAAAATTCAGGAAAATCTGGGCTATTCAAAGTTGTTCAAAATTGACCCTAACACTCAGGATATAGATAAAGCAGAAAAGAGCTATGGAAATAATTCGCTTGCGCAGGCAGGCATTCCTGCTGTCCTATGTGGATTGTTCAATTATGTTCTACTACCTGAAGGAAATAATATTTCGTTGTTCCCGGCAAACGTTAAATGGCTTCCTTTGATATTCGGGGATAAATTAAATGAGATCATTGAGCGTATTGCAACCTACGCCGGGACTTCAATAAGCAATGCAAAAGGAGAACTGGAACACATGGCTGACGAAGCTGTCAGGTTATTAAAACAAAACATTATTGTTGACAATGACATGAGCATGGCGAGGAAGTTTTCAATGGAACATAAAAATGATGCGCTTTCCTATTTGCCGGGCGTTCTTCGCACGGGAGAAATTCTTGGCAACAACAGTATCGATGACCAGACTCATAAAATGCAAGGACCTGTGTCTGGCTTGATGCATTTGTTTGAAAAGCATTTTAGTTCTGACAATGAGAACTAAATTTTTTTCTTATCTAAACCCTTTCACTATCTCCCGGGTTTGAGATTCATTTTTTGAAAGATGAATCGGGATTGTATTTAGCATGTGTGAATGATGTAACTCTTTCCCAGAGTTATGTAATGCTTATCCTTTCAAATAAATGCAACTTTGACATCAGCAAATTCTTAAATACTACAAAATTTTCAATCCCGAGTATGAACGATAAAGACAAAAGCAAAAAATCAGATGACAAAGAACTTGAAAAAGCAAAATCACACATCATTGTCGAAATCATTGAATACATGGCAAACTCTGTTGTTATTAAAACCATTATCAGAAAATCCACAGGGAACATTAGCATCATGTCGTTTGATAGCGGTGAAGGGTTGACAGAGAAGACATCCCCTTTTGACACCTTTGTGCAGATTATCGAAGGGAAAGCAGAGATTGTTATTGATAAAATATCTCATCTGCTCGTATCTGGCATGGGGATAACAATACCTGCGCACGCATCAAATTTCATAAAGCCAAACGGGCGCTTTAAAATGATATCAACGATTATCAAAAGCGGTTATGAATAAAATTCCTTTCAGGCAATGTGTGAATAATGTAAATAGCTTATAAAATTATATAAAGCTTGCCCTAATTGATCTGATCATCTTTGGGAAGATAAATTTCTTCTCGTTTTCTGGCGTCAAAATCTACAATTATGAATATTATTGCAACAACCCATAATACACAGAAAGAAAAAAACGGATTAATGCCGGTCAATCTTTCCAGTGTGTTACCTCATAGCAACCCATTACAGGAACAACCTACGCAGTTTGCTTCTGCGCTGGCTCATGAAATCAGAAACCCGTTGTCGAATATCAATCTGGCTGCTGAAATGCTAACAGGCACAATTGTAGAGGACGAACAGAAATTATACCTTGACATCATCATACGTAGTTCTGAGCGCATCAACAATCTCGTGTACGATTTGCTGACATATTATCATAATGATAAAATACAATTTGAAAAATATTCTATTCATCTATTGATTGATGAGGTGATTGACATAACAAAGGACAGGCTGAAGCTTAAGAGCATCATTGTGAAAAAAGATTATGCAGGCTTTGAGTATTACACATACGGAGATAAAAAGAAAACAAAAATTGCTTTCACAAATATTGTTATCAATGCTATCGAGGCAATGCCCATGCACAATGGGGAACTGAAGCTCAGGACAAGTTCAAAAAACGGCAGGTGTTCTATAGAAATTAAAGACAACGGTATAGGCATCAGCAAAGAAAATATAAAAAATATATTTAAGCCTTATTTCACAAGCAAAGCAAACGGAATGGGACTTGGATTGGCGACCACTCTCGACATTCTTCAGTCAAATCATATTGATATCAATGTTCAATCTGAAGTTGGCATAGGGTCGTGCTTCATTCTTTCATTCAAAAGTGCTCTGTAAAGACCTTTTACCGTTTAGCTTCTCACAAATCTTGACCACAATTTTCAAAAAAAATGATAACGATCTGGTTTCCGGATTAAAATTAAGAGATGCAAAAGCATATAGCTATTTATATGATCATTATTCAGGAGCGCTATATGGTATTATCAAACAAATAATACCCAATGAGAAAGATGCAAATGATGCGTTGCTCGAAACATTTATAAACATCTTTGATAAAATTGAAGATTATGATTCTTCGAAAGCAAGGTTTTTTACCTGGATGCATCATATAGCAAGAAAAGTTTCCATTGACGCAATGAGAGTGAAATATTATCATAGTTTATCTACAGAAATGCATTCAGATGCCTCTGAAAAAGATGCTTTCATTCAAATAATGCCGGAAAACAAAAAGAATATCGGAGCGCAAACAAATCTGGAAAATTTAATCCCTGATCATCGCATTATTATTGAATTTATTTATAACAAAGGCTATTCGCAGGAAGAATTTGCAAGAAGCGAGGCGGTGTCTTTAGAACAAGTAAACAGACGCCTGAAAAAAGCATTACTGGAACTAAGAAAAAATTGGGATACAAAAAACCTGGCTAAAACAATTCATGTTCCATGGGATAAAAGGAAGTTGCGCCCAGATGATTAAAACGTTTTTATTTCAACGCCTAATTCGAAATATTTATGACATTCTATTACCTGATTTCAGTGTTCGTTATAATTACAATCGCTATTCTGGTAGCCTATTCTCTTGTGATCAGGAAAAAAAACATCCCATTGAATCTTTTTGTTGAAGCATTGAAAGATGAGAACAATGGGCATTTCGAACAAGCCGTCATTGCTTATGAAACTGCGCTGAACGCGTTTAAAAAAGCTAAATCGCACAAGTATAATAACCTGAAAAACAAAATTATTGAGAAACTCAAAATACTACGCACCTTAATAGAATATAAAAATAGTTTCTACAAATAATGTCATAGCACAGGCACAACAAAATCAATTATGAAAAAGTATCGACAACGTTACCAAGCAAATACTGAAGATGACAACAATTCATTGTCATATCCATTATATCCTTCATCTCCTGATCTGTCAGACAAGGAAAACAATAATCCTGAAGAAAGCCTTCATTGGATTCCGGAAGCTATTTATCCTGTTAGCAAAATCAGTAGGTGGCACGAAAATGAATATAATGGTGATTAAGTCAAATTCTTGTTACAATACAAGCTACTTTGGGTAGTGCGTATTTAAAAAGAAAAGCCTCTTGAAATTCAAGAGGCTTTTCTTTTTGAGTGTGATCCGGATTGGATTCGAACCAATGACCTACTGCTTAGAAGGCAGTTGCTCTATCCAACTGAGCTACCGGACCATTTTTATAAGCGGCTGCAAAAGTAATTAAATGTTTGCCTCCTTCCAAAACAGCGCAAATTTTGATTTTGCCGGCAAAAATCATTTTTCATTCCAGCCTGCATTGCTTAACTTCCTTTACAAATTCTGCTTGTCATGCCAAACTTTGATACGTCCCACGTAAAAAATATTGTTTTGCTTGGCCATGCTGCTTCAGGCAAAACAACACTCGCCGAGACGATGCTTTTTGAAGCCGGACTCATCTCCCGCCGAGGAAGCGTTGAAGAAAGAAATACTACAGCCGATTTTTATGAACTTGAACAGCAACGCGGCAATTCTATCTTCTCAAAATTGTTGCATGCGCCATGGCGGGGTTATAAAATAAATATTCTCGATACTCCAGGTTATGATGATTTTTCCGGTGAAGTAGTTTCATCATTGCGTGTGGCAGATACAGGAGTGATGTTGCTGAATGCAAGCTTTGGTGTTGAAGTAGGTTCTGACATTATCTGGGAATACACAGAGCATTTTAAAACGCCGATGATTTTTGCAGTGAACAAATTGGATCTTGAAAAGGCCGATTTCGATAAGACAGTTGCTCAGGCCAAAGATCATTTCGGAAGAAATGTGGTTGTCGTTCAATATCCGCTAAATCAAGGCCTGGAATTTAATTCTATTATCGATGTATTGCGTATGACAATGTATCGCTTTACAGCACTCGGTGGCAGACCAGAAAAATTATCAATACCTGATTCTGAAAAAGAAAAAGCAAATCGCCTGCATAAAGAATTGATTGAAGCAATTGCAGAGAATGATGAAACATTAATGGAAAAATATTTTGACAAAGGAGAACTCGATGAAGATGAAATGAAAGTTGGCATGAAGAAAGCGATGATCAATCATGACCTGTTTCCTTTGTTTTGCATATCAGCCAAAAAAAATATGGGCAGCGGAAGATTGATGGGTTTTATTGATAATGTTTGCCCGAGCGCCAATGAAATGCCACCTCAAAAAACAAAGTCAGGTGATTCATTAGCTTGCGATGCAAGCGGGCCTGCCTGCATTTTTATTTATAAAACCATTTCAGAATCGCATATTGGCGATATGTCTTTTTTCAAAGTGTATTCTGGCACTATTAAATCAGGAATGGAATTGGTGAATGAATCAAATGGCGTCACCGAAAAATTAAATCAGTTGTTTGTTGTTGAAGGTGCAAAAAGAACAGCAGTGAATGAACTGACAGCGGGCGATATCGGCGCGACTATAAAATTAAAACACACACACATTAATAATACTTTGCATGCGCGTGGAAAAAATTATGAGCTCCCTCCTATCGAATTCCCGTCACAATCGATGAGCGTTGCTATCGAGCCTTCACAAAAAGGTGATGAAGAAAAATTATCACTTGCATTGCACCAGGTACAGGAAGAAGACCCGACCGTTGTCGTTGAAGTATCACAAGAGCTGAAACAAACCATTATTCATTGTCAGGGCGAATTACATTTAGCCGTAATCAAATGGAAATTAGAGCACATCGCGAAAAACCTCAGTGTGAAATTCACAAAAACACGTATACCTTACCGTGAGACCATCAGGAAATCCATTCAATCAAATTACAGACATAAAAAACAATCAGGCGGTGCCGGGCAATTTGGTGAAGTATATATGCAGGTAGAACCGTGGCATGAGGGCATGCCCGATCCAAAAGGTTTCTCTGTTCGCGGACGCGATGAACATAAATTAGATTGGGGCGGCAAATTGGTTTTTTTGAATTGTATTGTTGGCGGTGCAATCGATCAGCGCTTTCTTCCATCTATATTAAAAGGCGTGATGGAAAAAATGCATGTTGGTCCATTAACGGGCTCGTATGTACGTGATGTGCGTGTAAGCGTATATGACGGCAAGATGCACCCGGTAGATTCAAATGATATTTCATTCAAGATTGCAGGATTGATGGCATTTAAACAAGCTTTCCAGCAAGCTGATCCGCAGATTCTTGAACCTGTTTATACAGTCACTGTTCTTTGCCCGGATGATCTCACCGGCGGAATCATCAGTGATTTGCAGACACGTCGAGCCATTATGGAAGGAATGGATACTGAAGGCCACTTCACAAAAGTGATTGCGAAAGTTCCATTGGCAGAAATGAGCGATTATTCTTCTTCACTTCGCTCCATCACTCAAGGCCGTGCAAAATTCAGGATGGAATTTTATGATTATGTTCCTGTTCCTTTCGATCTGCAAAGGAAATTGATTGATGAGTATAACAAAACATCAGTTAAAGAAGAAGTATGAAGATAGTTTACGATGTACGATTGGGGATTTACGATTTCTTTCAATGACGCATTCTCTTCTTAATTATTAATTACTAATTATCAATTATTGATTTGCCGCTATGTTGTAATGCAAAACTTTTCTTACTTTGCTTCTCATTTTTCTCTCAAACAACAATAATGGACGTTAAAATTGAAGCAAGCTGGAAAGAAGTCTTGAAAGAAGAATTTTCAAAACCTTATTTTTTGCAGATCACAGAATTCCTCAAACAAGAAAAAAAGGAAGGCAAAACTATCTATCCTCCGGGCCCTTTAATCTTCAATGCATTTAATACAACTCCATTTGATAAAGTGAAAGCAGTGATCATCGGGCAAGACCCCTATCACGGCCCGGGACAAGCTCATGGATTGAGTTTTTCAGTTCCTAACGGCATTGCACAACCGCCTTCTCTGATAAATATTTTCAAAGAGCTTCACAATGATGTAGGCATCAAAATTCCTTCGCACGGAAATTTGACACATTGGGCAGAGCAAGGCGTGATGCTACTGAACGCTTCATTAACAGTTCGGGCAAATGAACCGATGAGCCATTCAAAAATCGGATGGGCAGAGTTCACAGATTCGGTGATCAAAAAAATATCAGAATTAAAAAGCAATATCGTGTTTTTATTATGGGGAAAATTTGCGCAGGAAAAACAATTATTAATTGATACAAACAAACATCTGATATTAAAAGCAGCGCACCCCTCTCCTTTTTCTGTTGAAAGAGGTTTTTTCGGCTGTAAGCATTTCTCAAAAACAAATGATTATTTAGCCAAACATAAAATCCGACCTATTGATTGGCAAACCTGATATATTATGCATTCACAACTCACCATTGACAATTGACTATTCACCATTTCAACAATGAAAATCCTCAAAGAAATATTTGGTCGCGTCTGGGCAGTATGGGCACTGATTATTTTTGTTACCACAATGCTGATCTTTTTAATTCCTTTTTTTCTGTTTTGCTATTTCCGTGACGATCCCCGAAAAACAAGAACATTTATTTTTCTTTCACGGATATGGATGAACGTTTTTCTTACACTCGCAGGATGCCCGTTATCTGTAAAAGGAAGAAAAAATTTCAAACAAGGAGAAACATATATTGTTGTTTGCAATCATAATGCTTTTATGGATGTGCCGGTTTCTTGTCCATATATTCCCGGAGGCAACAAAACCATTGCAAAAATTGAATTGTCCAAAGTACCCTTGTTTGGCCTCATTTACAAAGCGGGAAGTGTGCTTGTTGACAGGAAAAGCGAATCGAGCCGAAGAGAAAGTTTTTCTAAAATGAAAGAAGTGCTTGCTATGGGGCTTCATATGTCCATTTATCCTGAAGGAACACGCAATACAACCAATGAACCGCTAAAACCTTTTCATGATGGCGCTTTCAGATTGGCTATCGATACACAAAAAAGAATAATACCTGCACTAATCTTCAATACAAGAAAAGCAATGCCCGCTAACAGAACATTTTTTTTATTGCCTCATCTTTTATCCATGCATTTTTTAGAGCCTGTTGAAGTTTCGCAAAATGACACGGCACAAATGCTAAAAGAAAAAGTATTCACAATTATGAAGGATTATTATATAGCTAACAAGAAGTGAATTTTATCAGCGAAAATTTTGTCATGAGTTCAATCCACATTGACAATTCACTATTGACTACTCACTTTTTTACGGCGCATAAAAATATCTTGACCTGTTCACTTTCAGATCTCTCAGAATTCCGGCTTTGGGGCTAAGTGTGATATTGAATGAACGGGTGACTCCGATCGGGATCACGTTTACTGACATTTGCCAGCAGTGCATGTCTCTTGAAATAGACAATGAAAGCGATTGTATCGCCGATTTCTTTACATCATAAAAAGAACTCATGCCCACTTTCCATTTTGGTGTGAGGTTAAAATCACCGCTCCAGTTAAGCCCCGAGCTGATGTTTGTTTGATAACCTGTCAGATCGGCTTTCAAAGTTCTTGAGAAGCTTAATGAAAAAGATAAATTAATCGACCAGTCAATATTAAAATCAGCAAATTCTGCAGCATGGGTAGCGATGTAATTCATTTGCGCCTGCTGCTCTTCTGCAGTAAGCGGTATCTGATCCTGTTCTTCTTTTTTCTTTTCATCATCTGCTTTTTTATCTTTAGGCTTGCTCCTGAAATTTGTAGAAATGGCAAGACTTCCCTGATTCAAACTTCCTAAAGAAAATTTTCCTTTTTGCTGCCATGCATAAAAATTCTTGATAGTATTACCTAAAGAATCTTTCACATAAGGATCGAGTGTGGTGCTGGCTGTGATATTAATTTTTTCAAACAATGTGCTTCGGAAATAAATGTTGATGGGAGAAAGGCGATTAGAATCTGCGAGATAATTATAGCTTCCCTGAAAACCAAAACCATCAATCAGTTTTATTTTTTTTGTGCCCGCGTCTGTTGTGTCATCGCCTTTTGTTCGCACTTTCATTTCAAGTGTGTTGTCGAAGCCAAATGAAATTCCTCCGAATGTCCCTTCGCTGAATGGTGAAAAAGCATTCCCCTGAAAATAAGATATTCGTCTTGTGTGGCCTACACTATCATACTGCGCATTATAATAATCTTTAGCGGCAAGATCGGGTTTATAACTGAAGCTGAAAGTCGGTCTTATCACATGCCTGATACCAAGAATTTTGCTGTTTTTACCGAACTTATTAAATGTCCCGAAAATGGCTGTGCTCAGACCTATACTAAAGGCAACATCATTTTGTGTGAAAAATCCTTTTTGTATAGACGTATCAATTTTATTAACCTTTCCATTTCCTTGCCAGTTAAGAAATGTTTTTTGAGAAAACCAGTTTTCCTGAAAGCTAACACCCGGCGAAACCTGCAATGGGCCAAGCGGTGGAAGTGAAAGTGAAATTGGCACACTATGATGAGCGCCCCATTGAAATGTATCAATCAATTTTTTTAGGCTGAATAAAGAATCGTAAAGCCTCGCCTGATTATTAATATTTGTCGTCAGCCCGATGCCCAATTTTTCATACCATTTCTGTGCACCGATAATTTCCTTTTTTTGAAATGGATAGATGGTTGTGACAGTAAACCCAAGATTTGGCAATGTGATCGTAATAGAACCATCATTGCTATTCTGGCTATGGTTGGCGCTCGCAGTTAAGTTGTATTTTCCATTATTCCAGGTTTTTGAATATGCAATGGAAGAACTGATGCTATTCGTGTAGTTAGCGGTCGGATTATTAAAAACAAATTGATTGTATTTCAATGACTGCAAATTCACATTCGCAGAGAATGTTGTTCCCGGCCTCGCCTTGCTATCAACAGTGTGGCTCCACGCAAGCCTGTATGTTTTTGTATCATTAAATTCAGTTGTTCCTGTAGTACTTAATATTCTTGTTTTCTGCAAAGAGAAATCAAGCCTTCCGCGATATCTGTAGCGGACCAGATATTCGGGATCAATAAAAATTGCCCAGCCTCCATAAGAATAAAGATTCGTTCGGAAAGTGACGTCAAAATTATCGTTGATCACTCTATAATATCCGAGTCCTTCTAATCCTAAACCGAACTGATCGCTCGCAGTGAACTGTGGCGGGAGCAGCCCAGAATGCCTACCCTGAACAAGCGGGAAAAAACCAAATGGTATGTACAACGGAACCGGCACTCCTTCAAACTCCGGATGAACAGGGCCTGTGATCGCAAATTTCTTGTTGATCACTTTCATCTTATTTGTGCGGAAAGCAAAATGCGGCGTATCAAGATTGCAGGTGGTGAACCTTCCACGAGATGCATAGAATGCTTCTGGTGATATCTTTTTTATTTTTTCTCCATACACATACATTTCTCCCGATTGCGTGTAACTGCTTCGTGTGATACCCTTTTGTGTTTTCATATTATACACCAAAGTGTCAGATTCTATGGTGTTGTCAGCCTGCGCCATCTTTGGTCTTCCAACCATCTTGCCACTGGTATCAGTTGTGTAAGTGGCAACCACCACCTGTTTGTTCTGGTCATATTCAATTTTAGACGCCTCAAGATCCATGTCTTTTTGCTTCGTGGTTGCTTTATTATAGAGCGTGATTTTCTTCGATGGCACTTCCATCACAATCGAATCTGAAGCACTGTAAGTAACAGGCGCATCCAAAGAATCTTTTGATACCTTCACATCGAATGTGTCTGTCTTTTCAATCGTAGTGTCCCTGAATAAGGTGTCTTGCAGATTTGATTTCAGTTTGGTGGTGTCTTGTTTTTTTGCAGTTTGAACAGTTGAATCTTTTTTGCTTGAATCTTTTATTACTGTGTCTTTAATAGGCGTGAGCAATGGATTTGTAGTATCGGCAATATCAGTTAAGCTTTTGCAAAAACCCGGCAAATGCGAATAATTTGCAGGGCTGTTAAGCGTTACAGAAAAGAATAGCACAGTAAAAATCAGCGCCGGAAAATATTTTGAGCTAATTTTGCGTCCGTTATTCATATTTTTATTAAATAGCGAACAGGCTTCAGCATGAATAAATGAGAATTGAAAACCTGGTTGCAATTAAAAAGCAGCACTATTTACCTGCTTGCAATGTTACAAAAATAGCTATTACACCATTAAGATTTTGTGAAGATTACTAACCTTCAAATTTAAGACAGCATGATGAAAAAAATGGCTGCACTATTAATTGTTATCGGAACGCTAAGTTCATTTTCTTTTATTAACAAAAATAACGGCAACCCCAAAGCACCAATTATTAAAACGGTGGTAATAGATGCAGGCCACGGTGGCCCCTTTCACGGAACAAGAGGATTGATTTCAAAAGAAGAAGACGTGACACTTGATATTGCTTTGAAACTTGGTGAAGCAATCAAAAATGAATTGCCTGATGTGAAAGTTGTTTACACAAGAACGGTTGCCGGTCCCGTGAACAATGCAACAACGCTCAAAGAAGACCTTCACAGCCGCGCACAAATCGCAAACCAGGCTAAAGGCGATCTTTTCATCAGCATTCATTGCGATGCCACACCGCAGCCGGCAGGTGGCTATTATGCAAAACGTGTGATTGGCCACAAAAAGAAAATGGAATATGTGGGCAGAGGAAAAAAGAAAAGAAAAAAAATGGTGACTGTTCCGATTTATGAGTCGTATTGGGTGAAGAACATGAGAATCGGAGCAAGCGTGTTAATATGGAAAGCAGAAAAAAGTTCTGATAAAATAAATGCCATTAACCAAAGCAGCGAAGACGGTGGTGGCGAATTTGAAGACAGCACAGGCGCCACGGGACAGGAATTTGATGTGAAATCGCCCGAGGGGATCATCCGCGCACAACTATACGAACAAAAATATTTTAAGAAAAGTGCCATATTCGGCCAGATGATCATAGATGAGTTTTCAAAAGCCGGCCGCACCACTTTAGGCGTTTATCAGAGAGATAAAGGAATACAGGTGCTACAAGCCACAGGAATGCCAAGCGTTTTGGTTGAAACCGGTTATCTTACCAATAAAGAGGAAGAAGAATATCTGAATAGTGAAAAAGGACAGAATGAAGTTGTTTCAAACATTGTTGATGCACTTAAACGTTATAAACAACAAACAGAAGGATCAAGATCTTCAGCATCCGGGGCTATACCTTCGCCGGACTCAACTAAACAGAAATAGTAATCCACATATATTCACCATTCACAACTCACTATTTTAACGACATCTTCTCAACATCACCTTACAATTTTGCTACATTTGTTGCCTGTTTGGATTTTTATAGTGAATTTTAAATAACCTTGCATCAAATATTTTTTACAAAACGGCCGATGAATGAAAATTTCTAATGAAACAAAGATTGGCGCACTGACAGCCATATCCATCACGCTGCTTATTCTTGGGTTTAATTTTCTGAAAGGGAAAAAAATTTTTGAGCACAGCAAAAAGATTTATGCAACTTTCAAAAACGTGGATGGCGTGGAAGTTTCAAACGCTGTAAAAATTAATGGCTTCCTTGTCGGCAATGTTTCAGATATTCAGGCTACCGATAAAGATTTGAAGCAGGTGCTGCTGGAAATAAATCTGAAGAAAGATATTAATATCCCAAAAAACTCTATTGCAGAAATTCAATCAAATCCATTAGGCTCACCTGTGATCGCTATTGTCAAAGGTGACGGAACTGATTTTGTTCAAAATGGAGACACATTAATGACAAGAGAAAAACTTGGCTTGCTGGCGCAAGTAGAAAATGGTATTAATCCTGTTCTGGGTCAGTTAAACGGAACTTTAAAATCATTGGATTCATTGGTAGGTGCAGTCGGCTCAATGTTTGATCCGAAAGCAAAAAATAATTTCGGCGCGATACTCGCAAATCTTGCTGTTTCTTCTGCATCGCTTCAACAAATGTTGAACAACCAAACAGGGACACTTGCTAAGTCTCTTAATAATGTTGACTCCTTCACAAAAAATCTTTCAAAAAATAATTCATCCATCAACGAAACATTATCTAACCTTAATAAAACAACAGCAAAACTCGCCAATTCAAAAATTGAAGAAACTGTTGAATCCATTCATTCAACCATGGAAGAATTGAATAAAGTGGTTGCAAAAGCAAACAGCAACAATGGCTCTATCGGTTTATTATTGAACGATAAAAAATTATATCAAAACCTGGAAAGCACTTCGCGCAGCCTGAACACATTGCTCGATGATCTTCGCATGCACCCAAAACGATACGTTAATATTTCTGTGTTTGGCCGCAAAGACAAAAGTGGCCCGTTGATGAGCCCAATCAGCGACTCGACTTCTAAACCGGGCAATTAAAAATGAAGCGCATTGTTCTCGGCATTGTTGCATTACTGTTTATAAATTTTTATGCGCTTGCGCAAATCCCTGTTCAATTCAAGTCTGCTGACAGCGATACCATGCGCACAGTTTATATCTGGCATGCAGACAAACTGAGAGAAGAAACAAAAGACTCCGCCAAATTTCAATCTCTTATCGGCAATGTGAAAATGCAGGAAGACAAAACATTTTTCTATTGCGACAGCGTGGTGATGAACCACAAAGAAAATATCATTGAAGCTTTTGGAAAAGTTCATATCAACGATTCGGACACCACCAATATTTTTTCAGACTACATGAAATATTTCGTTGATAAAAAATATGTGATATTCCAGAAAAACGTGAAGATGACTGATGGCAATGGCACATTGTTCACAGACGATATGCAATATGACATGAAGCAAAAAATCGGCACTTATGTGAATGGCGGAAAAGTGATCAATGGCACAAGCGTGCTCACCAGCAAAGAAGGTGTTTATTATGCAGAGACAAAAGATGTTTATTTCAAAAAAAATGTTTACCTGAAAGACCCTTCTTATGATTTAAAAACAGATTCGCTTTTATACAACACCAAATCACAGCTCGCTACTTTTATTATGATGACGCATATAAAGGACAGCAGCGGGAATACCATCGATACAAAAGAAGGTATTTATGATTTGAAAAATCACAAAGCACGATTTGGAAAGCGGCCAACTATCCGACAAGGAACGCAGAGAATTACAGGAGATAATGTTCAGTTCGATGATGTATCGGGCATTAGTTTAGCAACAGGCAATGCAGTTTTTGTGGATGATTCAGAAAAAGTTTCTGTGCTCGGTAACAGATTGCTTGCAGATAGAAAAGCTAATACATTTTTCGCTACCGAAAACCCATTAATGATCATCAAACAGGAAGACGATTCTCTGTATGTCACCGCAGATACTTTATTCTCAGCAAAACTTTCTGATCTGATGATTGCTGATTCCATCAGAAGGCATAATGATAGCGTTATCGCAGCTCATCAAAGAATCAGAGACAGCATCAGGAACGACAGCATCAGGACTGTGAAAAAAAGAATTGCCGATTCATTGCGCGTAGTTAGCGAACAACTCGCAAAAGAAAATAAAAGGATCAGTGACAGTGCAGAATTAGCTCATATTGATATATCAGATTCTGTTTTTTTACGAGGCGTTATTGCGGAGCAAATCAGTTTGAAACCACAACCCGAACCTAAAAAAGGGCGAGGCCGGCGCATCAATGCAAAACCTCCACCAAAAGATTCCGTTATTAATACCCTTGGAATAAAAGAACTGAAAAATAAAGACAGTACTAATATTTCACCGCCAAAAATTGATTCACTCAGCGCCAGAAAAAATCTTGATTCAACAAAAAATAATCTTGCTGTCAACAGGAAAAATGATAGCACTGAATCACAGATAGATTCAGCAAAAAATATTGCACTGCAAAAGGATTCCGTCAAAAAGCGAATGGCTATCAGCACCGTTGCTGCTTCGAATGACAGTGTGAACCGGTATCTGCAAGGTTATCATCATGTCCGCATTTTTTCAGATTCGCTGCAGGGAATTGCTGACAGTTTATTTTATTCAGGGAAAGATTCAGTTTTTCAGCTTTTCACAAATCCTGTTGTTTGGGCAAATGGCACACAAATCACCGGAGACACGATGTATCTTTTTACAAAAAATAAAAAGCCAAGCAGGCTGCTTGTTTTCGAAAATGCACTTGTCGTGAATAAAGTGGGCGACAATTTGTACAATCAGCTCAAGGGAACAACTATTAATGTTTATTTTAAAGATGGCGTGATTGATTATGTTCGTGCAAAAGGAAATGCAGAAAGCATTTATTATGCGCAGGATGACGACAAAGCTTTTTTCGGGGTGAATCAATCAAAAGCTGATGTGATCGACCTGATTTTTATTACCAGAGAATTGAACAAAGTGATTCTTCGTAATGATGCCGAAGGAACGATGTACCCAATTAAAAAAGTGAATTTCGATGAAATGCGATTGCGAAACTTCAAGTGGCTGGAAGATAAAAGACCAAAAACGAAGTATGAGCTTTTTGGGCAGTAGTGAGAAAGTTCTTAGTTAATAGTTCATAGTCTAAAGCCATTATTAAATGTTATTTCAAGAAGAATAGTTTTTTATTAAACGATGAAACACAAGCGACCTCTTCCGCTATAAGCTATCAACCATGAACTCATTATACTTTTACACCTGAGTGCTGCTGCGATACAAACTCAAACATTAAGAAAGTTCTAACACAATTGCTCTAATACTTTTGTCATTATTTTCGTTCCAAGGCAATAAATTTTTTTATGCGCAAAATAACCTTCGCGATTATTTTAATAACAGCATCAGGAATTTTCAACCATCTTTCTGCTCAGGATTATAAAGTTGCTATCGGAATTCGTCTCAGCAGTGCCGCACCGACTTTGAGCAATTCCGTGAGCGTAAAATATTTTATGAACGAACGCAATGCACTTGAAGGCCTCGTTTCATTCGGGCCAACACGTTTCGGCATTGGTGGCTTGTTCGAAATTCATCAGCTCATTGGCAACGTTCCTGCATTCACCTGGTTTTATGGTGGCGGCGCTTATGTTGGTTTTCAGAGCGGCAACACATATTTAGGACCAACAGGAGTCGTAGGTCTTGATTACAAGTTTCAAAATGCGCCCATCAATTTATCGCTCGACTGGAAACCAGAATTAGATATTCTTCCGGGAATCAATTTTGTGCCGGACGCATTTGCTGTAAGCGCAAGGTTTACATTTAAATAATTATTTTGTTTATCAAGGCCTGTAATCTATTTATCTCCAACATTATTCACCATCACCGATTTTCCGTCTGTTATAATAACTTTTGCATTCGGAGATTTTACAAGTTCTTTTGTTACTTCAATACTTTTAAATTTCAATATTCGATCTGTCAGCGATGGATTAATAATGTTCTGATAATTCTTAATTGCGTTTGCTTCGATCTGCATCATCAAAGAATCATTTCTTTGTTTTTCAATTTCAAACTTTAGTTCTTTCTTTTTTGTCTCGATATCAAAATCTTCCTGTTCACGCTTTGTCTGCAACTCGAGTGTTTTCTGTTTCGCTATTTGCTCTGCTTTCGCCTTGTTTTCAATGGCATGAAGCACTTCTGCAGGCATATCAATATCTTTCACCAGCACATCGTCTAAAACAATTCCATAAGGAGAAATTGACATTCTTAATTTGTCCTCAATGTTTTTTTCGATGGTCTCTCTTTCATTCAGCAAATCAATTGCCGTATAAGTCATCGTGTATTCCCTCACTATTGCCATAAAATTATTGACAACAATTTTTTTCCCGTAATCAGTTCCAACATTGGTATATATATTAGGCGCAGCTTCAGGTTTGATATGATATAAGACTGTGAGATCCACTTTTACCTCCAGCCCCTCTTTTGTTGGCGGACTCATAACAGTAGTAAATTCAGTGATGCGCGTATTAAATTTGACAATTCTTGAAGTAAAAAAATTGTAGTGATGACGGCCTTGCGTTAAAATGCCTGGTTTTATATATCCCTTCCTAATAACAAAACCAACTTCACCGGGATTGATCGTTTTACAACCCGATAGAATAGCGGCGAACAATGCAACAATAATGATGCACTTAGTGTATGTGTTTCTCATAACTATGCTTTTGAAGTTATTAATAGAGTAGCAATTCCGAAGGTATGGCCACGCACGGTTAAGCTGTGGTTAAAAAGGCACCCCAATTCTTAACCGTTGGTTAATGTGACATATCGTTTCATTTACAACTTAGTAAATCAAACAAGTAATAATGTTCTTTTGAGAATAAAAATGAAAGTGTCGGATTCTTTGTTTTCAATATTACGTATATGCATGTATGTTACACTAATCTTCATTAAAGGAGCTACGCTAACCGTGATGAAAAAATAAATAAGAAATAATAATAGCCGTAGTAACGCCAGCTAAATCGGCAAGCAATGCCGCAGGAACTGCATATCTTGTTTTCTTTATGCCGACAGATCCGAAATAAAGCGCCACAATATAAAAAGTAGTATCGGACGATCCTTGCATCACACCTGAAACCAATGAAGGAAATGAATCAGCACCATATTGTTTCATCGTGTCAATCATCATTGCTCTTGATGCGCTTCCGCTCAAAGGGCGCATCAATGCTGTTGGCAATGCTTTTACAAAATCAGTATTGATTCCCAATGAACCAAAGAGCCATGTGAAACTTTGGATAATATAATCAAACACACCGCAATTGCGCAGCACACTAATTGCAACTAACATTCCGACAAGAAAAGGAATTATTTTTACAGCTACTTCAAATCCTTGCTTCGCTCCGTCAATAAATGCTTCATACACATTTATCTTTTTAATCAATCCGCCAAGAATAAAAGCAATAAATAAAATCAGTATCAGCCCATTGCTCACCAGCTTTGAAAAATTATCAATCTTGTCAGGATGTGTCCTGAAATAATAAATCAACAAACCGATCATGATGCTGATGCCACCAATCCATGCAATAACAACAGGATTGAAAAGATTTATTTTTTGTTTGATAGATACAACTATTAATCCTGTAACAGTAGCAACAAAGGTTGCAATCATGCACGGGATAAAAATCAAAGTCGGATCGCCTGATTTCATGATCGCACGTTGCGCAATCACACTGATAGGGATAAGCGTTAATCCGGATGCATGCAGCACCATAAACATGATCTGAGAATTGGATGCAGTTTCTTTATCAGGATTCAATTCCTGCAAGCTTTGCATCGTCTTCAAACCAAACGGTGTTGCTGCATTATCAAGGTTTAAAAGATTAGCAGAAAAATTCATCATCATGTGACCGATAGAAGGATGGTTCTTCGGAACCTCAGGAAAAAGTTTATTGAAAAAAGGTCCCACTATCCTTGATAAAAAACTCACTGCTCCTGCCTTTTCTCCAATATTCATAAACCCAAGAAAAAGCGACATCACACCAATTAAGCCAAAAGAAATCTGAACGCCAGAGCCAGCAGCATCAAACACGCCATCAATAATCGTTTTGAAAATACTCGTGTCTCCGAACGCAACCAGCTTTACAAGAGCCACAACAAAAGCAATCAGAAAAAATGCTATCCATATAAAATTTAAAGCCATAATGAAATGATAGTCTGATGAAAATTAATGGTGAAAAATAATGAAAATAGCACTCGGCTCAATAATTTCTTTGTTCACAGCGTAACTGAAATGTGATTAACTTTGCGGCTCAAAAAAATTATAAAGCATGGGTTTGCAAGCAGGAATTGTAGGATTACCGAATGTAGGAAAATCAACTTTATTTAATGCAGTAAGCAATAGCGCCAAAGCACAAGCAAGCAATTATCGTTTTTGCACCATCGAGCCAAACGTTGGATTAGTGAACGTTCCTGATGAAAGGATTGATAAGCTTGCAGAACTCGTGAAACCAAACCGCACTGTTCCAACTCAAATTGAAATTGTAGACATTGCCGGCCTGGTGAAAGGCGCCAGTAAAGGCGAAGGATTGGGCAATAAATTTTTAGCAAACATCCGCGAAGTGGATGCCATCGTTCATGTGATCCGCTGTTTTGAAGATGAAAATATTTTGCGTGATGAAGGCGCTATTAATCCTGTTGGCGACAAAGAAATCATCGACACAGAACTTCAGTTGAAAGATCTTGAAAGCATTGATAAAAAATATGGAAGAACAGAAAAATTAGCAAAGAGCGGCGATGCAAAAGCAAAAGCAGAATTTGAAGTGCTGAAAAAATGCAAAGAATATCTTGAACAAGGACAAGGCAAAAGCATTCGCGGATTGAATTTGAGCAAAGAAGAAAAATCTGCAGTTGCTGATCTTTTTTTATTGACTGACAAACCTGTTTTATATGTTGCCAATGTTGATGAAGCAAGCATGCATACAGGCAATAAATTTTCAGAAACATTAATAAAAGCAGTGGCTGATGAAAATGCTCAGGTGATTGTTATGAACAATTCCATTGAAGCACAAATTGCAGAAATAGAAGATCCTGCTGATCAGCAATTGTTCATGGAAGAATATAAAATGAAAGAACCTGCACTGAATAAATTAATACGTTCAACTTATCAATTGCTCAGCTTGCAAACTTACTTCACTGCCGGTGTTCAGGAAGTGCGTGCATGGACGATTCATGAAGGATGGAAAGCGCCACAGGCTGCAAGCGTGATCCACACTGATTTTGAAAAAGGTTTTATCAAGGCTGAGGTGATTGCTTATAACGACTACATTCAATATGGATCAGAAGCTGCATGCAGAGAAAATGGAAAGTTGCGCATTGAAGGAAAAGAATATGTGGTGAAAGACGGAGACGTAATGCATTTCAGGTTTAATGTGTAAGAAAGTGGCCAGTAGCTAGCAGAGCAACTTTTAAATCACAGAAGCCATCCTGAAATTTTCGGATGGCTTCTGTAACAGTCATCAATAACCGAAATTATTTAAAATTTATTATTGCGGAAGCAGAACCGCATCAATAATATAATATACTCCATTCGCTCCATGATTATCAAGCTTAACAGCATTGGCCGCCGGGCTGGTATAAGGAGTTCCTCCAGACGGGAAAGTTCCATAGCCCGTAAATTTCAATCCTGTTACAACCGGTCCTGTGAAAGTTGGCGAAGCCAATATTCCCGGATGCACTGCAACACTGCTGTTGACTAATGTCTTTACAAAAAATCCAGGCGTTGTGGGAAAGTTCACAGAGAATACTCTTATATCAGGTATGTATGCTCCGCTTGTATTTGAAGCAAGAAAATGATAAGCGAGAATTCCTTTGACCAATGCAGTTGAAACATTATTAGTGCTAAAAAATGCGGGGCCGGAAGCGACAGCTCCATTTGCATAACCACCTGCTTGAGCATTTGCCTGAGTTTTTGCAATAGTAGTGTCCCCTGTCAAAGCATAAACCTGTGCATACACCTGCGCGTAAACCTGCGAGTAAACCAAACCATAAACCAATTGTTGGAAGGCAGCATCATTAGGTGCAAGCACTGTCATATTCGTGACTCCATATCCCAATAATGAATCAAACTTATTCAGCCCGACTGAACCGCTGTCTGCACGTGCAACTGCCGCTCTGAAATAAGAAAGATTAGCTTCTGCAGCAATCATATCTTTCAATGTTGCCTGAGGCGGAGCAACAATTGTATATGTTGTATGAATGACCCCATTTGATGCAGCCATATCCACTGAAGTAATCGGAATATTATTTACATACGAATATGGATTGCCCACTACAGGGAAAATAGGCAGCCTAACAAAAGACTGTACTGAATCCAATATTATTTCGCTTGGCAACGGAAAGTTCGGGAATGAAGTGCCGATCGATGCTGCTTTAAACTGTTGCCCAACTGTATTATAATTTACGATACCTATTGCACTTGATACCGGCAACACAGTGCTGATGAAACCAAGAAAAGTTGCATCAGGAGCATTAAGAGGAACTGCGCCGCCCGAAGCTGCATTCACAAAAATTTTCATTCCGGTATTATCAGTAGCAAATAATGTAAATGTTTTTTTATTGTCATTTAAAGTTTCTGCCAATCCTGCTCTTGCAATCAATGCACTATAAAAACTATAATCAGGATTAGCCGCAAGCGTAGCTGCGATACCCGTCCCGGTTGGATAAGCTGGAGGAGTTATTGGAGGTAACTGCTCGGGTTGTTTGTTGCACGATACAAAAAATAAAAGAGCAGATAAAAAAATCAGGGATGATAAGCTTACTTTATTATATATATTTTTCATTATAACAAGTTTTAATTTTATAATTTAAGACAGGAAAAAATTAGTAAACATTATAGCCAAAGCTTACATAATATAAGCCACCGATTTGTGAATTTCCTATCCCGTTATAATAATATTGGTTCAATAAATTATTTGCCCCGAGTTTTATGATTGATTTTGTTTTAGGAAGTTTCAAACTTATTTGCGCATCTAAAGTTTGAACCGAAGGAAGGTTTCCGTTAGCAAAATCTCCCTGATAATAAAACCCTTGCTGCCATCTGTATGCCACATTAAAGCCTAATAATTTTTTAGGACCAAAACCAGTGTTCCCAAAATTTGCATTGGCCTTATATTTTGGCGAGTTAAAGTAAGCCACAAAATTTGCAGGCACATCTGTTAAGTTGTCCGATGCTATGTTACCTCCGATAACAAAATTATGCGGCAGTCGATAGTCAGCGCTAAAACCAAATCCATAAGTTTTTACATTACCTGGCGCATTAATAACTACAGAAATATTCCTGACGATCGCTGTTGGATCTGTTATCGCCTTTCCATTTGTAACCTGCACAGTATTTGTTCGGCTAAGGAAATTTTGATATTGTCCATAATATCCATAAATGTCAATCAGTAATTTATTGTCGATCATCAACCCTTTGTAGCCAGCTTCAAATGAAGAAACAGATTCCGGTTTTACCGTAGGGAATGGCACAAGCACAGCCTGACCAGCTAAATAACTTTGTGCATCATATAATGGATTTGATTGAAGGTGCAGATAGTCGATAAAATTAGAATTGCTGCCCACTAAGAGTGTGCTGCCCACTTCAAGGTTGATCCATTGCTGTTGATTGCTTGGGAAGCGATAAGCAGTTTGATAAGAGAACCGGAGATTATTATTTTCAGCCAGCTTGACTACAGCAGTTATCCGTGGCGTGAAATGGCCTGTGAAATTATCTGCTTTATCATACCTGCCTGAAGCAGTTAAATTTAAAACATCCCCTATTTTTTTGCTTAATTGTGCGAACGCGCCGTATTGAGTAACATTGAATGGCCCTGTTGAATCAGCAAAAATAGCTCCCTGAGAATTCAACCGATAGGTTTTATAGTTAGCACCAATCAATACATCCAGAAAATCTTTTGTGATGGAGCTCAG
>DATGIX010000159.1:0-9176 GCA_035295505.1 Puia sp. | reverse complement strand
CTCAGCTATAATGAAAGTAAGATTCATCCTGAAGCTTATAAATTAAAATTACCTGCATCTCCGCATATTGCTGCCCGTGAGGAAGGAGTGAGGATTGATTTGGGTTTTGTGAAAAAAGAATTTGAAGGAATTAGAAATAAGAAATTAGGAATAAGGAATGAGGAAGTTGGCCTAAGTTCGCACATTATCATTGAAGGTGCGGGAGGCTTGATGGTGCCTCTGAATGAGAAAGAATTTGTGATAGACCTTATTAAAAAATTGCAAGCGAAAGTGATTTTAGTGAGCCGCAATTATTTGGGGAGCATTAATCATTCTTTATTAACTTCAATGGTTTGCAGGCAAAATAATATTGATGTCATCGGCTGGGTCTTCAATGACCAATATTTGAGCTATGAGGATGAAATTATGAACTGGAGCGGTTTTCCGAAGATTTGCTCCATTCCTTATTCTGAAAAAATTGATAAAGCATTTATTGCTCAACAGGCATTGTCCATCAAATCGCGATTATTACAATTATTATAACAAAGCCGGTTTTCAGCGGTTATAAATATAAAACGTACCTTTGCCGCGGCTCCGCACTGAATAGTATTTATGAATCTTAATTTCCCATTGCTAAAGCCAATAAGGATTCTTTTATTTCCGCTTTCGCTCATTTACGGTCTGATAGTTTCCATCCGCAATTGGTGTTATAACAGAAATATTCTCGCGTCGTCATCATTCAACCTTCCGATAATTTGTGTTGGAAATCTTGCGGTAGGTGGAACCGGCAAATCGCCGATGGTTGAATATCTGATCAAAAATTTAAAAGCAGATTTCGAAGTGGCAGTGCTGAGCAGAGGTTATAAAAGAAAAACAAAAGGTTATGCACTTGCGAATGAAAGCTCCACAGCGCTTGATATTGGCGATGAGCCAATGCAGTTCCATATAAAATTTCCTGATGTGGCGGTGTCAGTAGGTGAGGAGCGGATTGTGGCGATTCCTCAATTGCTTCACGACAAGCCGGGAACAAAAGCGATTATTCTGGATGATGCATTTCAACACAGAAGCGTGAGAGCCGGGCTGAATATTTTACTCACTGATTATAATAATCTTTTCACACGCGATTGGTTTTTGCCAACGGGCGATTTGCGTGATGAAAAGCGGAGCTACAAACGTTCAGATATTATCATCGTCACAAAATGCAAACGTGATTTGACGACTACTGAAAAGATGAGAATCATCCGCGAAATTGACCCGCTTGCGAGACAAAATGTTTTCTTCTCAACGATTCAGTATGGCAATGCTTATCACATCATCAATAAAAGCGCGTACATAATCAATGAAAAAACAGAAGTTTTGTTAGTGACAGGAATTGCGAATCCTGAACAGTTGAAAAAATATTTACTGAACAATTCGAATATTTATTACGAGATTTCATACAGCGACCATTATATTTTCACCATTGATGACCTGAATGAAATCATGAGGAGGTTCAACGAAATAAAAGCGCATAATAAAATAATTTTGACCACGGAAAAAGATGCTGTCCGCCTGGTGAAATTTCAGCAGGAACTTGCTCACTTGCCATTTTATGTATTGCCGATTGAGCCGAAGTTTTTGTTTGATGAAGAAAAAAAATTCAATCATATGATAACAGGATTTATTACAAATTTTAAAAACAAGTACAAAGATTAATGTCTCACAAAAAAATAAAAAATAAAAAGAAAGACCATAGCTCATCCTATTTGTCAAAAGGAGTGTTAGATGTAACACGTTCAGGAATGGGCTTCGTGACAATTGAAAACAGAGAGCAGGATATATTGGTCCGCCCCAACGACTTCAATACTGCATTGCACGGAGATACCGTGCGCATTGAAATAATAAACAATCACACAAAAAGCGGTCGGTTGCAGGGAAGAATTACTGAAGTGGTAGAACGAAAGCAAACAGAATTTTTGGGGCGCATAGAATTAAGCGCATCATTCGCTTTTTTTATTGCAGAAACAGACAAGCCAATGCCGGATGTTTTCATTCCGATTTCAAAATTGAATGGAGCAAAAGACAATGACAGAGTGATTGTGAAAATCACGGAATGGGAAAAGAACAAAAAGCCGCAAGGCGAAGTGATTGAAGTGATGAATAAAGATGATGAGAACGATAAAGCGATGAAAGAGATTTTGCTCGAAGCAGGCTTTCCGGTTTTCTTTCCTGAAAATGTGCTTGAAGAATCAGAGCGTTTGCCGGATGTGATTTCAAGAGATGAGATTAGCAAACGTAAAGATATCCGTGATGTGTTCACTGTTACCATTGACCCGCTTGATGCAAAAGATTTTGATGATGCGGTTTCAATTAAAAAATTGAAGGATGATGTGTATGAAATTGGTGTTCATATTGCAGATGTAAGCCATTATCTCGAAACAGATTCTGTGCTTGACAAAGAAGCTTATGCAAGAGCAACATCGGTGTATCTTCCCGATAGAGTGAACCCGATGTTGCCTGAAAGAATTTCAAATGAACTTTGTTCGTTGCGGCCACATGAAGATAAGCTCACTTTCTCTGCTATTTTCCAAATGACCAATAAAGCTGAAATAAAACATTATTGGCTTGGGAAAACTGCGATTCATTCTGACCATCGGTTTACCTATGAAGAAGTGCAGGAAATCATTGAGAAGAAAGAAGGAGTTCATAAAGATGAAGTGCTTATTTTAAATGACCTCGCGCAGCGCATGCGCAAACAGCGTTTCAAAAAAGGTGCAATCAACTTTTCATCAACTGAAGTAAGATTTAAATTGGATGAAAAAGGAAAGCCCGTTGGAGTGGTTGTAAAAGAAAGCAAAGAAGCGCATCAGTTGATTGAAGAATTTATGCTGCTTGCAAATAGAACAGTTGCAGAATATGTTTCAAAAATAAAATTGAACAAGAAACCTGTTCCTTTTCCTTATCGTGTGCATGATACTCCCGATAAAGAAAAACTATTGCCATTTATTGCATTTGCAAAAAAATACGGGCATGAATTTGATACGAAAACACCACAAAAAATTGCAGAATCTTTTAATCAGATGTTAAAAGATGTTCAGGGAAAACCAGAGCAGCATGTACTTGAGCAATTAGGCATACGCACGATGGCGAAAGCTGTGTACACATCTGAAAATATCGGTCATTATGGTTTGGGCTTCGAACATTATTGTCATTTCACTTCGCCGATTCGCCGCTATCCTGATGTGATGGTGCATCGCATTTTGGAAGAGTGCCTCAATGGAAAAATTGAAGCAGATAAAAAGATGGATACGAAATGTAAACATTCAAGCGAGCGTGAGCGTGCTGCGATGGAAAGCGAGCGTGCTGCAAATAAGTATAAACAAGTTGAATATCTCAGCAATTTTCTGGGAGAAGAATTTGAAGGAGTGATTAGTGGCGTTGCTTCATTTGGTTTTTGGGTGGAAACGGTTTTGCATAAATGCGAAGGTCTCGTGAGCTTAAACAGCCTGATGGATTATGATGACTTCAGATTGATTGAAGGAGAATATTGTTTGACAGGACGGAGGAGTGGGCGAACGTTTCGCATGGGCGATAAAATCACCATCAAGGTAGTGTCAGCTAATTTAGCGAAGCGCCAGCTTGATTATGAGTGGGTGATTTCATCAAGCACAAAAGACGATATTGAAGTTGATGAAAAAAAGAAAAAGAAAATAAAAAATCATAAATAGTGAGTAGTGAGTGGTGAATAGTCAATAATGAATGCAGGAATTTTTTTTTAATATCAATCGGTGTTTATTCGGCATTCAAAATTGAACATTGCCTATTCACCATTGACCATTCACCGCTTCGCTAAAATAATTTCATCGATGCATTCATTCGAAGAACTGGCAGAAGAATTTGCAGAAAGGTTTTCAACAAAACATTTCCCTCAGCAACCTAAAAATTTGTATGAGCCTGCAGATTATTTTCTTTCACTCGGTGGAAAGCGTGTTCGCCCGGTAATGTGCCTGATGGCAAACGAAATGTTTGATAATATTCATGATGATGCATGGCATGCTGCAACTGCAATTGAGCTGTTTCATAATTTCACATTGATTCATGATGATATTATGGACAAAGCTCCGCTTCGGCGTGGCATGCAAACCGTTCATGAAAAATATGGTTCGTCTTCTGCGTTGCTCTCCGGCGATGTGATGCTGGTAGTTGCATATGATTATCTGAATAAAGTACAGTCGTCTCATCTGCAAAAAATCATTCACGTTTTTAATAAAACGGCAAAAGAAGTTTGCGAAGGACAGCAGATTGATATGGATTTTGAAAATCGCGAATCAGTTTTGTTTGAAGAATATGAAAATATGATCAAGCTGAAAACATCTGTACTGCTTGCTGGCAGCTTGCAAATCGGGAGTATTATCGGTGGTGCAGGAGATGGTAATCAGCAACACTTATATGAGTTTGGAAAAAATCTTGGACTTGCATTTCAGGTACAGGATGATTATCTGGATGCATTTGGCGACCCGATGAAATTTGGCAAGCAAGTTGGCGGCGATATTCTTGCGAATAAAAAAACTTTCCTGCTTATTAAAGCATTAGAAGTTGCAAATGATTCGCAGATAAAGGAGATTGACAGCTTAATGAAATCAAACAGCTCTGATAAAGTGGAAAAGATGATTGCTGTTTTTAAATCGTGCGGTGTTGATGAATGGGCTAAGGAGCTGAAAGAAAAATTTGTGAATGCTGCTTTTAAGCATCTTGAAGATATCGCAGTTCTTTCATCAAGAAAAAAGCCATTGCAGGAACTTGCAGAATTTTTAGTGCAGAGAGAATATTAACCAGAGAAATATAAAAGATAAGGACAGCATTAATTTCGGCCGGAAAAATACCGGCCGAAATTATGATATAAGATTATAAAGTGATAATAGCTGCAATAATTTTATCGGCCTCGGATTGTTGAAAGTTTGTTATAGAACCATCATTGCAATTCAGCACATACCATGCGCCTTCTTTTTTTAGATCCACTCTTTTGATAGTATAATCTTTGTATTTGGCTACATCTCCTGTAGAACCACCTTTCAATGCAGTTAAACCTTTTTGAAAATATTTCAATTGCTCCATATCCTTAAAGCGAAAAGTTGTCATTACAACATCGTCCAGAAATTGCTCGTTGCGGAATAAAAGAACATAAGTAGTGTCTGATTCTTTTGTTACTCTTTGTAATGTGATCGGCCATGTTCCCTGGCGCAATTCGAGCAGGTTAATAGTTGCTGTGTTTACGATTTTGAATTGTGCTTTTGCAATGAAAGGCATGAACAGTGCTATCAAAACAAGTTTTTTCATGTCAGTATTGTTTTTTAGGTGTTTGAATATTTGAGTGTCAAAAAAAATATTTATTTCTTAAATAGTTCTTTATTAAAAACGAGTTGTTTCAAAATCTATTTTGTATTGGCTTGCTTTTAAACGTTAAAAAAAAGTAAATCAAAATTGATTTAATTATAACTTTTTTATGGTGCTGATTAATGTGTCTGCTTCCCGCTGTTGAAAATTGGTCAATCCCCATTTGTATCTTAATATATACCAGGTGCCATCTGCTTTTGATTTTGTTTTTTTAATAGAATAGTCTGTGAATTTTGCGATGTCTCCGTTAGAGCCGTTTTTCAAAACTGAAAGTGCTTGTTCGAAATATTTTAATTGCTCCATATTGGTGAACGGAAGTGTGTCCAATAACACGCCTGTCAAAACCTGTTCATCTCTGAATTGAAGAAAATATGGAGACCGTGATTGTTCGATCGCCTTTTCCAAAGTGATCGGCCATTCTCCAGATCTGGCTTCCACTAAAACTGTGGATGATGCATGAAAAGAATTCAGGCCTGCCTCGCCGGCAAAGGGGATTAATATCAGGCTGAGAATAAGTTTTTTCATTTGAAAATTGGTTGTGCAATATAAACGCTGAAATCAGAAAATACAATGTGAAAAAGGCTTGTTTAAAATGTTAAAATTCACACATTCACAGGCTCGTGATTTTACGAAAAACAGATAGCACGATTACGAAAATATTTTAAACTCAACATCTTTAAGTTGATTTTCAAATTAATAAACGGACAGAAGAAAAATAGTTGTCAACTCAGCAAAAACAATTAAGTTTAAACAATTATTTCTTGCAAATTTTATTTCAGGAATTACGAATATGAAACGAATATTAATAACAGCGATTGCCGTTTTTATTTTTTACAACATGGAGGCTCAGAAAAATAGTTTGCATGTGAGCGTTGTCAAAAAACCATCAACGCTTACTTCAAATAAATTTTATGTTAGTAACAAGCAGCCATTAACTCCATTATACTTTATCAAGTTGCCGGTCGGAAGTATTGTCCCGAAAGGGTGGGCTTTGAAATATCTTGAATTGCAACGTGATGGATTAACCGGGCAATTAGGAAATATCAGTGCATGGCTTGATAAGAACAATAATGCATGGTTCAGTGGAAATGGGAAAGGTGATCATGGATGGGAAGAAGTTCCTTATTGGCTGAAAGGCTACGGTGATCTTGGTTACATTTTGAACGATAAAAGAATAATTGCCGAAACAAGATTGTGGCTTGATAAAGTTTTTGAAAGCCAGCAGACAAATGGTTATTTCGGACCGAGCATAGTGGATAGCAATTTTCAAAAAAATAGCGGAAGCTCACCAGATCTATGGCCGAATATGATCATGCTATGGTGCATGCAATCTTATTATGAATATTGCAATGATGCAAGAGTGATTCCATTTATGACAAAATATTTCAAATGGCAATCAACAGTGCCTGATGAGAAACTATTAAAAATTTATTGGGAGAACAGCAGGGGCGGAGATAATCTTTATAGTATTTATTGGCTTTACAATCACACAGGCGAAAAATGGCTATTGACGCTTGCAGAAAAGATTCATAAAAACACAGCCAACTGGTCGCAGCAAAACAATTTGCCCAATTGGCACAATGTAAATGTTGCGCAATGTTTCAGAGAACCTGCAACTTATTTCATGCAATCAAAAGACAGTTCTTTTTTGAATGCAACTTATAATGATTTTTATCTGATCAGAAATTTATACGGACAAGTTCCCGGTGGAATGTTTGGTGCAGATGAAAATGCGCGAAAAGGTTTTGATGATCCCAGACAGGCTGTTGAAACATGTGGGATGGTGGAACAAATGTCTTCAGATGAAATTCTCACAGGCATCACCGGAGATCCGATGTGGGCTGATAATTGTGAAGATGTAGCTTTCAATACTTATCCTGCGGCAGTAATGCCTGATTTCAAAGGATTGCGCTATCTAACTGCGCCAAATATGGTAATCAGCGATAGTAAAAATCATGCGCCTGCCATTGAAAATAACGGACCCTATTTGATGATGAATCCATTCAGCAGCAGATGTTGTCAGCACAATCATGCGCAGGGCTGGCCTTATTATGCTGAACACTTGTGGATGGCGACACCTGATAATGGAATAGCAGACATTTTATATAATAGTAGCACCGTTACTGCAAAAGTAGGTAATGGAAAAACAGTGATGTTGGAGCAGACGACAAATTATCCTTTTGATGATCATGTGAAAATAAAAGTGAACACGAGCGCAAATATTGGTTTCCCAATTTATTTGCGCATTCCCGGATGGTGCGAAGGAGCAAAGATTTTGCTGAATAGAAAAGAAATAAATGTTGATGCAAAAGCAAATAATTATGTGCGATTAGAAAATGAATGGAAGGATGGGGACGCAATCGAATTGGTGCTTCCCATGCATATAGCTATTATGGAATGGCAGAAAAATAAAAACAGTGTGAGCATCAATTATGGGCCACTCACTTTCTCTTTGAAGATTGATGAAGTATATAAGCAAATGGACAGCAAAAAATCTGCATTGCATGAAGCTAAATGGCAGGCGACAGCAGATCCATCCAAATGGCCATCTTATGAAATTTATCCTGCAAGCATGTGGAATTATGGATTGGTATTAAATAATAAATCGCTGGCAGATCAGTTTGAAGTCATTAAAAAAGAATGGCCGGCAAATGATTTTCCTTTTGTACAAAGTGCAGTTCCGCTTATTATAAAAGCGAAAGGAAAAATTATTCCAGAATGGACATTAGATAGTCATGGCTTATGCGATACACTTCCTCAAAGCCCTGTAGCAGTCACAACGAATGAACAGACAATTGAATTGATACCAATGGGCGCTGCAAGGTTGCGCATCTCTTCATTTCCCGTTGTGAAATGATTTTGAAAATATTTTGCAGAGAATTCGATGCAAGATGCAGAGCGAATTGTTTTGCTATCATATTTTCTTTGAATTTTCTTTTAGCGTGTCTCTTTCTTTTTTTGTCAGGCTTTTCATTCCTTTTCTGCTTATTTTATCAAGTATTTTATCAATCTCCTGCTGGTTGTGATTTCTTTCCTGATTATACTTATGATCTATGGAATAATAATTTTTATGCTCGTTATAAAATAAATTGTCAACAAACAAAATGTAAGGGCGTGTAATAATCAGATAAATAAAAACGATGCTCGGCACAATTATTAATAGAATGGTAATATAATTTTCTACGAATGCGGACGGCTGCATGAGCAACGCGATGAGCATTCCAATCAGCGCTCCACCCAAATGAGCTTCATGACCAATATTATTTTTTCCCGACCTGATGGCATAAATAGAAAATGCGATGAACAGTGTTCCATAGATCCAGCTTGGCAATGATAATAATCCGAAGAAACTTATGCTCATTCCCGGAAATAATGCAATGGAAGCAAACATGATTCCGCATACTGCGCCGGATGCGCCAACCGAGCTATATTCAGGATCGTTTTTGTGAACTAACAATGAAAGAAGATTTCCGCCAACCAGACTTACAAAATAAATGATGATAAATTTTAAAGGACCTAGCGTAGCTTCGACAAGCCCACTGAATGCATACAAGCTGAACATATTGAAAAATAAATGCAGCCAGCTCACATGCAAAAAACCGGAAGTAAGAATTCGTTTATAATCTTTGTATAAAACAATCTTCTCTACTTCAAATTTATATCGCTCAAAAAAAATCTCGCTGGTGAAACCACGGTATGAAATAATAACATTAGCAACAATCAGTGCAAATCCAATGATTCCCGTAATCATCTAAGGATGGTTTTATGGTAGTTGTATTATGCTAATGTAAGATTTTAGTTTTAGAGGAAAAATAGAGAAATAA
>DATGIX010000158.1:0-3855 GCA_035295505.1 Puia sp. | reverse complement strand
GTCAATTTTAAATTATTAATTACATGAGCGTTTTAATATTTATAGATCATGCAGACGGGCACATAAAAAAATCTTCCTTAGAAGCTTTATGTTATGGAGCAAAGGTGGCTGAACTTACAGGCACTTCTGCAGAAGCCATCTTACTGGGAACAGTAACCGAAGATCTTACATCTCTCGGAAAATACGGAGTAAAAAAAGTCCACCAGGCCGGCAACGAGCAACTGAATCATCTTGATGCGCAGGTATACGCCAAAGTAATTGCAGAAGCTGTAACTGCATCAAATGCATCGGTTGTAATTTTTTCAAATACGGTAACAGGCAAAGCAGTTGCACCACGTTTATCAGCACGTTTAAAAGCAGGGTTAGTAGCCGGGGCAATTGCATTGCCGGATATTTCCAATGGTTTTACAGTTAAGAAAACTGTTTTCTCCGGAAAAGCATTTGCTAATATTTCATTGAGCACTGCGGTAAAAATTATTTCCATAAACCCTAACTCCTATCCTGTTACTTTTGGAGAAGGAACTGCAGAGGTTATTGCTTTAAATGTTTCTGTGGATGCATCAAAAATAAAAGTTTCAAATACTACTAAAGCATCGGGTGAAGTTCCATTGACGGAAGCCGATATTGTAGTAAGCGGCGGACGCGGATTGAAAGGACCCGAAAACTGGGGAATGATCGAAGAACTTGCAAAATTACTCGGTGCTGCAACAGCTTGCAGCCGGCCTGTTGCAGATGCGCATTGGCGCCCCCATAATGAGCACGTCGGGCAAACAGGCATTGCCATTGCACCAAATCTTTATATTGCAATCGGTATTTCCGGTGCTATCCAGCACCTTGCCGGAGTTAACAGAAGTAAGATCATTGTAGTGATCAATAAAGACCCCGAAGCTCCTTTTTTCAAAGCGGCAGATTATGGGATCGTGGGCGATGCATTTGAAGTAGTGCCGAAAATCATCGAAGCTGTAAAAAAATTAAAAGGCGTAGCATAAACCTCTCATTTTTAATTGAACTTTTTCTATAAAACGGTTGATTTTTCAACCGTTTTTTTTGGATAAAATGCCTTAGTTTCGTGCATCATTTATGAAAAAAATAGAACTGGAAATAGTGGCATTGTCGCACAGCATTACACAAACGCATTCTTATGCCGTGGTGCTTGGCGAAGTGAATGGCTTGAGGCGCCTTCCGATCGTTATCGGCGGCTTTGAGGCACAGGCCATTGCCGTAGCATTGGAAAAGATGCATCCCAGCCGGCCGCTCACGCACGACCTGATGAAAAATTTTATGAGTGCTTTCAATATCGATCTGCAGGAGATAATTATCTGCGACCTGCAGGAAGGTATTTTCTATTCGAAATTGGTTTGTTTTAGTGAACATGATACGGTAGAAATTGATTCACGTACTTCCGATGCGCTTGCACTTGCTGTTCGTTTTGGTTGCCCGATCTACACTTACGAACATATCCTGGAAAGCGCCGGTATTTTAATGGAAGACAGTTCTTCAAAAAAGAAAAAAGCAACAGTTACCACTACAGAATCAACAAGCTCTCCCCGTGAAGACCTGAATGCATTATCACTCGAAGAATTAAACACCTTATTAACTGAAGTATTGGAGCAGGAAGATTATATCAGGGCTATTGCTATCCGCGACGAAATAAACAGCCGCAGAAGATTGCGTTAATAAATTGCTTTCGAATATTCTCAACATTCAAACGGGTATTAAGTGATTCTTTTCCCCAATTGTAAGATCAATCTCGGATTACATGTTACCCGCAAACGTGAAGACAATTACCATGATATTGAAAGTATTTTTTATCCTGTTCCGTTGAATGATATCCTTGAAATCATTCCTTCCAATTCATTTGAACATCATTTTTTGGGATTGCCGATTCCCGGCGAAACATCAAAAAATCTTTGCGTAAAAGCCTATGATTTATTGAAAAAGGATTTTCCCGATCTTCCTTTGATCAAATTCTTTCTATATAAAAATATCCCGACAGGTGCCGGTTTAGGTGGAGGTTCTTCTGACGGATCTTTCATGCTGCAATTATTAAATGAAGAATTTTGCCTGGGTTTATCCGATGAACAACTTATCGGTTATGCATTACAGTTAGGTAGCGATTGCCCGTTCTTTATCATCAATAAACCTTGTTTTGCCTCCGGCAGAGGAGAAATACTGGAACCTGTAAAAATAAGCCTGTCATCCTATTCTTTCTTTTTTGTTCATCCCGATATTCATATTGATACTGCCTGGGCATTTTCTCAACTAAAACCTTCGGTCCCTGAAAAATCTTTAACAGAAATTATCAAACAGCCCATTACAACCTGGAAAGATGATTTGAAAAATGATTTCGAAAAACCGGTGATGAAGGAGTTCCCGGAATTAAAAATGATCAAACAAAAATTATATGATGCTGGTGCATTATATGCATCAATGTCCGGAAGCGGATCAACAATTTTCGGGATATTTGAAAAAACAAGAACGTTGAATGTGGATATGGATAAACGTTATAAAACCACTTTCATAAAATAATTCAGCACTGTATATGAAATTATCCGGGTTCACAATGGTCAGGAACGCTTCCAAATATTATTTTCCTATAAAGGAATCAATATTGTCTGTGCTTCCAATCGTTGATGAATTCATTGTAGCATTGGGAAATTGTGATGAAGGAGATAAAACGGAAGAGTTGATCCGTTCAATCGGTTCAGATAAAATAAAAATTTTCCCTCGTGTATGGGATGAAAAATTATTCAAAGATGGGACCATATTTGCCCTGGAAACTACGTTTGCTTTACAACAATGCAGCGGCGATTGGTGTATTTATTTACAAGCAGATGAAGTGATCCATGAAGATGATCATTCTATTATTGTAACTACGTGCGAAAAATTTTTGGATGATACACAAGTGCAAGGCATGCTATTAAAATATCTTCATTTTTGGGGAGATTATGATCATCACGCCGATGGGCATAGCTGGTATGATTATGAAATCCGAATTGTAAAAAATCATATTGGGGTTGAATCGTATAAAGATGCACAATCATTTCGTATCAACAATATTGAGAAATTAAATGTTGTAAAAACAAATGCCCGGATTTTTCATTATGGCTGGGTAAGGCCGCCACATACGATGCAATCGAAAAGAAAAGAACAACATTCCATTCATTACGGCGAACAAACAGCATCAAAAACTTTTGAAAAAGAAGAATCCTATTTTGAATATGGCCCGCTCGGAAGAATGTCTCTATTCAACGGCACACATCCAAAAATTATGAAAGATGCCATTGCGCAACATTCGTGGAAAGACAAATTGGATTATGGAAAGAAACTGCGCATCACAAGGCCAAAAGCCGCACATGAAAAATTCAAATACCGGTTTATTTCTTTCATGGAAAAACATATTATTCATGGAAAATTATTCGGTTATAAAAACTGGAATGTTCTGAAAGGAAAAAAATATTTATAAGAATTCCCTCGCAAAGAAGCAACTGCACAATATTTCAATGGCTATCGCAGAATTTGGTATGGCACTGAAGCACAGAAGAGATTTAAAACTTCACATATTTTATATATCTTGCACAAAATATTTTCATATTAATACTAATTGCGTCATAACACATTTCTTAGATCAGAACCTTGATTTTCTCGATCATCAATGATGACGATATCGCCCCTTCTTTCGCAGCAACACTGTTGAACGTTTTCTTTTTTACTTTTTATTTTTAAATTTTCTTTTATGCAATCAATATCATCATTGACTGAAACATCAAGGCATTACCTCGAACTCGAAGAAAAGTATGGCGCTCATAATTATCATCCATTACCAGTTGTATTAAACAAAGGCGAAGGCGTTTT
>DATGIX010000157.1:0-7694 GCA_035295505.1 Puia sp. | reverse complement strand
ATTTCTCTATTTGCTATGAGCGATAAACAAAGGAACTTTTAATTCCTTCATCAGCACATCTGCCATGCTCGCTTTGAACCACCTGGAAACCATTCCCCTGCTGTATGCACCTAATACTACCAGTACATTTTTGTTCTGCTTCTTCAGATATTTTACTATTTCACTTTCCGGCATTCCCTGCAATACCTGATAGCTTGCATCAGGATAGTGTCGCTTCACAAACTCTTTCATAAGCTTGTTATCCGGCAAATGAAGTCCTTCATAAACCAATTTCACACTGAGCACTTCGGTTTCCATATTGTTGAAAGTTTCAAATAGATAACTGAATGTCCTGACTGCGTGAACCGATGATGGCTTGCCATCGTACAAGAGCACAATTTTTTCGATAGCCTGATATTTCTTAGGAACCACCAAAACCGGGCAAGCTGCATTTACCATTAGCTCGCGCATAAAACGACTGGGCGGCGTTTCTTCATAATGAGCAAACGTTTCTTCTTTATCAATGACTAAAAGATCTGCGTATATGGTTTCGTGAAGCAATTCGTGCAAGGCAATTTTTCTGTCATGATGAACACTATAGTTCAGCCTCGATTTTCTGCATGCTTCTTCAAACCTCTCCACAGACTGAATTCTCACTGCCCTGTCATTATCGTCAAGCCTTTTCATTTTCTCTTCTGAAACACCATATTCTGTAACAAGCTCCGGTATTGTATAGCTGCGGTAAGTGAAATCGTCAAGAAAGACACCGACCAGATGAGCGTTGCATATTTTGGCAAAATCGACCGCATATTTGGTAGCGCTCTCTGAATATTTCAGCCCGTCTATTGCTGCGATGATTTTTTTCATTGTAATTGATTTAAAACAAAGTTATCGCACAATGCAAGGAAGAAAAATGATATGGAACAATGCCCAAAATGATATTGATCATGTTTGCCTGTTTATGAGATGTTTTTCTTGCAACTGATGATTATTGCTTTCAACAGGCTTTGTGACTATTATAAAAAAATTACAGTTATGCAGAAAAATAAATTTCAACATGAGTTTAATATCTAAAAAAAATCAAATGGTGAGCATCAAAAAACTGAGTTTTCTATTATGTCTCTTTCTAATGGCCTTTTACATCGCTGTGAGCTGCCAAATCATTTTAGATCCTTCCACAAAAAACAAGGAGCATAAAGTTGCGTTATATCTCACGTTTGACGACGGCCCATGCGCAGGGAGCATTGAGGTCAATCTGATCACTATCTCTGATAGCATTAAGGTCAATGTTTTTATAATCGGGTCGCATGTGTTTTTAAATGACACCATGAAATCATATTATCAATCCTATCTGAATAATCCATTTATAGAAATAGGCAATCATAGCTTCTCACATGCAAATGGAAAATATCGCAAGTACTATGAAAATCCATCATTAGTGATGAAAGATTTTTTGATGAATGAAGATACCCTGCATTTGAAAAACAAAATTGCAAGATTGCCCGGAAGAAATATTTGGAGATTGAAAAAAAGAAGCAGAGATGATTTTGCCGGTGGCAATGCAGCAGCTGATTCATTGGCAGAAAGAAAATATTCTGTATTTGGATGGGATATAGAATGGCTTTATAACATGGAGCTTAGTGAAGAAGACACATCGAATGAAATGGTGGCGATGATAGAAAATATGCTAAAACAGAAGACAAGCCTCAGGCAATGGAACATTGTTATATTATGTCATGACCAGATGCTTGAAAACAAATACGACAAAGATGCGCTACAACTTTTCATCAGGAAAATAAAAGATAAAAAGAATTACTCGTTCGAGCACCTTAGCGATTATCCGAAATCATTGTCAAACTAAAGAGAAATAAACAGTGAAACACAGGTTTGAGCTTACTGCTTTGCTGCTGTCGACAACAATCATATCAAAAGCCAACGAGCGCCATAGCTGAGCAGAGGAAGACGCCCACGAAAGAAAACCGAAGAGAATGCCGGAGGCGATTGATAAGAAAAAGGAGGTCCCCAAAGGCAAAGGATGATTTTTTTGCTTAACGAAATTTTTTCATGAATATACAAATCCTGTTTGCTCTCTCAAGATTAACATGCTGCTTGAAGAATGCAGCCTTGATATAATAACGCCAATGGGTATCCCAAAATGAAATTAGGCAAGTGCCGGAGCACTGAGCGGCAAAATTTTACTCTTTGGCCTACCATTCGTAGCTTTATCAATAGATCTTTGTAGCAGCGAACCGGAATGAAGAATAGCGGAGAGGTTTCACCAATTTAATCAACTTCACCAAAATTCAAAAATGAGGACAACGATCATTTTTTACCCAAACCTGGCTAAAAAGAAGTGCGCGAGAAGTCAGAGGAAGAATTATTTCCAAAAGGGAAGGAATTTTAAATGAAAGTCGAGAAGAAAAGAAAGAAGCATTTGCAAAACTGTATTAACCTTGTTTTCGTATTTTATACAATGACAAATTTGAAAAAAGTATTTCTTCCGGTTGCATCAGTTGCTCTGTTGTTCTCCTGCCATCAGCAACACAAAAAAATCGTCAGCACTGATTTTGTCGACAGCCTGATCACGCACTATTCGCCCTCATCACTATCCATCGAAAACCAAAAAGAAAAACAGTTCTGGAAGAGCCGCATCGACCCAAAGCTGGCGGGATATGTGAATGAATCCAGGTATGCAGGTTGCCTCGGCCTTGACTTTCATTTATCCGGCGATATTGACAGCCTCAAAAAATCTGACAGTGTCTTACAAAAAATAAATAACAACTTCAATCACAGAGAAGCTTCTGTACAGCTTGCTCTCGCATCGCATTGCGTGACTGAGCACCGCTTTATGCAGGCAGATAGTTTTCTCCAAAAAGCAAAATTGCTTGGGCTGAGGCCATATGAATCGAATACTTCATCTTTTGATGTTGATTTTGAACTTGGGAGATATGCTGATGCAAAAGCTGCATTGAACGCGATGAGCAGCCCTAATGATTATGGCTATAATTTCCGCAAGTCAAAAATGGAACATTTAAATGGAGCGCTCGATAGCTCTATCGCAACAATGCAACATGCTGCTAAGGCAGCCAACGATAATACATATCTGAAAGATATTGCCCTTGCTAATGCAGCCGATTTATGCATTCATGCGGGTGACCTGCAAAAAGCAAACGAGCTTTATATGGAATGCATCGCGCTGAACAGTGATGATTTTCATAGCATAATGGGCATTGGGTGGATTGCATTAGTACATGATCATAATGATTCACTTGCAGCAAAAATTTTTAAGTTTGTTCTCTCAAAAAACAAACTACCAGACGCACTTTTTAAACTAACACAGGTAGCCGCAAATATGAATGATAGTTCTTTCCAGATAAAATATGCAAAAGCGTTTGAAGAAAAAGCTTCAGCTATTGTTTATGACAGAATGTATAACAAATACCTGCTGCAATTGTATACTGGCATTTTGCAAAAGCCTGAACGAGCAGAAGACATTACAAAAGATGAGTTGAATAACCGCGCAACGCCACAAACGTATGCCTGGTATGCGTGGGCATTGTTTTGTAATAATAAGAAAGAAGAAGCGTACAAAATTTTTGAAAAATATGTTTCAGGCAAACCACTTGAGGGGCTTGAGCTTTATTGGATGGGCATGATGATGGATGGGCTTGATAAAAAATACAACGCTATTGAATTTTTTAAAGCTGCTTATAAAAATAAATATGATCTCGATCCTTCTTTTAGAAAAACAATTGAAACCAGATTGAGCTTATAAATGCATGCAAGCTTTATTAAACTAAAAAAATATTCTCTGTATCGTCCAGAAACCTGCGATGAGTGCGATGATGATGGAGATCGGGATAACGATCAATTTCCTGTAATACCTTTTATTACCAAACCATTTTCCCAATAATAAAAATGCAATGAGTATTACTGTGACTTGCCCCAATTCAACACCTACATTGAACATGACAAGTGCAAGCAGGTAATGATTTTGAGGAAGTCCCAACTGGCCAAGCGCACCGGCAAAACCCATTCCGTGCACCAGCCCAAATAAAAACACTACAACAATACGTGAAGGTTTTAACCGGGGCGAAAAAATATTTTCAAGCGCTACATACACAATGGAAATCGCGATCAAAGGCTCAATAATATTTGTTGAAGGCGTGATGATATGGTACATCGCTAAAGCCAGTGTAACAGAATGCGCAACAGTAAATGCTGTTGCCTGCAACAAGACTGGCTTTAATTTAGGGCTCAATAAAAATAAGCTCAGCACAAATAAAATATGATCGAAACCGAGCGGAAGTATATGTTGATAGCCAATTTCCATGTATAAAACTGCTGCATCTGTCTTCGACATTTTTTCCAATTCACCAACAATAACATGTGCAAGCGCAACTTGTGAAATAAATAACGTCATCAGAGTGATGAAGAAAGTTCTCAGGAATTTTAGTGAAGTATAATGTGTATCGGTCATAAAAATTAAAAGAAAATGCTGCATTTTAATTTTGCAAAAAATGGCGTGCCCGGCGTATAACTAACCTCATCGACTGGCTGTGTTTCATTTTTCAATTTCGATGTATACTCAAACTGCGATTCATTCCACCTGATATTGAAGAGGTTCTCGACAGCGATGCCGATCTCATACTTTTTTCGTGTATAGCTCACCGTTAAATCCGTTACCCAATAGCCTGTAGCAGTCAATGTGTAATGCTCATTGGCTGCGCGATCATGCATGTAGCGGTAATTGATTGAGCCATTGATGCCATTTTTGCATTTGACATCAAGTCCGCCCGTGCTGGTGAATGTAGGCGCCAATGGCAAATAGTCATTTCCTTTTTGCTCTCCAATGCTTCGCGGTTTTGCTAGATCGACATTTACATAAGCATATAACCACTTGTTAAATTGATATCGCAGCGAGATATCGATTCCTTCTCTCTTTGTTTTACCACCTGGCGCTACTACCTGGTCACCAAGATCAGCGCCGTAAGTAAACTCCTGTTGCAAATACAAATACCATAACGCAGTATTTATGAACAGATCAGGCAGTGGCTTCCAGTTTATGCCGATATCTGCACCATAAGCAGCCGGCAAGATCTGGAATCCTTTGTTGGCCACTACAATCCTCGCATCGTTAGAGTGAAAACCTTTTCCCGTTTTGACATACAACTGAAGTCGATTATTGAATGAGTATTGAATATTTAATTTAGGACTGATAATTGTTTTTTGTGCAAAGGGGCTTGATCCATTATATATAAAGGCAGAGGTATCAGAAGCAGGCGCCATGTTCATGTAATAAAAATGCAGATAATCGATGCGCAGCGATGTATTAAAAAGCCAGTTCCCTGTTTGATATGTTTCATCGATATATCCATTCAGATTTGTCTCATGAATTTTCCCAAGCTGGATATAATTCAGGATTGCGCTACCATCTATTGTATGCGCGAGATAGCTCGGAGAAATATCATCGTGTTTTATTCCTATACCTGAAGAAGAAATAAGCCGCCCGTTTTCAAAATTGATCTCATGATATAACCTGCTTGTATAACCGAAAAGGTTTCTTGATTCATGCTGGCGAAATTCATCGCCAGTCTGCGGATAAAAATAATAGAATGTGAAATTAGAGATAAGATTAAAATAATAATTCGAATAATAAGCCTGGTTCTCCCATCTGATATTTTTGTTCAATGTCGAAATCAATTTAATGCTTGCATTTGTCCTGCTGGTAAAACCTCCCTGTGCACTATCGATCACCCCGAAACGGTCTTTGATATATCCTTCCGCAACAGCCCTGTTTGGTATCTCACCAGAGGCACGCCAACCGGAACTGAGCGCGGATGCTATCACAATCAACTTATTGTTTCTTCCTAGTGGCGTAATAAATTTCCCGAAAACATTAAAGCGGTTAAAATGCTCTGCATAATCAAATGGTCCATCTGAGCACAACGCTTCTCCGGCCACATAGGCAGATTGTTGTTTGTCTGCTGCTTTCTTGCCGAGCAGGTTCAATATTGCCACTATTCTCGCCGTGTTAAATTGACCGGCTTCCAGCTTCACCAAATTTTTTTCAGGGACATTGATTGTTTTGTATGCCACATAACCTGCTGTCGTAAAATCTCCATAATTTGAATAATAAGGTCCTTTGCCAAAATCATAACCGGCAACCGTTTCAGGGATCAGAAAATGCAAATCCGCATATCCCTGTCCGTGAGCCTGAGAAACCATATTCACAGGTATTCCATCTACTGAAACATTTACATCTGTTCCATGATCAGCATCGAAGCCGCGAAGAAAGATCTGCTCCGCTTTTCCCCCACCCTGATGTTGGGCAATAAATAAGCCGGGTACAAGCCGCAAAAGGTCTTGGGCTGATCTTGCTGGTTGCATATTGAGATCAATATTGCTGAGCGTATGAAATGTATTGCTGGCTGCATTGCTGTTCACGATTACTTCTTTCATTTCTAATACACCTTTCTCCATTTCAATAATAATGGGGAAAGGGCTTTCTGGAAAAATTTTTACATGCCGGATGACGTAACCGATAAATGAAACAGTGATGAAAGCTGAATCTGCTGTTCTATCTTTCAGGACGAAATTACCTTTATTGTCAGTCAATATATTTTTATTAATCTCTCCATCATTGATCACTGCAAATTCAAGCGGTTCTTTTGTGATCTTATCAATGACTTTTCCCTTGATCTGATCTTGTGCAGCAGCAGATAAAAAAACAAAAAGAAAGCTCAGCACTAAACCAATAACGAGTTTAGCTCGATACCACATGATAAAAATGTAGGATTAATTATTTAAGAAATCAGCTTTGTAAAACAATAACAAGTTGAGGGATCAAATTTTTGGAGGCGGGAGATTGAGCTGAAGAAATATCTCGCTGATCTGCGAAGCAAGTTGTGGAAATTTCTTTTTGCGAACAGGATAAAGCATAAGATCAAATCTATCACCCGAAAAAATATGGTCTGTTGTATAGTTTTCAGTTTTTATAGTATGGGTAGTTTTTGCAGGGACATTTTTTTGCGCTTCATTGATGCTTTGATAGTGCACGTGATATTTGCCATTCTTTACATGAACCGTTGCAATATGTTGTGAATACCAGAATGCATGCGCGAACATATCCATGACAAAAGGCAAAGCCGACCTCAACAACATGAATGCGTATGCGAAGAGAACAATATGTAGGAGCACCTTTTTCATGACAAAAAAATACAAATATGCGAAGCTTATATTTTAATAAGAAGGAGCACTTAATATATGCCCCTTCTTATCATATATGACTACTAATGAGGGCTTGCCAAATACGGGAAGTCAGTCAGCAAAGGAACATCGTTATGATCCACGTGATCGCTGGTCAGGCCGGGGTTTGCGCTGCCGTCCGGGCCACCAAATACAAGGGTAAGCTCTACATCGATGACGTCATCAGCCAATGCTCTTCCTGTCAGCACATTTGTGCCGTCATAAAAAGTCGTCTTGCCGGTGGTAGATGCGTTAAGTACATCTGAAGATACCACGCCAATGAACTGGTCTGACGTCAATCCGAGAAGGTTAGTTGTATAACCAGGGTTGAGCGCCAGCAGGTTCGCTTTCATTTCGGCAGCGAATGATGCAGGCATCATGGTTGGGGTGGTTTGATTGAACTTATCTTTATCAGCGGCGCTGATAAAAACAGTATTGATGGCGGGCCTACCCATCTGGTCCGCCTG
>DATGIX010000156.1:0-13360 GCA_035295505.1 Puia sp. | reverse complement strand
AATTATTGGCTTGTTGTTGCATGTGCTCCTGCATGTTCTGAAACTGCTGGTGCATTTGTTTTCCCGCGCCGAAAACAGGAACAATAAAACCGAAGACAACTTTATATACGAGGTAAATTACTATCGCCCAAAAAAATACTTCTGCTAACATAATGGTTCAAAGTTAATGGAAAAGCAAAACAGCACTGTTAAGGTCTTGTTTAAAAAAGTTCTAATCTTTTTTTCGTTTTAACTTCTCAGAAACATAATCGATGCCGTCAGTGACTTTGTCAATTAACTCCTCTGCAAGTTTTATTACTGTATTTCTGAAACGGTCGTGCTCCAAAAGCAAGCTTATAACTGTAGCAGGGATTCCTTTATAAGCTATTTTTTTAGGAAGCACCGAATTCAAAGTCATTGGCAAATAATTTTCCTGTAAATGGGAAAAATTATCATCAAACTCATTTTCCATTTGCTTTGCACGCTGTTTCAATCGTCGTATTTCTTTTTCAAGAGATGAAAGGTTGTTGAATTTTTTTACAGTTGTCTGAACCATGATTTATATGATTTGAAAGATTTTTGTGAGATGTCTGAACCGGGGTTTTCGATCTGATTTGAGTAATTGTCCCGAAAGAAATCCTCGATTAAATCAATGATAGTGTCTTATAACCCTGGTCAATCTTCATCCTCAAGTTCTTCGCTTGCCTTGTCAAGAATAATATGCATCAAAGGCTCTAAGAACAATTTCTTCCGGAAAACTGTTAGTATCACACAGAGCAAAATCAGAGCAATTGTAACCAATCCAAAACCCATAATAAAACTGTCTGTTAGTTTCGAAAGCCAGAAACCGGCGGTAACGCCAAGAAAAAGTATAATCAAAAACACAAGGAACAAGGAGATAATAAGCCACACGAAATAGCCGGCAGATTTGGACGCCACCCTGATCCCACTGAGCCTGAATATTTCAAGCCTTGTTTCGAGATATTCTTTGGCAAGGCTTTTATTGCTTTTGAAAAACGAGCCGAGGCTTTCATTTTCAGTCATAAGAAATTGCTTTTGATAAAATTACTTCCTTTTATCGTAAAGCATATAATATGCCGATATTGGATATTTTCTCGCAACGCCGCGAAGGCGCAAAGAAAACCGAGTAGATATTGCGAACAGTTTGGGCGGTCAGTTCTTTCGAGTTAGAATCTTGTGACCAAAACCCGTTGCGCCTCTGCGTCGTTGCGTGAAACTCCCCTTAACACAAAATTATTTTTGCTGTTTTTTTCGAATGAATATTTCCCTTACATTTGCATAGATTAAAGAAGCAACAGAAGGGAACGAACTCGTTCCCTTCTTCATTTTCTTATGGTTTACGAAACGCAGATTAAATCGATAGAATCAATGCTGCAGGATTTATTGAGCGCCGAGCAGCAATATTTTTTGGTGGAAATAAAAATAAAGCCAACTAATAATGTGAAGGTTTTTTTGGACGGCGATAATGGGATTTCTATCGAAAAATGTGTTCAGTATAACCGGGCATTATATAAGAAGCTGGAAGAATCACATCTTTTCCCAGCCGATGATTTTTCGCTGGAAGTTTCATCGCCGGGTCTCGACCAGCCTTTGAAATCGCTTCGCCAATACAAAAAAAATATTGGGAGATTGATAGAAGTTCTTTTCATAGACGGGACAAAAAAAGAGGGAAAGATGACTGAAGTAACCGAAGACGGCATTGTTCTGGAAGAAACAAAAGGCAAGAACAAAAAGAAGGAAATTATTAATCACGCAATTTTATTTTCTAACATAAAAACTACAACGATTCAAATAGTATTTTAACAGCTACGCCAATAACGTGGCACAAAAATTAAGCTCTATGGCAAGTATTAACCTCATCGAAGCTTTCCAGGATTTCAAGGAAGCAGAAAATATAGACCGCCCAACCATGATGAAAGTGGTGGAAGATGTATTCAAAACTTTGTTGCGCAAAAAATATGGCAGCGACGAAAATTTTGACGTGATTGTGAACGCTGAAAAAGGCGACCTTGAAATCGTTCGTCATCGAATGATTGTGGAAGATGGAAATGTTAATGACCCATTGGCTGAAGTTCCATATAGCGAAGCGATTAAAATTGAACCCGACTTTGAAGTTGGCGAAGAATTATATCAGGAAATTGAAATCCTGGATTTTGGTCGCCGCGCAATTTTGGCTGCAAAGCAAACGCTGGCAAGCCGCATCGGCGATTTGAAAAAGAATGTGCTGGTGAAAAAATACAGCGACAGAGTTGGTGAAATTATTAACGCTGAAGTATACCAGGTTTGGAAGAAAGAAATTTTATTATTGGATGAAGAAGGCAGCGAATTGATTCTTCCAAAGTCAGAACAGATTCCACAGGATTATTTCAAAAAAGGAGAAAGCATTCGCGCCGTTGTGAAAAAAGTAGACCTCAAAAATAATTCGCCCGTTATTATATTATCAAGAACAAGCCCTTCTTTCCTTGCAAAATTGTTAGAGATTGAAGTTCCTGAAATTTTTGACGGATTAATAGTCATAAAGAAAATCGTTCGTGAACCTGGCGAGCGTGCAAAAGTAGCTGTTGAATCTTACGACGACAGGATTGACCCTGTTGGTGCATGCGTTGGTATGAAAGGAAGCCGCATCCACGGGATTGTTCGCGAATTGAAAAATGAAAATATTGATGTCATCAACTGGACGAATAATACGCAGTTATTAATCCAGCGTTCTTTGACGCCTTCGAGAATAACAAGCATGGATATAGACAGCGAAAAGCTACATGCGAGTGTCTATTTAAAACCTGACCAGGTTTCGCTTGCTATCGGGCGCAAGGGCGTGAATATAAAATTGGCTCAGGAATTGACAGGTTATGGCATCGACGTGTTCCGCGATAATGAAGGTGAGGTGGAAGAGTTTGATATTGATCTGGAAGAATTCAGCGATGAAATTGAAACATGGGTGATCGATGAGTTCAAGCGTGTTGGTTGTGACACGGCAAGAAGCGTGTTGAACCTGACTCCTGAAGAATTAGAAAGAAGAACAGATTTAGAAAGAGAAACAATTGATGAAGTGAGAAAGATATTAAAAGCAGAATTTGAGAAAGAATAAGCCCCAATAAAATTAATTTGAAAAGCCCGTCGGGGTTTCGGGATAAAACACAATATGTCAGAGACAACAACATTAAGATTGATGGCTGCCGCCAAGGAATTCAACATCGGCAAGGATACGCTCGTTGATTTTTTGGCAGGCAAAGGATTTAGTAAAGACGACCTGAAACCTACTTCCAAACTCACGGAAGAGATGTATCGTGCTTTGCAAATGGAATTTCAGGGCGACAAAGTTGCAAAGATTAAGAGCGACCAGATTGATTTGCCGAAAGGCAGCACGGAGGCGAAAAAGAAGAAAGAAGACGAAGCAATTCTTTTTAAGAAAGAGGTGAAGAAAGCTCCGGTTGTTGAAGAAGCACCACCGGTTGAAGTAGTAAAACCACAACCACAGAAGCCGGTTGAGCCTCCGAAAAAAGAAGAACCTGAAGTTATAAAAGTAGAGGCTCCTGAAATAGAAGGACCAAAAGTGCTGGATAAAATTGACCTTTCAGCGATTGATTCTTCAACTAGACCAAAGAAGATTGTAAAGAAAAAAGATAAAGAGCAAAAAGAAGAAACTGTTGAACCGAAAGAAACGGTAGAAGCAAAAAAAGAAGAGCCTGAAATCATTAAACAACCTGTTGTTGAAGAAGTAAAAGAAGCCGAAGAAACTCCGCAGGAAGAAACCCAGGTGATTGAAAATATCAAAGCAGAAAAAATAGAAGGACCAAAGATTTTAGGCAAAATTGAATTGCCTGTTGATAGCGATACAAGACCTAAACAAACTGCTCCTCCGACAGACGAAAAAAGAAAGCGCAAAAGAATACCGATTGAAAAGAAAGAGCCTGGAAGAATTCAGCGCGATGGCGGCGGGTTCCAGAGAGATAACAGAGGCGGTGGTGACAGACAGCAGGGCTCCGGACAAGGTGGGGGTAATCGTTTTCCACCAAGAGATGGCGCTGGTGGCGGCAATCGCAGTGCTGGTGGAGACCCGAATCGCAGAAGACCGGACTTGCGCACTGCACGCGAAATAAAAGAAATCGATCAGAAAGAAATTCAGGAAAAGATAAAGCAAACACAGGCAAAACTTGCCGGCTCGGGCGGTCGTGGAAAAAGCCTGAAAGCAAAATATCGCCGTGCGAAACGTGAAGAAATGGCCGAGCAATCAGGCTCTGCTGAAATCGGCGATAATAAATTACAGGTTACTGAATTCATCAGCGTGAGCGAATTGGCAAACCTGATGGATGTGAGCTATGCAGATGTTATCAGCAAATGTATGAGCTTGGGCATGATGGTTTCCATCAACCAAAGATTAGAAGCAGATGTGATTGAATTGGTGGCTGGTGAATTTGGTTACACAGTCGAATTCATCGGGTTGGATGACGCTGCTGAAATGGAAGAAGAAGAAATGGAAGATGCGCCCGAAGATTTGCAGCCTCGTTCTCCCATCGTTACTATAATGGGTCACGTTGACCATGGTAAAACCTCATTGCTTGATTATATCAGAAGCGCAAATGTGGTTGCAGGTGAAGCAGGTGGAATCACGCAGCACATCGGTGCTTATGAAGTAACGCTTCCCGACAATAAAAAAATTGCATTCCTTGATACGCCAGGTCATGAAGCATTTACGGCTATGCGCGCCCGTGGTGCACAGGTAACCGATATAGCTGTGATTGTGATTGCCGCTGATGATGCAGTGATGCCTCAGACAAAAGAAGCCATCAGTCACGCACAGGCAGCGGGTGTTCCGATGATCTTTGCTATTAATAAAATTGATAAGGACGGCGCTAATCCTCAAAAAATTTATGAGCAATTGGCATCGATGAATTTGTTAGTTGAATCTTGGGGAGGTAAATATCAATCACAGGAGATTTCAGCTAAGAAAGGTTTGAATGTTGACCAGTTGCTTGAAAAGATTTTGCTGGAAGCGGAAATATTGGATTTAAAAGCAAACCCTAATCGCGAAGCAACGGGAACAATCATTGAAGCAACACTTGATAAAGGACGCGGCTATGTGGCAACAGTGCTCGTGCAGAATGGAACTTTGAAAGCGGGAGATATTGTTGTTTCCGGTCAGCATTTCGGAAGAGTAAAAGCAATGTCGAATGAAAGAAATAAAAAGGTCGATACTGCACCTCCATCAACTCCGGTTTTATTATTAGGATTGAATGGTGCGCCGCAAGCTGGTGAAAAATTCAAGGTTTATGAAGATGAAAGCGAAGCGAAAGAAGTTGCTAATAAACGTGCGCAGCTTGTTCGCGAGCAGGGAATAAGAACGAAGAAACATATCACCCTTGATGAAATCGGTCGTCGTTTGGCGCTCGGCAATTTCAAAGAATTGAATTTGATTATCAAAGGTGATGTGGATGGTTCTGTGGAAGCATTGAGTGATTCATTGCAGAAATTATCTACCCAGGAAATTGCGGTTCGTGTCGTTCACCAAGCAGTAGGTGCAATTACTGAAAGTGATATTTTGTTAGCTACAGCATCTGATGCCGTAATCGTTGGTTTCAATGTGCGCCCTTCATTGCAGGCATCACGTCTTGCAGAAAATGAAGGAGTGGAAATAAAAACTTACTCGATTATCTATAATGCCATCGAAGAAGTGAAAAGTGCGATGGAAGGAATGCTTGAACCTAAAATTCAGGAGAAGGTCATTGCGAATGTTGAGGTGCGCAATGTATTCAAATTTGATAAAGCAACTGTTGCCGGATGTTTTGTGCTCGATGGGAAAATCAACCGCAATGCAAAAGTGCGTTTGGTGCGGGATGGAATTGTTATTTACCCAACTGGTGAAGGAGCAACAGCAGAGCTCGGTTCTTTAAAAAGATTTAAAGATGATGCGAAGGAGGTTGTTTCAGGAATGGAATGCGGGCTTACCATCAAAAATTATAATGATATTAAAGTAGGAGATATCGTTGAGGCTTATGAAGAAGAAGAAGTAAAGAGAACATTATAAGCAAAGACATAAGAGTTAAGGAGCAAGAGACAAGAAACAAGGCTCAAGACTTGACCCTTGTTTCTTGTCTCTTGGTTTCTTCATCCTTACTCCCTAAATTTTTTGTTAAATCACCGCTTCAGTTAGCCAATGCGGCATGTTGAAACTAATTTTGGCTTTCATATTAACAGGTTTATGAAGAAAATTATCCTCTTATCGATTTCTTTTTTTGCGGGGCTGCATACTTTCTCTCAGCAAAAAATTGTTGCAGATAAGATTGTTGGTATTGTGGGAGACAAAATTGTTCTCAGATCAGAGATCAATTCTGCCATTTCAGACATTGTACGTCAAGGTGGCCAAGCTCCTGAGGATTGCATGGTTCTTGATGGTATGTTGATACAAAAAGCATTGGTGCTACAAGCAGAGAAAGATTCAATACCTGTGAGTGATGAAGATGTGGAAGCCGAAATCGATCAGAAGATTCGTTATTTTATTGCTCAATATGGCAGTAAAGACGCGCTTGAACAAATTGCAGGCAGAACAATTTATCAATTGAAAGAAGATTTTCGCCAGCCAATTCGCGAACAGCGCATGGCGCAAGGAATGAGGAACAAAGTTGTTTCAGATGTGAAAATGACTCCGACTGAGGTGAAAGAATTTTATGAGAAAATTCCAAAAGACAGCCTTCATTTTTATGAATCTGAATTGCAGATAGGCGAGATTGTTGTTTACCCGAAAGCAAGCCACGACATTGAAAAATTGGCGATTGATGAGCTTGCTGATTATAAAAGGCAAGTAGAAGCTGGATTGAAGAAATTTGAAGCATTAGCAAGACTTTACTCAGATGATCCTGGAAGCAAGGATAAAGGTGGAGAATACGATATTAACCGGGGAGAGAAGCAATGGGATCCGGTTTTTTTAGCTGCCGCTTTCAGGTTGAAAGAAGGGCAGGTCTCACCTGTGATTAAAACTCAATTTGGGTATCACATTATACAAATGGTGAGCCGCAATGGTGATGATGCAAGGATCAGGCATATTTTGAGAATCCCTCAGATTACGGATGCAGAAACAAATGAAGCTATTCAAAAGCTGGATTCCATTCGTGGTCAATTGACTTCAGGAATGATTAATTTTAAAGAAGCAGCAGTGAGATATAGCGATGACCCGAATGCGAAGTTTACAGCAGGTCTTAAAATGGCAAGAGATGGCTCTACGTATTTAACAATAGATCAGCTAGACAAAGAAGTGATAAAGCTTTTAGACAACCTGAAAGTGGGTGATTATTCCAAATCAACAGCCTATACCGATGAGAGAGGCAAAAAAAGCGTTCATATAATTTACCTTCTCTCCAAATCAGACCCACATAGAGAGAACATGAAAGATGATTACAACAAAATTTCACAAAGGGCACTCGAAGAGAAAAAACAATTGGCTTTAGAAAAATGGTTCAAATCCAAAATCCCTTCCTATTACATATTAATTGACGAAGATTACAAACATTGCCCTAATCTTGGCAAGTGGCAAACCACAACCACTGCCAACAATTGATTTTCTTAATCTATATTAATTCCATTTTTCTGAAATAGTCTTACCTTCGCGCTTCATTTTTATTCATGAGCGATGAAATTAAACATGAATGCGGCTTAGCATTCATCAGGCTTCGCAAACCGTTCTCATATTACCTGCAAAAATACGGGACAGTCCTCTACGGCTTAAATAAGCTATATCTTCTCATGGAGAAGCAGCATAACCGTGGGCAAGATGGTGCAGGAGTTGCTTCTGTTAAATTAAATATTGAACCAGGGCATCCTTTTCTTCAAAGAATTCGAAGCAACGCTAACCAGCCGATTGCTGATATATTTTCAAAAATATTTGCCGAGCTGAAGGAGCTCGAAAAGTATCAGCCCGATATCACAAAGCACCCGGGTCTCATGAAGGGCCATATTTCTTTTTTGGGAGAATTATTATTAGGTCATTTGCGATATGGCACACATGGAAAAAACAATGTTGAATTTTGTCATCCATTTATAAAACGCAACACAATTCCAGCACGCAATCTGGCACTTGCAGGCAATTTCAATTTAGTGAATACCGATGAGCTTTTTGCTTTGATAAATGTTGAGCCAGGTGAATTCCAAAAGCAAAGCGATCTGGCTGCCATGATGGAAGTGATACATCATTTTTTAGTAAAGGCAGATGAAAGTGCCCCTGACAATTTAGATATTGTTGATGTGCTACGTAAATCTATCTCTCTTTTTGACGGTGGGTTCGCTGTCGGTGGAATGTTAGGAAATGGAGATTCGTTTGTATTTCGCGATGCAAACGGAATCAGACCTGCATATTATTATATTAATGATGAGGTTATTGTTTCCGCATCTGAGCGTTCAGCAATAAGAACCGTTTTCAATGTTGGCGAAAATGAAGTGAAGGAACTGATGCCAGGAATGGGATTGATAGTAAAGGCTGATGGAGCAACTTCTGTTGAAAAATTGCTTGAGCCAAAAGAAAGGAGGGCATGCAGCTTTGAGCGCATTTATTTTTCAAGGGGAAGCGATGAGAAAATCTATCGTGAAAGAATTGCGCTCGGGTACAATTTAAGCGAACAAGTATTAGATGCGATCAACAGTGATCTTAAGAATACAATCTTTTCATTCATACCAAATACTGCAGAAGTTGCTTTTTATGGTTTATGGAAAGGCATGGATGATTATCTTGAAAAAGTTAAGATACAGCGCATACTTTCCTGGGGAAAAGATTTTACTGAAGAGAAGCTAACGGAGATGATTAGCCGAAAAATAAGAGTGGAGAAGATAGCAATCAAAGATGTGAAAATGCGCACTTTCATTACGGAAGATGTGAGCAGGAATGAAATGGTGCAGCACGTGTACGATGTCACTTATGGAACTGTTAGAAAAGGAATAGATACGCTCGTGGTAATTGATGACTCCATTGTTCGTGGGACCACTCTTAAAGAAAGCATTGTGCGAATGCTTGCAAGGCTTGAACCTAAAAAGATTATTGTTATCTCATCTGCACCTCAAATACGTTATCCTGACTGTTATGGCATTGATATGAGCAAGCTTGGTGATTTTATAGCTTTCAGGGCTGCGATAGATTTGATAAAGGAAACAGGGAAAGAAAATTGTCTGCAGGAGCTTTATGAAAGATGCAAAGAGCTTCAGAGAACCGGACAGCTTCATACAGAAAATATAGTTCAACAGGTGTATAAGTTTTTCAACACGGAACAGATATCTAATAAAATTGCGCAGTTGATTACTCCACCTGAAGTTACTATTCCCGTACAGGTAATTTATCAAACCATCGAGTCACTCCACCAGGCTTGCCCTACTAATACAGGAGACTGGTATTTTACGGGAAAATACCCAACCTCAGGCGGCAATAGAGTTGTGAACAAAGCGTTCATTAATTTTATGGAAGGAAAAAATGAGAGAGGATATTAACCCCTTCATATTTTTATAGCTTCATCATAATTTCAATATTCATTTCCGTTTTCATGAAATCAATTCTACTAGTAAGACATGCTAAAAGCAGTTGGACGAGCGATGTTCTTAATGATTTCGATAGGCCATTGAATGAGCGTGGAAAAAGAGAAGCGCCTGAAATGGCAAACAGACTTATTAAAAACAACATTACAATTGATTGTTTTGTTTCGAGCCCTGCTAAAAGAGCAAAAAAAACAGCGATATTTTTCGCGAAGGAATATGGAAGAGAAGAAGATGAAATTATTTTTATCCCTGAATTATATCATGCAGGAATACAGATCTTTTCGAAAGTGATTTCCGAATTGGATAATGATTTTGAAACGGTCGCAATTTTTTCCCATAACCCAGGAATCACTGAGTTCGCAAACCTGCTTACAGAAATGCAGATTGATAATATGCCAACATGTGGTGTTTTTGCAGTGAAAGCCCCAGTTGACAAATGGAGCGATTTTACTGATGCAGAAAAGCAACTTTTATTTTTCAATTATCCAAAACTGGAAATTGATAATTAATTCCTGAAAATTTTTTTCACTCAATTTTTTGTTGGCAATTCGAGTAGTGCATCATCAAGCAAATTATGGTTCTGTTCTTTATATTTTATGAAAGTGAATTTCTTCGCATCTTCGATTGCGCTAAGCAAGGAAAAATTTTTCTGATTTATTTTCATCGCAAATTTTTTCTCAGAAAGATAATCTGCAAGATATTCCTGTTCACTTTGACCGGGTGTTGGGATAACAATGCAATTTTTACCAAGTCTTGCCAAATCCATCATAGTGCTATACCCCGAACGGCAAATGATTAATTCAGACTTGCATATTGCATCATTAAGTTCTGAAGATGTCATGTGATTATAAACTTCTACGTTCGAAGAAATAAAGATTTTATTATTTTCATCAGGCAACCCTCTTACTAAAATCGTTTTCTGTGCGTAAGATTTCAACTCATTCAGAATAATATTTTCGAGAATCGTTCTCTGTGGTTCTGGCCCTGATAATAATATCAATAGCTTGTAAATATTTGTAGTTTCTTTTTTTTCAAACCTTGATAATATGCCGGTATAGTGAGCAGGGATTTTTGGAAATATTTTTGGATGTGATAATTCGCCGGCAAGATTATTTTCATTTTCAAAATCTGCAATCCAGCAAACAGAAAATTGGTTGAGGTATTTATAATTTAAGCGTTGCAGTTTTTTTTCAATTTTTTTTCCAAAAGGCGTTTTGATATAAAGCTGGTGCGTCAGAAAAACTGAAATTATTTTTTTGGAGTGAAGCCCGTAACGATTGTCAGAAATAACGATGTCGATGTTTTCCTTTTCAATAATTTCGTTCAGCCACCTTTTTTCTGTGTTGATTTTAATCAAAATCTTAGGGATTTGAAGAATGATTTTTAGACTTGTGAGCAGGCTGTTATCCCCATATTTCAATTTATAACCTGGCAATTTTAAAAACTTTAGGGTTGGGAATTCAGTTTTCAACAGACTTAATTGACTGCCTTCACAAGCAATAATTATTTCATAATCAGCTAGTAATAGTTTTTTAATTATTGGAATACAACGTGTTGCATGACCCAAGCCCCAATCAAGCGGTGCTAGGAGTACTTTTACCCTTTTATTTGAGTTTTGGCTAATTATAATAATATCGCTTAAAAGTTGTTATTAATTTGAATACAAAATACTGTAAATTAGTAATCCATTTCTTATGGAAAAACAAAAGCTTTTATCAGTTTTATTAATTGTAATTCTTACACTTGCAATTGCAAGCTGCGGTTCCGGAAATAAAATAGGCGGAACCAGTAAGCGATGTGGGTGTGGGATGAATAAGGGCATGGTCGGCTATTAAAATCTAATTCTAATTAAATGAAAACTCCTGACAGAGATTTGCTTGTTCTTGTAAAAGATGAATTCATGAGTGAAAAATTCATGGAGCAGGAACTTGAACAATTAAATGAGATGCTTTTCCATTTTGAAACAATGGAAAAATTTTGTGCTGTGCATGAAATTTTTGATTTGAATAAATATAAAATTATCAGCAAGCCATATTCGATGCAGCAAATTATCAGGCAAAAAGAACTAAAGCCATTTCAATTTGTTTGCAATAAAAATTAAGTAAAAAATTTTAGAATAAAAAGCCCCGCAATTTGCGGGGCTTTTTATTTATGATAATTCAAGCATTGCAGCTTTTAATTTTTCTGTCATTTCAGGAATATCTTTTAAATGACAGGTGCCAACACTGAGCCGATACCATGGAGAATTTTTGTTAGCACCAAAGGCTGAGAATGGGACGACTGCTAATTTTGCTTCATTCAAAATATAAGCAGTAACGTCTGCCTGGGTCTTTAACAATTTTCCGTCTTTTGTTTTTTTGCCCGCCAAATCTATTTTTATGGTAAGATAAATAGCTGCTTGCGGTATCACGGCATCAACATGAAAATCTTCTTTTTTTAGTTTGATGAACTCATCATAAATAGCATGAAGCCTTATTTCAACATCTGATTTAAATTTTTTTAGGAACTCATCAATGTTTTCTTTCTGCAATAAAAATTTTGCTGTTGCTTTCTGTTCTGCCATTGGCGCCCATGCTCCAATATGGCCTAATATCGCTTTCATCTTATCAAGAATTTCAACTGGCCCAAAACTCCAGCCGACTCTTAATCCGGTTGCAGCAAACACTTTGCTGATGGCATCAATGTACACAGTATATTTTTTCATTTCAGGCCGCAGCGAAACAGGGTCGTAGTGCACAGTATTTCCATAAGTGAGATGCCAGTACATTTGATCATACATCAGGAATAATTTTTTCTCTTCATCACCCCTCCTTTCATTTTCTTTCAATATCATATCACAAATGGATTCAAGATCTTTTTTTGTGATCGTTGTTCCGGTTGGATTTTGGGGCGAGCACAAACAAATCAAGGTTGCACCTTTTATATGCGGGGCTATATCTTCTGCTGAAGGCATGAAGTTGTTTTCAACATGCGTTTCTATAACAACATGTTCGCCGCCGTTGAAATGGGTGTAATGATTATTATTCCAGGAAGGCACCGCATAAATCACTTTATCTCCTTTGTCAACGATTGCCCTGAACACAGAATAAATCAAAGGCCTGCCACCACAAGAAACTAAAATTTCTTTTACGGAATAATCTAAATTTTCTCTCTCTTTAAGAAAGCCTGAAATAGATTCACGTAAATCTAAGTTGCCTTCTGCAGCCGGATAATTTGTGAAGTGATTTCTATATGCATCTACAATCTCATCCTCTAATGCTTTTGGTATCGGGAAAATTTTTGGGTCAAAATCGCCAACAGTGAAGTTGTAAATTTTTTCTCCCTGCCTTATTTTTTCTCTTATCTCGCCACCGAGGCTCACAATTTCAGAGCCGATTAATGTTTCAGATAAATATGATAGTTTCACTTGGTTTGATTTTAAAATCAGAAATTATTATTACAAAGCTAATTGCATACCTGCAGAATGCAACCATGATTTTTAAGAGCGGTATAAATTAAAAACCCTCAGCAAAACTGAGGGTTTCATTAATAATTTAATTCGTTAATCATATCGTTTCAATAAATCAATCACATCTTTATCTACAGTTGTAACAGTATCGCTTAACGGCTTTCCATAAAAATGAATTTCATATTCGCTTCTGTAGGTTCCTTTTGCCTGAGTTTTTGCAAAAACTTTTTTATTTAAAGAAGTGTATACCATATAACCCGATGCAAATGCACCTAATGCTATATATACAACCAGCAATGCAACAGACAGGCTTTTCACTATTTTATTCTTCTCAGCATAAATTGCCTGCAAAACCAATGCAGCAATAATGGGCATTATAGGTACCCAAAAGCGAGGATCGTT
>DATGIX010000155.1:0-3699 GCA_035295505.1 Puia sp. | reverse complement strand
CTGTGTACGGAGTCATCTTTCCCTGCGCAGGATTTTCAAAATTTTCAAGATCCATGGAAGCTGCAATGAACCGATAAAAGAAAGACATCAATAAACCTGCTACCAGTGAAATCGCAATTCCTTTTGTTGATACTTTTTGATCGGCTGAATTTGATTTTTTATAAGCAATGGCATTTATGACAATTGCAATAACAATCAGCGCAACACCAGAAAATAATAATACAGCATTGCCTTTTTGTGCAGCAAAATAATTCACCAATGTGCCCAAAACCAATGCCAGCCCAATTCCTACGGGAAATGCAACAGCCATGCCTGCAATTGCAATGGCTGCCGAAAATAAAATATTCGCCGCATTAAAAACAATCCCTCCTATAAATGCGCTAATGATGTTTGATGAATTTGCTTGTTGCAAGTCAGCAAAAAAACTTCTTCCTTTTTCACCGATGCTTCCTAATGTTAATGCTGCAATGATGGAAAATAATAAAATGCCTATCACGTAATCCCAATAAAATAATTCAAAGCGCCAGGTTTTTCCCGCAAGCTTTTGTGTGTTTGCCCATGAACCCCAGCAAAGCATAGTGATCATGCAAAACAGAACAGCGGTAGTATAGCTTTCTACAATAAACATAAGCAATCATTTTGGTTAGTCAGATAGATGCGCATTCATCATTTTTCATTGGCTTTGATTCCATCAACAGCTTTATCAGAATAAATAATTGCCTCTGATGAATTCACGTGAAATTCTTTCGATGGGTTCAGAATTTTCAACATCACATGGTGCTTTGCTTTTGCAAAATCATATTTCCAGCAAAGTTCATATCTCCGTGTTGTGTAATTGGCAGGTAATTGTGGAGATTCGATTTTATTTCCATCAACAAATAATTCTGTGTTGAAAACAAAATCTGCATTGCTTCCCCATGCTGCTGTTTCTCCTTTTAAAACAAATCCTGTTCCCTCAAAATCAAAACTGATTTCATCTTTTGCATCATTCCATTGCACTGGAATTTTTGCAACCGGATAAACTCCTGTGAAGCTTTGTTCTAATTTAACAGGAACGGGTATCTGCAATTTGATGGTGATATTATCATTGGAAATTTTTCCGCCGTTTCTTGCGATGTTTTGCAATGCATGTTTCATCCCGGTTTCATACACTTTATTCAGCGACATAGTAGTGTATTTGAAGTCAATACTTTCGGCATCCTTCAATCCCATTTTCCAATAAGCAGGAATTTTATCGTAGCCCAAAACGGTTCCTAGAATTCCTCCGGCTGTTGACGGATTGCAATCAGCATCCTGTCCGCACCTGGTTGCTATCTCCAGAGTTTTTGTGAAATCTCCGTTGCCATATAGTAAACCAATCACAACGTAAGCCGCGTTCACTTTCGCGTCAATATTAAACGGCGCAAAAACACCATCAGGACATCCAATATCATCAGCCCATTTGCGCTGCACTTCGAGCCATGTCCGTTTCCAATCGTTCGGATATTTTTTATGCCAGTCAATAACATCATGAATGCATTGATAAAACGTGCTTTTTTCGGGAACTGTTTTCAATGCATTGTTCACGATATAATCAATATCATTCGAAACAAACGCCAGTGTGTACATCGCGCCAACAAAAATGCCACCGTACCATCCATCGCCGTAGTTCATGATATGCCCGACCTTATCACTGATAGCAGATGCAGTGTTGGGCATTCCCGGGCTCATCAATCCGGCAAAATCACTTTCAATCTGATAGTCGATACAATCTGCATGCGGATTATTTTTCCAGTAGCCGCTCATCGGCGATTTGATGCCATGCAAAATATTATACCTGCCGGCCTGGTTCGCATGCCATAACATATAACCGGCATTTGCAAACGCATTTGCAAAAGAGTCAACGGGGGCATCAAGTCCATATTTTTCCAGCACATCCACAAAAGTCAGATCCATGTACAAGTCATCATACAAGCCGGGGTTATTGATCATCGTATTCTTGAGATATCCATCATACCATTTCAATGGTTGATAATCTCCAATGAAAGTTCCTTGAAAACCGAATTCGTAAGGACCGCCAAACGTAACCCCGATCGTTTGTCCCGCCCATCCACCCATGATTTTGTCTCTCAGTTTTTCTTTTGAAAATGTGATGGTATTCTGTTGGGAAAAACTTTCTAAAGCAATGATGCAAATAAAAATGCCGATAATAATTTTCTTCATGATTGTGCAAATTCGAAAATAAAAAATAAAGTATAATTTCTTAACTCAGGACTTTATGCTTTCAGTTTTCAATTTCACTTCGATAAGGTGCAGATGCCTGAGCGCCGAGCCTGGTAACAGAAATGGCTGCAGCTCTGCAAGCAAATTTCAAAGCATCGATGATGGATTGATTTTCTGCTAAAGCAACAGCAAGTGCTCCGTTGAACACATCACCTGCAGCAGTCGTGTCAACAGCTTCAGCTTTCGGTGCGTCAATGATTGAAAATTTATTTTCATGTAACAACAATGCGCCTTTCGCGCCGAGTGTAATGATTACAATTTCAACCCCTTTTTTATGCAGCGCAATAGCTGCATGCTGAGCAGATAATATGTCATTTACGGGAATGCCTGTGAGCATTTCAGCTTCTTTTTCATTTGGTGTAATAATGAAAAGTATTTTCAGCAATTCATCCGGCAATGCGCAGGCAGGAGCGGGGTTAAGAACCACTTTCACTTTTTTCTTTACCGCGATAGATATAGCATAAGCGATGGTTTCAATCGGCGTTTCCAACTGCATTAATAAAATAGATGCAGCTTCAATTTTTGATTTGAATTTTTTGATATCGGCCGGCATCAGGCAGGCATTTGCACCCGAAGCGACTGCAATACAATTTTCACCTTTATCATCAACCGTAATCAGCGCAACACCCGATGGCTGATTTTTATCTTTCAATACAGTGGATACATTAATGCCTTCTTTTTTAAAAAGCTGAATGGCTTCTTTACCAAAAATATCGCTGCCAACTTTTGCGATGAAAGAAATTTCTCCGCCAAGACGCGCTGCAGCCACCGCCTGGTTAGCGCCTTTGCCGCCGGCATTCATAAAAAAAGTGCCGCCAAGAATTGTTTCTCCGGGAGCAGGCAAGTGCGGGGATTTTACCACCATATCAGTATTGGAACTGCCAATGATGACAATTGAAGAATTAAGCATAGGCCGCAATCGTGTTTACATGAAGATAAATAAAAGTATGAGATTACGAGCGATGGAATTTTATTAAAAATGCTGCTATGGGAAAATTCAAAAATGAGGTTTTGTATATTTGATAATGACTTTCTCTTTCACTAATTGCAGGAAGACTTTTAGCTGTATTGCTCGAAAAATCAACCTGTCATTATGCTGCTTATTTTTCGCGTTATCATCACCTGCGCAAAACAAACAGAAAGCTTCATCATTTAAATTCATCGATAAATATGGAATTAATATTCTAACAGATGATTTATCAAATGAATCAAATCCGGTCGATTCTTCTTTTATGAGAGCGAATATTAATATTCGGCAATTTATTTCGAATGTGGATACATTGAACAATGAATATACCTGTTATATTTATAGTTTAAAGAAGCTTAGAGAAAATGAATATGAGTTTGAGGTGTATCTTACTATCCTATCAAAAGATGTAAAAACCGACACTGCGGTTTATAGGAAATTTGGAAAATCGAAATGGAGAACATTCAGTT
>DATGIX010000154.1:0-22705 GCA_035295505.1 Puia sp. | reverse complement strand
AAATCAAGGCTTTAAAGTTATTTAACGAATTGGTGATTGGGAAAAAAGTTTTTGATACCGGCTTCAGTAACTCCGGTTCAACATCTTTGCGACGCTCCGTTCATCGGTTGTGCTACTATTATGCTTCAGTCTGCGGATGCGTCTTCAAAATTAATTTCATTATCGTTATTGCCAAGACCTGTCAGGTTTTCAAAACCTGACAGGTCTGTGAAGCTTCATGATTTTGTAAATGCTGATGCGGAGCTTTTCCAAAGCTTAATCATGCTTTATAAAATTCATCAGCGATTTGAAGCTTTGGAAAAGCTGTTAGCCATTGCCTGCAACAGGCAGGTGTTGGTTTTGTGACTGTGTCTGAACGAAAATCAATCATAAAAAATAAATCAAGGCTTTAAAGTTATTTAACGAATTGGTTAATGGGAAAAAAGTTTTTGATAAACTTGCCGATCATAAACCACTGCCCAATTCATATTCTACAGATGAAAGGATTGCGACGCAACGATCATGCCATGAAAAACCGAAGCTGGTATCTACCAAGGTGGACACGTCAAAATAAACTCCGCTGTTTTTGGTCAGGCGACCAACAACGGCAGGGTTCACTTCTTTCTCCCCGCCATCAAAATCCCAAACGCAATAGAAGCAGAAACTGCCATGATTAATGCAACAACCAAGCTTCCTTTAAAATGCAATGCGCCCACACCCGCAGAAATCAATCCGCCAATTCCGATTTGTATGAAGCCGAGCAGCGAAGAAGCAGTGCCCGCATTTTTTGCAAACGGGCTCATGGCAACAGCAGCGGCATTCGGATAAGTCAAGCCTGAACAGGAAAGCAACACAAAAAGAAAACCAAGCACGGAACCCATCGAATACCATCCGTTCAAAACAGTGATTAAAAAAATAATGCTCACAGTAGATTGTGTAATCAAAACTACTTTCAATATTTCTTCATTTTTAAAATGCCGCGTGAGGATATGATTGAGCTGGCTGCTTCCGATAAAACCAACAGATAATCCGGCAAAAATGCCACTATACATTTTTGGGCTCACATGAAATTCATCCATAAAAATAGCCGGCGAGCCGGCAACATACACAAACAATCCTGCGAATGAAAAAGTTCCCGCCAATGCATACACGTAAAACTTTGGTGTCGTCAAAATATTTCTAAAACCATTAATAATCGGTGTTGGCATCAGTGACACCGCTGTGTTTGGCTCTTGTCCCTCCGGCAAAAAGAAAAACACGACAATCAAAATAATTGCTGCAATAATGGCGAGCGTGATAAAAACAAAGCGCCAGTTAGATACATCTACAATAAAGCTGCCCACCGTTGGTGCCAACATTGGTGAAACTCCGAGTATTAATATCAGTAAAGAAATAATTCTCGCACTTTTATCCGGCGGGAAAAAATCAAGCACCATTGCCATGGCTGCAACGGAAGCCACACATCCGCTCAGCGCCTGCACAAAACGCATCATCCAGAATATTTCAATCGATTTGCATAATGCACATATAATTGTTGCAATCACATACAAACAAAGCCCCACATACAATGGGCGCTTTCTTCCGAATCGGTCAAGCAACGGTCCATACACAATCTGCCCGATGGCAAATCCTAAAAAATAAGTGGAAACAGACAAAGCAATATTGCCAATCGAAGTGTGCATGTCCGCCGCAATTTTTGGGAACGCGGGCAAATACATATCAATAGAAATCGGTGTGATGGTATTCAGCGCACCAATCATCAGAATCAAAAAAATATTCTGCGACCTGCTTCTTTTGATGTAGTGTTTATTATCCGCCGTTTGCGAAGGAGCAATAAAATCCATAAATAATTTGTGCGAATATAAACCTAGTGTGCTATAAAATCTATTCTAGTGGCTGCCCAAATTGCAACACATAACCATTGCAATCCTTAATAGCAAATTCTCTCATGCCATATTCAAAATTTTCAATCGGATAACAAATTTCTGCTTTGTCTTTTAGCAATTCCCACCAGGCATTTACATCATCCGTATTAAAATAAAATGAGCCGGAGAAATGAGATTTTGTATCGCCAACGTGCTCATTGAAAAACGAGAACATAATCTGGACATCATCTTTTTCAACCGATGCCCAGCCCCAATCTTCACGATGGTGCAGAATCGTAAAATTCAGCACTTGCGAATAATAATCAAGCGTTGCTTTCAAATCTGCAACGGCAATCATCGGTCTTAGATAAGTCAACTTCATAAGAATCCGTTTATATTTTTTTTATAATGGTTGAAGTTAAAAATTGTTGTACAAATAACTTAATAGAAAGCTAACACCTAAATGGCTTTTATTATAGGCGCATCCTTTATTTTTAAATCAATGCGCACTTATCTCAAAGCACAGGCTGCATCTTGCTGTTGTTGGCGTCCCCGCCAACAACCAAAGAAACCAGGAACTGCCAAAATAATACAACCTGTTGGCGAGGACGCCAACAGGAGCTGATATAACTTAATACAAAGCTAACATCCCAAAAATTGCTGTTGCGAGCACATCATTTATTTTTAAAACAATGCGCACTTATCTCAAAGCCCAGGCGGCATCCATCGTTGGCTCGGCAGCAGATTTTCTGGTTTCTATTTTATTAAATGAAGTGTTCCATTGCTGGTACATCATTGCAAATATTTCCGGCAATATTTGCGGAGCTATTGTTCAATTTATATTATCAAGAAACTGGGCATTTAATGCAGGCAAAGGGAAAGTTTCCAATCAGGCAATAAAATATATTTTATTCTGGGCAGGAAATATTTTGCTGCAAACAGCGGCAGTATATTTTTTAAAGAATTATCTGAAGCTTGATTATCTTATTTCAAAAATGATAGCATCAACAATAACTGGATTGACCTATAATTATTTTGTGCAGAAGAAATATGTGTTTGCAATGAAAAACAACTACTGACAGTTCTTTTTAATTTCTTCCTCAGCTTCTTTATAACCGGCATCCAGAGATTTTTTGAAGTCTGAACAGGCGGCTTCTTTTTGGCCCAGTTTTTTCTTTGCTAATCCTCTAAAATAAAAAAGCTTGATGGAATAATTTGGGTCGAGCTCGGCAGTTTTGTCGAAATCTGCAACTGCAGCGGAAAAATCTTCTTTTAAAGTTTCAGTGAGGCCCCTCATGTAATATGCACCCGTATAGGACGGTCTTAGCTCAATCGCTTTTGATAATTGCCTGATGGATTCTTCATACTTTTTTAGTTCCATTAATGAAGATCCTTTATAAAAATAAGCCTCTTCATAATCAGGCTTCAACTTTATTGTTTTATCAAAATCTTCATTTGCTTCTTCGTACTTTTTCATCTTGAACTTGCCAATACCACGAAAGCTGTATGCTTTTGCATTGTTGGGATTCAATTCGATTGCTTTATTGAAATCAGATTGTGCGCTTGAATCTTTTAAAACTGTTTTGGTCAACCCGCGGAAATAATAAGCCTCTTCATAGTCAGGTTTCAAAGCTATCGCTTTATTGAAGTCTGCTATCGCATTATTATAATCTTTGCCTTTAAATTTTGTGCCGCCGCTTTCATAATAATCTTTTGCAGTTTGTGCATGACTCTTCGTCACGATGAAGAAAAGACAAACGATACTAAAGAAAATAGTTTCTCTGCGTCTGATTTTAAATGGTGAGGTCATCTTAAAATAACAATTGGTCTTTAAAAAAATTATTGCAAATACTTTTGAATGAATTAATCCTTCATTTCCCAAACCAATGCGCTGGCACCGAGAATAGCTGCATCAGATTCTTTCAAATGGCTGATGAGAATTTTTACTTTATTCTGAAAAACCTGAATGAGGTTTTCTTCCATGTGCTCACGGGTTGGTTTCAAGATCAGCTCGCCTGCTTTTGTCAATCCGCCGAATAATATGATTGCTTCAGGGCTGCTGAACATCACGAAATTTGCGAGCGCCATCCCCAGAATTTTTCCGGTAAAATCAAAAACCTCTTTAGCAAGCTTGTCATTTTCTATAGCGGCTTCATACACTTTTTTTGAATCGATTTTTGCCTTCGGGATTTTTCTCAACAGACTTTCTTCATCATTTTTTTCAAGCATTTCAATCGCAGTAGAAGTAACACCAGTTGCCGAAGCATAGCTTTCCAATGAACCATATTTGCCCGTACCCGGATGATATCTTCCCCCTGGAATTGTAATCGTGTGGCCAAGTTCTCCGGCAAATCCATCATGGCCTAAAATCAAATGTCCATTTGCTACAATGCCACTACCGACTCCGGTGCCTAATGTGATCATAATAAAATCCTTCATGCCTTTTGCTGCGCCATACATCATCTCGCCGATAGCAGCAGCATTGGCATCATTGGTGAGCACGGTTGGCAACTGAAATTTATTTTGTATCAGTTTTGCAAGTGGTATAATCCCTTTCCATGGAAGGTTAGGAGCATACTCTACCGTTCCGGTATAGTAGTTGCCATTCGGTGCGCCGACTCCGATCCCTCTTATCCTTCCAGGGCCACCGGCTTTTTCTATTAATGTATATAGTTGTGAATGTAGTTCATCAATAAAACTTTCCACTTCTGCATGGCCGCGTGTAGAAATTTCGCTGGAAAATAAAACGTTGCCGTTGCGGTCAACAATACCAAATTTTGTTCCGGTGCCGCCAATGTCAATTCCAATTGCTAATGGGTCAAGAGAAACGGATGAAGGTGTTGTTTTTTTAGCTTTTGCCATAAGTCATTTATTGAGAAAATCTCTTTAATATAAAGTGTTCACAATCGTTAATAATAAATGTATCAATGGCCTCCGCCAATCTGTTCATCAAAATTGAGGCCTTGTGATTTCAGCACACCTCTGAGCCTGATGGCAAGTAATGCAAGCGCTGCAAAACAAGCCGCAGCAACAAGATAAGATACATGCATATTTAATTTATCACCAATGGAGCCTTGAAATGGAGGAATAATAGCGCCTCCTAAAATCATCATGATTAAAAATGCAGAGCCCTGGCTCGTATATTTCCCAAGACCTGCAACAGCTAATGAAAAAATACATGGCCACATAATAGAGCAGCACAAACCACCGGCCATGATTGCATACACAGAAATAATCCCTTTGGTCGCAACACCAAAAACCATTGCAAATGCAGCAAGCAATGCAAGTGTGAGCAATGTCTTAACCGGCTTTTGTTGCCCAAAGAAAAATGCTGCGATCCCAATCGCAATAACAATGGCATAAGGAAGTAAATCATCGATATTATTACCATATAAATGGTTCACAAAAAGAACAATTCCAAAGGCAACGAACGGAACAACGATGGTAGCTATTTTTCTTCCCTGATTAGATAAGTTAAATACCCCAATGGCTCCTGTCCATCTGCCTATCATTAAACTTCCCCAGTATAATGAAACATATTTTGAAATCTCGCTGTCGAGTAATCCTTTTTCGGTGATATAGCCCGGCGTTTTCAACAAAGCGCCGAAATTATTATCAATCGTTACTTCGACACCAACATACAAGAAGATACCAATCATGCCGAGTATCAACTGCTGATATTTCATTGCGCCCCAGCCATCACTGTTTTTGGATGCGCTGCTATATGAATAAAATAAAATCCCAAAAACACCAATTAATGTAATTACCAATAAAGGTAGTTTACCAATGTCAGTAAGTTGGCCTACAATAATAATGGCGATGACAAATGCAGTCATCATGATCAATGAGCTTGAAGCTTTTTTAGATGCCTCAAATTTCGCATCATCTTTCCCGTCAGGCAATTTTGAAAATGCAAAGAATAACGCTACAGCTGCAAATACAGCGGCAACAATCATGTACAAATTATTTACATTGGTAACAGTAACGTTTGCATTCGCGCTGCTCGGTGTTCCGAACAGGAAAAAGCTTACAATGATTGGCCCGAGTGTTGTCCCTAATGAATTGACCCCGCCGGCGAGATTAAGCCTGTGAGAGCCGGTAGCAGGATCACCAAGCGCAATAGCAAATGGTTGTGCTGCAGTTTGCTGTAAAGAGAAGCCAAGTGCCACAATAAAAAATGAAACCAGAATTAAAGGGAAAGAGTTTGCATTGGCTGAAGGAATGATGGCTAATGCGCCTACAACAGAAATCGCCAATCCGTAAACTATGCCTTTCTTATACCCAATCTTATTTAGGATATCATACCCTACAACACTTGAGAGCAAATACAAAATGAGTGAGCCGATGAAATAAGCCCCATAAAATGCAGAGCCGATTAACTGAGATTGAAATTGGTTCAGGTTGAAATGAGTTCTGCAAAAAGGAATGAAGATGCTATTGGAAGCAGCTATAAATCCCCAGAAAAAAAATACGATCACTAATGTAGCAAGCGCTCCGGTGTTGGTAGGCTGTTTTGGTTGGTTCATGTGCAATCGGTTGATTAAAAATATTAAGGATTGAAAGTAACAAGTTTTTGCGATGCGAAAAATTTTTTCATTTTGATGATATAATTCAAAAACCTTCCTAAATTGAACGACAATCTGTGTTTAAAACATAGCCACAGATTACACAGAAAACACGGATTCGCATCAAAATAATTTCTTTGTTCATCTGTGAATCCTGTGGCAGTCAATCTCAAATCAGATTTTAAACAATTATCCCTTGATAATTTATTAACAGATATATTGCCAGCAGATGGAAATAATTCATGTGTCAGCAGAATGTTATCCGGTAGCAAAAGCAGGTGGGCTTGGAGATGTGGTGGGCGCATTGCCAAAATACCAGAACAAAGCCGGGCATGTCGCCAAGGTGGTGATGCCCATGTATAAAACAAAATTTTTGCTGAACCATGAATGGGATGTTGTTCATAAAGGCTACACTAACCTCGGCAACTGGTGGTTCACTTACACGATCATTAAAGAGAGCACAAATGTTCTAGGTTTCGATCTTTACCTTGTTGATGTGAATGGTTTGCTCGACCGTGAAAAAATTTACGGATACAGTGATGACCCTGAGCGCTTCACAGCTTTTCAGATTTGTGTGGTAGATTGGATTTCTGCGTGGGAACATCGCCCTGATGTGATTCATGTACACGATTATCATGCAGGATTAATACCTTTCATGGTGAAGCATTGCTTCAGGTATCAGCATCTTCAAACAATCCCAACAGTGCTCACCATTCATAACGCACAATATCAGGGATGGATGGGATGGGACAAAAGCAATCTCATTCCGGCATGGGATCCATGGAAACATGGAATGCTCGATTGGAAAAACAATATTAACCCACTCGCAAGCGGAATTAAATGTGCATGGAAAGTGACGACTGTGAGCTGGAGCTATATGGATGAATTGCGCGTTGAAGCTAATGGCCTGGAAGCATTGTTTGAATATGAAAAAGGAAAATGCAGTGGCATATTGAATGGGATTGATAATGCAGTCTGGGATCCGGCAACGGATACTTACATTGAAAATCATTTCAGCGTTGATGATGTGGATGAAGGAAAATTTAAAAGCAAAAAATTATTGTGCGACACATTTGATTTGGATATTAATAAACCATTAATTGTTTTTATCGGAAGATTAGTTGGTGAGAAAGGTGCAGATTTGTTGCCGCAATCAATCGGTGATTCTTATTATCACATTGGAAGAACGATGAATTTTCTGATTCTCGGAAGTGGTTTTCCCGAAGTAGAAGAAGCGCTGGAAGGATTGAAGGCGTTTGGTGAAAAAGATTATAACGCATACATCGGATATAATGAAAGCCTCAGCCATCTGATGTATGCAGGCGCAGATTTTATTCTGATGCCTTCACGCGTTGAGCCTTGTGGATTGAACCAGATGTATGCGATGAGATACGGAACGGTTCCAATGGTCCGTAATACCGGAGGATTGAGAGATACAGTTATTGATTATGGAGATGAAGGTGGTTATGGAATCAGATTTAATTATGTTGCGGTCGGTGATATCACGCAGGCAGTCTGGAGAGCGGTGGAATTATATAAGGATGAAGAAAAACTGAAAGAGATTAGAAGGACAATGATGAAACTTGATTTCAGTTGGGAAAGAAGCGTGAAGGAATATATTGCGTTGTATGAATCGCTGTGAGTTTGTCTGAACCGGGATTTTATGAGATTTGTATGATTAAGTTGAATTTTTATCAAGCACTAATCATAAGAGATCATTTCAATCAGAAAAATCATAGTTCAGACAAGTGATGAATAGAATACAAATAGTACAAGAGCCCGCCGCGGCGGGAGTATGTTAAATCAATGGATAATGTTTCTCACATAAAAAAGAAAATAAGAAACAGAAAAAATAAAATTTTATATAGAAACCTGAATCCAACGAACTACAAACCATAAACTACAAACAACAAACAAAAATCTCTCATCATGTCTAAAGAAATCTTGTCAGTGATACTTGGTGGTGGCGCAGGCACAAGGCTTTATCCACTCACAGCGAGCCGCTCTAAACCTGCTGTTCCTATCGCAGGTAAATATCGCTTAGTTGATATTCCGATCTCGAATTGTCTGAACTCGGGCATTAATAGAATGTTCGTGCTCACGCAGTTCAACTCTGCATCATTAAACAGGCATATCAAAAACACTTATCACTTCAGCGCATTCAGTTCTGCATTTGTTGATATCCTTGCTGCAGAACAAACACCCGATAACCCAACGTGGTATCAGGGAACTGCTGATGCGGTGCGCCAATGCTTACGGCATCTTGGTCCGTTTGATAGTGAGTATGTGTTGATACTTTCCGGCGACCAATTATACCAGATGGATTTCATGGCGATGTTGAATAATCACAAGGCAAAAGGCGCGGATATTTCTATTGCAACCATTCCTGTTGCGGATAGAGAAGCTTCTGAATTCGGCATCATGAAAAAAGATGCAGATGGTTATATCACTTCTTTTATTGAAAAGCCAAAAAAAGATGTGCTTGACCAATGGACCAGCGACACCGGTCAGGAAATGCAGCGCACAGGAAGAAACTATCTTGCTTCAATGGGGATTTATATTTTCAACAGGCAATTGCTTGCCGATTTATTGCAGAATGAATATGTGGAAGCGACAGATTTCGGGAAAGAAATTATTCCGCAGTCAATAGAAAAATATAAAGTGGTGAGCTATCAGTATGATGGATATTGGACTGATATCGGGAACACCTATTCTTTCTTCGAAGCAAATCTTGGATTGACGAACGATATTCCTGATTTCAATTTGTTTGACAATAACAATGCGATTTATACACGCGCACGCATGCTGCCACCTGCAAAAATAAGCGGTACAACTTTAGAGAAAACTTTGATTGCAGAAGGCTGCATCATTAATGCGTCAAGAATTGAAAACAGCGTGATTGGCATCAGGACCAGAGTTGGCAGCGGTACAACGATTGTGAGCAGTTATTTAATGGGTAATGATTATTATGAGACGTTGGAAGAGATCAATCATGCAAGCTCGCATGGATTGCCAACAGTTGGGATTGGTCATCGTTGTTATATAAGAAATGCGATTGTTGATAAAAACTGTAGGATAGGAGATGATGTTCGCATCAACGGCGGGCCGCATCTGGAAAACAGCGATCATTCTTTGTACACCATTAAAGACGGAATTGTAGTGGTAAAGAAAGGAGCAGTGTTGTCGAATGGCTTTGTGATTTAATTTATTATTTAGTTATACAAATCCCGCGCATAGCGGGATTTTTTATTTATTTTTATCGATATGTAATTCTTACATATTAAAAACCAAAACGATTGCTATGGCTTCCGGTGGAATAGTATCTTCTTCAGGTTCTTTTGTGAAACCGAAACTTTCTCTGTTGCAGATCTTCAATATGAGTTTCGGATTCTTCGGGATTCAATTCGGCTGGGATTTGCAGCGGGCTAATATGGGACCGATTTATGAATACCTGAAAGCATCACCTGATCAAATCCCATTATTATTTTTAGCAGCGCCACTTACAGGATTGCTCGTGCAACCTATTATTGGCTACATGAGCGACCGCACATGGCATCCATGGTGGGGGAGAAGAAGGCCCTATTTTTTTGTTGGAGCAATACTCAGCACTATCTGTTTATTTCTTATGCCTAACAGCGGTTCGCTTTGGATGGCAGCAGGATTATTATGGATACTTGATACATCTGGCAATATTGCGATGGAACCGTTCCGCGCATTTATTGCAGATAAACTTCCCGACGAGCAACGTACACGAGGTTTCGCCATGCAAAGTTTTTTGATTGGTATAGGTGGAACTGTTGCGAATTTATTGCCATGGCTCATGTCTAATGTATTTGATATTTCTTCCAAATCTGTAAATGGCAGCATTCCTTCTTCAGTTAAGTTTTCTTTTTATACCGGAGGCTCGATTTTTTTTGCAGCAGTGCTCTACACTATTCTCACAAGCAAAGAATATCCGCCGCCAGATTTAAGCTTTAAAGAAAAAGTGAAGGAAAGCAACAAAGGTTTTGGTGGAGGCATCAGAGAGATTAATGATTGTATGAAGAACATGCCGAAGAAGATGAAACAGCTCGCCTTGGTACAATTTTTCACCTGGCCTGGATTATTCTTAATGTGGTTTTATTATAACACAGCCGTTGCAAGAAATTTGTTTCATGCTGTGGATACCAGTGACCCAAATTATGTGAAAGGAACAAATTATGGTGCGCTCACATTAGCATTTTATAGTATTGTTTCTTTTTTGTTCGCATTGATTATTCCTGCTATTGCAAAAAAGCTTGGAAGGAAACTCACGCATTCATTGTGCCTGCTGTGCGGAGCAATCGGATTGATTGGAGTTGGGTTTGTGACGCAGCCTTATGAATTGTACATCTGCATGATTGGAGTAGGTATTGCATGGAGCAGCATTTTGTCGATGCCTTATGCCATGCTTGCAGGAGCGTTGCCTGAAGACAAGATAGGTGTGTACATGGGCATTTTTAATTTCTTCATCGTGCTTCCTGAAATTATTGCATCCTTGTTCTTTGGGTGGATCATGCAGCACTTGCTGAATAATGACCGTATGCTTGCCGTGCAGATTGGCGGAGTGCTGATGATACTTGCAGGAGTGATTTGCTATTTCTTTGTCAGCGAAAAAAATGAAAGCAATGATGAAGAAAAAATTGCCGGTCTTGAAATCGAAGGAGAACGTTCAATATAATTTTATGAAAAAGAAACTACTCATACTTTCCTATTTCTTATTACTCATTTCTTATTTCTCATTTGCTCAAACTAGCGTTGAAGTATATCCTACAAACTGGTGGGTAAACATGAAATGGAATAAAGTGCAGTTGATGGTGCATGCGAAAAATATTGCTGATGATGCAAATGTTAAGCTCTCATATCCGGGAGTTCAATTGACAAAAGTGGAGAAAGTTGAAAACGCGAATTATCTTTTTTTGAATGTAGTGATATCTCCATTGACAAAATCTGGAAAAATAAAGATTGAAATCCATCAGCATGATAAAAAATCAATTGTTGATTTTGAATTGAAGAAAAGAAGAGCTGGCAACGGCACTGCTTACGCCCAAGGCGTGACTTCTTCCGATTTTATTTATTTATTAATGCCTGACAGATTCAGCAATGGCGATGAATCAAATGATAAAATTCCCGGCATGAGAGATCAGTCGCTGAACAGAGATTCCATTTTCCTTCGCCATGGTGGCGACATGCAAGGCGTCATCAATCATCTCGATTATCTGCAAGACCTTGGAGTGACTACATTGTGGATGACTCCGGTTCTGGAAAATGATATGCCCAACAGAACGGAACATGGTTATGCATTCACCAATCATTATAAAATTGATCCTCGTTTAGGAGGAGAAAGTGCTTACAAAAAACTGAGTGATGAATTGCACAAGCGCGGCATGAAGCTGATCCAGGATGCTGTGTATAATCATGTTGGCTTGTATAATTTTTTTGTACAGGATGCACCGATGAAAGACTGGCTGCATCAATGGTCAACATTTACTCAAACAAACTATAAAGACCAGACAATATTTGATCCTTATGGAGCACCATCTGAAAAAAAGAAAATGCTCGATGGCTGGTTTACCCGCGAAATGCCTGATATGAATCAAAACAATCCTTATGTCGCGAACTTTTTGATTCAGCATGCTATCTGGTCTGTTGAAGAATTTGGAGTGGATGGCTGGCGCATCGACACATATATTTATAATGACCTTGATTTCATGAACCGATGCAATAAAGCATTGACTGATGAATATCCGCACATCACTATGTTTGGCGAAGCGTGGGTGCACGGCACAGCAAATGAAGCTTTTTTTGCAGAGAATAATATCAACACAAAAATCAAAAGCAACCTGCAGGGCATCACCGATTTTCAATGTTTGTTTTATGGCATTATGCCTGCGGTAAATGAAGATTTCGGATGGACCAACGGCGTGAATAAATTATACACAACACTAAGCAATGATTTTTTATACAAAGACCCGATGCGCAACGCCATCTTTCTCGATAACCATGATTTGACGAGATGGTTTTCTACTGTTGGAGAAAATCTTGCCAAAGATAAAATGGGTTTTGAATGGCTGCTCACCTGCAGAGGCATCCCTCAAATGTATTATGGCGATGAAGTGCTCATGAAAGGAGTGACAAATCCTGATGGTTGGGTTCGTTTAGATTTTCCCGGAGGATGGAAGGGCGATCAGAAGAATGCGTTCACAGGAGAAGGATTGAGCAGCGATGAAAAGTCTGTTCAATCATTAATAAAGACACTTGCCAATTTCCGCAAAACATCTTCCGCCATAAAAACCGGAAAAATGATGCAATATATCCCGGTTGAAGGAGTATATACTTATTTCCGTTATGATTCAAAGCAAACGGTGATGATAGTCATGAACACGAGCGATAAAGAAACAACGGTGATGCTTAACCGATATCCGGAAAGAACAAATGGTTTTTCTAAAATGAAAAATGTAATAACAGGGAATAGCTCAAGCTTTGAGGATTTTAAGCTTGCTCCAAAAGAAGCTATAGTGCTTGAACTGATCAAATAATTATTAGCTATTCATTACTAATCCACCAATTAGTTTCTGCTTCTTTTTATATTTATAAAAATATTCAGGAAGTATGAAAAATATATTTTCTCTCACCGTCTACCTGATTTTTGCATCAGGGCTTTTTGCGCAAGATGATTCTGCAACGTATGCTGAAAAACTTGGTTACCCCAAAGGCGCCAGGGTTTTAATTTTGCACGTGGATGATATGGGCATGAGCTTTGACTCTAATGAAGGTGGCATTGCCGCATTGACAAAAGGCGTTTCAAATAGCTGCAGTGTGATGATGCCCTGCGGATGGGTGCCCGGGTTTGTTCATTGGTTAAAAGACCATCCCAACATTGATGCGGGCCTTCATCTTACATTAACAAGTGAATGGACTGATTACAGATGGGTGCCGCTTGCAGGCAAAACGAATGTTCCGGGATTGGTTGATAAAGAGGGCTGCATGTGGCCAAGTGTTGAAGAAGTTGTTTCGCATGCGAATGCAGATGAAGTGGAAAAAGAAATAAGAGCACAGTTGGAACGTGCACGCAACATGGGTTTCGAGCCAACACATCTTGACACACACATGGGCACTTTGTTCGGCACACCGGCATTTACGGAGCGATATATTAAAGTGGGCATAGAAAATCACATACCGATTATGTTGCCCGGCGGTCATGATGCTTTGGTGCAGCACGATATGCATTTGCCTGATATGCTGATTCAGCAAATGCGAACTACCGGAAAAATGGTATGGAATGCAGGATTACCAGTCTTGGATGATTTACAAAACACAAGCTACGATTGGAAAATTCCTGACGACATCAAAAATGATGATAAGAAATTGCAGCAATTTAAAACAGCAAAATACATTGAGGCAGTGAAATCATTAAAGCCCGGTGTCACGATGATGATTATGCACTGCACAGCAACAACAGAAGTATTCCCTCATATATCAGCTTCTGGAGCTGTCCGCAGGGGCGATATGCTCGCTATGATGGATCCTGTTTTTAAAAAAGCATTGGAGTCAGAAAAAATTATTTTGACAACATGGAGAGAGTTGAAAGAAAGAAGAGATAAGGTTAAATAATTCTTTTTAAAAAAATGAAGCTTTCCCATAGTTAAAACTTTGGGAAAGCTTATTATTATTTCTTTTCTACCGTCGGATAAGTAATTCCTAATTGTTCGAGATATGTTTTGTATTTCGAAGGGTCGTAATAATATTTTTTCATTTGCTCTCTGTATTTCGCCATGATTTCTGTGTTCAGGTAAGTTGGCGGAGGGTCATTTGCAGTAATGAATGGTTTGTATTTTACATCTTTCGTTTGCACGTTCGTAAAATAACTTTTTGCGCTGTCGATAATTTTTGGCGTTGTGAAAATGTCGATCAAAGTAAGTGCCGCAGCTTTTGCCCCCGCCAAACTTCCTTTGTGCGCAATCGGAGTGGCCATTGCAATCGCATCTGCCCAATGGTGGCCTTTTGTGCCGGGAATATTTGCAGGATACCAAAGAACGATGGTAGGAACGTTCCATGAAATATCGGCGATATCATCAGACCCGCCGCCCCATGAAAATGGAACTGACCCTGAGATGGTGTCTGGTTTATTTTTCAAGCCGTCAACCGGTTTTCCTTCTTCATCAATCTTCGGTGCTTCCACTAATTTTTGTACAGCAGCAGCAAGTTGTCTGTCTGCATCGCTCCAAACGGGCATGCCTACCCGTTTTATATTTGCATACATCGTTTCAGCAAGCGGCTTATTGAAATGCCCCGGCCATGCAGTGCCCACAATCTGATATTTCATTTTTGTATCTGTCATCATTGCTGCGCCTTGCGCAATTTTTATTCCTGCATCATACAAGCTCTTGATGTCTTCATAATTTCTTTCTCTGAAATAATACCAGACTCCAGCTTTTGATGGAACCACATTTGGTTGATCACCACCATCGGTGATCACATAATGCGAGCGTTGAGTTGGCTTTAAATGTTCACGCTTAAAATTCCAGCCAACATCCATCAGCTCCACTGCATCGAGTGCGCTTTTGCCTCTCCATGGTGCACCTGCTGCATGGGCTGCTTCTCCGTCAAAAGAAAATCTCACTGATACAAGCCCGTTCATTCCCGGATCTCCATAGCCTACGCTAAACCCGCCACTCACGTGAGTGAAGATGCATGCGTCTACATTTTTAAAATATCCATCGCGTATATACCATGCTTTGCTTGCAACCAATTCTTCAGCAACGCCTGGCCAAATAATAATGGTTCCCGGTATGTGATTTTTTATCATCAACTCTTTCATCGCAATGGCTGCGAAAATAATTACAGCCTGACCGGAATTATGCCCTTCACCATGACCAGGCGCACCTTCCACAATCGGATCTTTATATGCAACGCCTGGTTTTTGTGATGCTTTGGGAATGCAATCAATATCACTGCCAAGCGCAATCACAGGGCTGCCGCTTCCCCATTTTGCCAGCCATGCTGTTGGTATTCCGGAAATTCCTTTTTCAACACTGAATCCATTTTTAGAAAGAATGTCGGTGATGTATTTTGACGTTTCAAATTCCTGAAAGCCAAGTTCGCCAAAACTGAAAATCATATCCACCATTTCCTGAATATTTTTTTCTTTGGAAGAAACAGAAGCAAGTGCTTCTTTCTTTAATCCTTCTATGAAAGCAGAATCGTAAACTTTAGGTGCTTGTGCATCCGCATATCGGAAAAATAAAATAATGCATGCAGTAAAAAACAAACGGATAGCCTGATTGGCTGCGTTTTGGTTGAGAAATGTCATGTGTAGCAGTTTATTCAAATATAACTGAAGCAATCCATTTTTCATGAAACAATCTTTCGTTTCACGCAACGAGCGCAAAGAATGCAACGAGACAACGCTATCTCATAGCATGCAAGTTCTAAAAATAAAAAAACCGCTTCTCTCGAAACGGTCTTGTTATTATAATAAATTTATACTTTGATTTCTTTGTATTCTTCCTGTTCGTTGCGAGAAATTGTATTTCCGGTTATGCATTCCTGTTAATACAATTCAGGTCTTCAAACGCCACTTCCAATCTCTTGATAAAATTCTCTTCGCCTTTACGCAGCCACACACGCGGGTCGTAATATTTTTTGTTTGGCTTTTGCGGTCCTTCGGGGTTTCCTAGCTGTCCATGAAGATATCCTTCATTCTTTGTATAATAATTCAGAACACCTTCCCAATAAGCCCACTGCATATCCGTATCAATGTTCATTTTAATGGCTCCATAACTAATAGCCTCGCGGATCTGATGCTGCGGAGAACCGCTGCCACCGTGGAATACAAAGTACACCGGCTTTTTTGCAGTATTCAATTCTTTTTCAATATGCACCTGGCTGTTGTGCAAGATAACCGGACGCAATTCTACATTGCCCGGACTATAAACACCATGTACATTGCCAAATGCAGCAGCAACGCTGAATAATTTTCCAACCTGACTTAATTGCTGATATGCAAATGCAACGTGCTGCGGTTGCGTATATAATTTATCATTTTCTACTCCGCTGTTATCAACACCATCTTCTTCACCACCGGTAACACCTAATTCAATTTCAATTGCCATGCCCAGGGGTGCCATTCGTTTGAAAAACTCAACCGATGTGTGAATATTTTCTTCGATCGGCTCTTCAGATAAATCGAGCATGTGAGAGCTGTATAATGGCTGCCCTTTTTCTTTATAAAATTGTTCGCCTGCATCAATCAATCCGCTCACCCATGGAAGCCATTTTTTCGCTGCATGGTCAGTATGAATTACAACAGGCACACCATAATATTTTGCAACCGTGTGAATATGCACTGCGCCGGAAATGCCACCCGAAATATTTCCCTGAAGCTTGTCATTCGGCATTCCTTTGCCGGCAACAAATTGTGCGCCTCCATTTGAAAACTGAATGATGACGGGTGAATTCACTTTCGCGGCTGTTTCGAGCGTTGCATTAATCGTGTTAGTGCCGATGCAGTTCACCGCAGGCAGCGCAAATTCATTGTCTTTCGCATCATTGTACAATGCTTCCAGTTCTTCGCCGAACAATACGCCGGGCTTGTATTTTTTCATGTTTGTAAAACTTTATTTTAAGGATGTAAATATACAGTTGTTTGAAATTATCAATGGCAGGCAATCATTAAGCAATTATGAAAAGTCGCCGAAGCTACTAAATTTTTTATTGTCAGGATCAGGATTTATGGATTTTAGGATTAGCATGATTTGGTGTGGTCCTTGCTTACAACTTAAAACAAACAGCATCAGGAATTAATATAACCTGTTGGCGGGGACGCCAACAGGAGCGAGTAAACTTTGCAAACAATCAATTCCCCTCAGCGTCTTCGCGGTTAAATGTTCTAATCCTCAAACTTTCCAATATGCTTTTGGATCAGTGCCAGATTTTTTTGTAGCGTTTGTTTCAATTGTCTTTTCACTAACTGTCCCATGGATTTGCTTTTTACAAAAATCGGCGCATGAAAATATTCACTCAGCTCGGTTTTCAGTTGGTTCAGTTTTTCAGGCGTGCTGATTTTATCTTTCGCCATAATATTCAAAAGCTCCATCAATCGAAAACGCGATGAAGCCACACGAAACGCCATCATGGTTCTTTCTTCAGTCTGATATTGCTCAATTGAATCTTTGTCAAGCAACCGCATGCAAAGCTCAACAAATGCGAGGTTCTCTTTAAAGAATTGAGGCAGGTATAAACTTTTTCTTCCTTCGTAGGACTGCTGGTCAAAATCAATCGAACGGATGCGGTATTGAAAATCTTCAATGTCAGGAGTAATGTTCACCACGAAATTGTAAGATCGCATGTCGCCAAGCAATCTCACAAAACAACGCTCATTGAATTTCACAAACTCTTTCGCCAATCTTATTTTATTAATGTTCTCATCATTCAGATAAGATTGAATAAAAGCATCGCCCGGAATTCCCGGAATATGTTCTTCTACCAGAGTGTTATTATGCGTTAAATAAGTAATTCTGTTAGGAGATAATAAATGTTCCAGTTCCAATCCATAAATTCTTGATGCGTCTGCGAGCTTAATATAATAATGATCGTAATTGTCATTGTATTTATTAACGATTCTGATGCGAAATGGATTTGAATTAGCGAAACTGCAAAAATCAATTCTTGCAACATCCAAATGTTTGGTGAATGTGAGGTCGCCTTCCGTTTTTAATATTGCATAAATTTTCACCAGACCTTCACGGATAAAATCCCAATGTTTCATATCGTACACAACGGTTTCCCACAAAGTGCTTTTGCCATTTTTATCAAGTAAGGGAACAGACGACATATAATGGATCAAATCCCTGTAAGCCACGGGTAGCTTCACTTCGCGGCCATGTTTTTTTAAATATATGCGAAGATTGTCATACACAGGATAAATCGGTTTTTTGCGGGATGGTTTGTTGTTCTCATCCGGCTTCAATGCTTTTTGTTCTTCGATAAAACTCATGAAATGAAATTACAATTTTATTTTTTTTATTTCACGCAAAGAGCGCAAAGGATGCAACGGCCGCAAAGGTTTGGGAAATGTATTTGTAGTTTGTTGTTGGTCGGGCGATCAACAACGGCGGGTCACGAATTATTTTGCAGAGATGAATAGAATTACTTCCGTACAAGAGTGCGACGCAACGATGTTGATAAAAGAACAAATGCTCACTACATAATAGAAAACTAAAAATAAAGAGCGTATAACCAGATAACGAAGACAGTGTTGAAGAACTGGAAACTCTAAACTGCAAATTGAAAACCTTTAACTTCCCAACGCTTGTATCACATCATATTTGGTCACGATGTGGTAATCCCCCGTATCATCTTTTGCAAGCACTGCGCCATTTTCTTTAGTGATGAGGCTGCTCAATCTTTCCATTGGTGTGTCATAAGAAACAATCGGGTAAGAGTTTTCAAGCACATCATTGATTTTTTTGTATTTGATATCTTGTCCGTCTCTCATCATTTTTGTGAACAAGCCGCTCTCGCTTACTGCGCCCGCGATATACCCGTTCTGCATCACCGGAAGATTTTCGATATTATATTTCTGCATCAGCTCGAATGCATCGGTAACATTTTTATCTCCGGTGATAGTGATTAATTTTTTTGTTCCTCTTGCACTTACGATGTCTTTGAAAGTTTTTACTTCCAAAAACCCGCGTTCCATCATCCATTGATCATTATATACTTTGCCAACATACCTGCTTCCGTGATCATGAAAAATGCAAACAACGACGTCGTCATGTTTTAATTTGTCTTTCAACTGCATTAAACCTTGCAAACAACTGCCGGCGCTATATCCGCAGAACAATCCTTCTTCTTTCGCGATGCGTCTTGCCATTACTGCACCATCTCTGTCTGTCACCTGTTCAAAATGATCGATCACTTTCATGTTGTAATTATCCGGAACAAAATCTTCACCAAATCCTTCAGAAATATAAGGATGCACTTCGTTCATGTCCACTTCGCCGGTGCGGAAATATTTTGTGAGGAGTGATCCGTAGACATCGATTGCCCAAACTTGTATGTTCGGATTTTTTTCTTTTAGATACATTGCAGTGCCGGTCACTGTTCCGCCTGTGCCTGCAGTGCTGACAAAGTGAGTAATTTTTCCTTCTGTCTGTTCCCATATTTCAGGGCCCGTTGTTTCATAATGTGCCAAACGGTTTGCAAGATTATCATATTGATTACACAAATATGAATTCGGAATTTCATTGTTCAGTCTTTTGGCAACCGAATAATAACTGCGCGGGTCATCGGGCTCAACATTCGTGGGGCAAACAATCACTTCGGCGCCAAGCGCTTTCAAAATGTCAAATTTTTCTTTTGATTGCTTATCTGTTGTTGTGAAAATACATTTATAACCTTTCACTACTGCTGCCAACGCCAATCCCATTCCGGTGTTACCGGAGGTGCATTCAATAATTGTTCCGCCGGGCTTTAGCTTTCCTTCCTGCTCTGCTACCTGAACCATCTTCAAAGCCATGCGGTCTTTCACGGAATTGCCCGGATTAAAATATTCCACCTTCGCAAATACATTGCAGGGGAAATCTTTCGTTATTTTATTGAGACGGATCAATGGCGTGTTGCCAATCGTTTCAAGAATATTGTTTTTGATATTCATAATAATCTGGAGTTATTGCAAATGTAATAAATAGTTCATAGTTCATGCGTGATGGTTCATTGCAGCGGCTTCCGGTTATGAACTATTAACATTATGCCAAGAACTTTTTTTAGTTTAGCATCATGAAAGTGTATTTTATCAGTGGGCTTGCAGCGGATTCCAGAGTGTTCAAATACATCAAGGTTCCTGAAAATTGTGAAGCAGTTCATTTAGATTGGATCAAGCCAATGAAAAATGAATCATTGCAAAGCTATGCCCTAAGACTTGCAGAAAAAATAGATGGAGATGAATCATTTGCTGTCATCGGTCTTTCAATGGGTGGTATGATGGCAAGTGAAATTTCACAAAAATTTAAACCTGCTGTCACGATTCTTATTTCAAGTGTTCCTTCCTCTAAACATCTGCCATTTTATTTTAAAGCTGCAGGAAAATTGAATCTTCATAAAGCAGTTCCTGTATCATTAGTAAAATCAGCGGCAGTAATTAAAAGGTTTTTCACGGCAGAAACTGATGATGATAAAATAATGATCAGGCAAATTATTAAAGACAGCGATGTTAATTTTATTCACTGGGCAATGGATGCTATTTTGAAATGGAAGAACGAAAAGGTGCCATCTTCATATATACATATTCATGGCACAAGAGATGAAGTGCTGCCAATTCGTTTCACAAAGCCCACACATATCATTCCTAAAGCCGGTCATTTAATGGTGATGACAAATGCAAGTCAGGTGAACCAGATTCTGAAAGAGGCATTAGCAGCGAATTAGAAATTTAATTTTGCATCTTCATTCAATTTTTTTTGTGATTTTTTATTGAGCCTTATTGTTACAGGAGAGTGGTCAAGAAATATAGTGATATCTGATATCATTTCTTTTTTCAGAAAATTGATAGCGGCTTCATCAACCCAGTGAATGGTGGTGAATGAAAGGTTCAGGTCCGCGAATGCATAGCTTGTGTCGAAATAGGATTTGTGAAGCGCCAAAATTTTATAATCAGTTGATGTGAGTATAATGCTGTCAAGATTTACCTGTGGCATGTCTTTCTCAGGCTTTACCAAAAATGAAAATTGGATGCCTTGTTTTCCATTCACAAATTTCTTGATCGAATAATCAATTCTTAAAATGGTATTTGTTGGTGAATATTGAAAGTTTGTGAGCGGAGTGGTGAAAACGATATTCGCATCTTTGATATTAGTTTGCGCGAAAGTGTGCTTGACTAAGAAAAAAAATAATCCAATAAGTACAAAATTCTTCATGAGCGTGTTAAGAATAATTCACAAATCTATTCTTTTAATTTTCTTCAATTCCTAATCAATCGTTAATGGGTTTTCTCTGCGCCCCTCCGTGCATTCTTCTGCGAAACTCTGTTGTCAAATCCATAATAAAAAAGCCTCTCCGGAAATCGGAGAGGCTCACCGGACTTGACGATTTGAAAATCATCAAGCTTCTTTATGTTGTTGTTTTTTACGTGTCAGATAAATATCAAGCATCATCAATCCGAGTATCACATTAATGCCGAGAAAAATATTGGTATAAGTACTATTGAAGATTTTTCCCCACTGAATTTTGTTCACTGCATTATTATAGTCTGTTAGGATTTTTGGGGTGGCCGTATCTGTGAAATGAGTTTGTGAAATGGCGACAATCAGGAACCCAAGAATCATTATGATAAAAAACCCACCAATGCCCCAGATTATTTTTTTGTTGATATAAGTTTTTGTTGCAGGAGCTACATGATATTTTGCAATTTCTTCCATCACGTTTTTGGCAAAGCGCATAGAAGGTTCTTCCAGTTCTGTGCTTTTCATCAGTTGATGGGCTTCCAGCAATTCGTGATACTTGTTCTTCCACTCCAGATTTGTTTCGATCAGTTTTTCAACTACGGATTTTTCATTCACGCTGCTCAGCCCGTCAATATAATCCCACAAACGCGCTTCAATATTCATCTCAGTATCCATAAAATTGTTTTTTCTTTTTTCATTAATGTCATCGCAAAGCTCGCTCCGATTATTTTCTTTACCTGTTGAATCATCAATCGCCCTGTATTTCACGTACCTCATGGCTAAAATATTTTTCCATTTTTTCTTTCAGTCTTTGTCGCGCACGATGGAGCTTCACTTTCACTGTGTTTGGTTCCATCCCAAGAATTCTTCCCATTTCTTCAAGGCTCTGTTCTCCTTTGTAAAACAATGTGATCACCTGCGCATCATCAGGGCTAAGCATTTGAATCGCTTCGTTCACCATTGCATGCCTCGACTTTTGTTCGATAATGTTTGCTTTAAAACCTGATTCCTGATTTTCAACCTGGATAAACGTTTTTTCATTATCGATTGATGTGGTATCTAATTTTTTCTTTCTCAGAAACGTGATACTGCTCGTTCGTGCAATGGTATAAAGCCAGGTGCTGAATTTTGACTCGCCGCGGAAATCTGCCAGTGAGCGATATGCTTTCACAAAAATATCCTGCGATACTTCTTCCGCATCTTCGCGGCTTTCCACCATGCGGAGTACCAATGTAAATACATAATTTTGATAGCGCTCAACTATCTGCGCATAAAGCTGCTGGTCTCCTTTCAGAACCCTGCTGATTATTTCTGTATCTGTCAGTCCGGTGTG
>DATGIX010000153.1:0-27782 GCA_035295505.1 Puia sp. | reverse complement strand
ATTGTTCAAAGTCAGTGCACCACTTCCTACTACAACACAGGCAAATACTTCCATTACTCAATTGATTGCACCGACCACTGCTACACCAGCAGGCAAAAATTTTGCAGGCATAGCTTTTAACCCAACAGGTCAGATTTATATGTCAACCGACAATGATCTTTATTTGTTGAGTTCTGGTTATTCAGTTTCGCATATCGGAACGTTCAGCACTTCAGGAGTTGGTAGTGATATCACTTCTTGTAATTTCCCTTTCGGAATATTAGCAGTGTCGTGGGAAAATTTTTCTGCTACTCCGGAAAATAATAAAACTGTAAATCTTTCATGGAAAGTTCAGCAGCAATCAAACGGCAAAGGTTTTTATGTGGAGCGCAGCTTGAATGGCACAAACTGGGATGATCTTGCTTTTGTTGCAAGCACAGGCGCAACGGGCATTTCAGTGAATTATGATTTTACTGATCACAGCCCATTGAATGGGAAAAATTATTATCGCATCAAACAAGTTGATCTTGATGGTTCAGAAAATTATTCAGAAATTAAATTGGTTAATGCGGATGGAATTTCAGGTGTTGCAATATCTGTTTGGCCAAATCCTGCAAAAGATTATATAAAAGTGAATAATAATAATGAAGCCTGCAATGTCAGGATCTATAATCAGTCAGGTGCTATAATGAGCGAGAATAAGATTGCATCAGGTGTTAGCACTTTTAATGTAAGCAATTTCTCGTTTGGGGCTTATATCATTCACGTAACGCTGGCTAATGGCCAAAGCTTTAATCAAAAATTTATTAAAGAATAATCATACACAATATTTACGGCTTTACTTTGGGGCTGTTGGCTTTGCCAGCAGCATTTTTTTTAGGGTGATCAGTATATTTCTATATATAAAATAGAATAACGTTAATGCATATCTGAAAATAGCTCATTGCCTGATTGAACCGATCTTAAATTACCGTAATTAGATATAATGAGTTATTTTTAATAAGATTTTTATATCGAAACAATGAAAACAGCAACGCTGACTTCAAGAATAATTCTGGGTTTTATTTATCTGGTTTTCGGGCTTGATTATTTCCTGGGTTTTATCCCTTATCAACCACATCATACCGGCAAAGTAGCTGCTTTCAAAGCCGGCTTGATGGGTGTAGGATATTTTTATCCGATGATCAAATCTATCCAGATTGCAGGTGGCATATCTATGTTGATGAATTTATATGCACCATTTGTTGCAGTGGTATTATTTCCTATCAGTATAAATGTGTTTCTCTATCACACTATTTTAGTTCCTTCAGGTTGGCTCATGGGTGTTTTGCTCATTGTGCCTAACCTTTTTCTTGGTTATGCATACAGGAAGTACTACAAAGGAATGTTTGTAAAGAAACCAACTTTATAAAAGTTAATCAAAAGGAACAAAATCTACCTGCGTCAAATTCGATTATCCATGAACGTTAGCACCGAGAGCCTTCCTCACTTCAGGAGCTACTTTAGTTGCAAAAAGTTCAATGCTTCGCATCACCTTATCATGCGGCATAGTGCCAACACTAATGTGCAACAGAAAACGGCTGTTGTTAAAAAGAGAATGCTCGAATAATATTTTATCAATCACCTGTTGCGGGCTTCCTGTCAGCAATGCTCCACGAGGGCTTCTCGCCGCTTCATATTGTTCCCTGCTCATTGGCGGCCAACCGCGCTCACGCCCAAGCTTGCTCATCACATAAGCATAAGAAGGATAAAACTCGTCTGCCGCCTGTTGTGAAGTTTCAGCAATATAACCATGCGAATGTATCGCCAAAGGCAACTCGCCATGGCCTTCTTTTGCTGAGGTTCGGCGATAAAGTTCTACCAAAGAGACAAATTGTTCCGGCATTCCGCCAATGATAGCAAGAGCAAGAGGAAGCCCTAAAGTCGCCGATCGCACAACTGATGAAGGCGTGCCACCAACGGCAATCCATACCGGAAGTTTTTGCTGATATGGCCGTGGGTAAACTCCAAGATTATTGATAGCAGCACGATGTTTGCCATTCCAGTTCACTTTTTCATTTGCGTTTATTTTTAAGAGCAACTCAAGTTTTTCTGAAAACAAACTGTCATAGTCATTTAGATTATAACCAAATAAAGGAAATGATTCGATGAATGAGCCTCTGCCTGCCATAATCTCTGCACGGCCTGAAGATAAAAGATCAACAGTAGCAAAATCCTGAAAAACTCTCACCGGATCATCAGAGCTTAGCACCGTTACAGCGCTACTCAGTTTTATATTTTTTGTTTTCACGGCTGCAGCTCCCAAAATAACTGCCGGAGCAGAAGCAATAAAATCAGGACGATGGTGCTCGCCTATCGCAAAAACGTCAAGGCCTGCCTGATCTGCCAGAATCACTTCTTCCATCAAGTCGCTCATGCGCTGTTGCGGGCTGATCAGTTTATTAGTTTGAGGATCTGGCGTGAGCTCTACAAATGTGCTAAGTCCTAATTCCATCGATTATTATTTTGGCTGCAAAGATAAATGGAATCAAAAAGCTCCTGATAGAAATCGCGGGGCCTGACGTTGTTGGACGTAACCCAAAGAATGGTTACTTAATAGTATTACATACTTTTTGCAAATACTTTTAGATTCTTGCAATCAAGAAATATTTTTACCAAAACAGTAAAGTCTCAGTAGACTAAAAACTGAATCTGATCACTCATGAAGTATTACATAATCGACCAGGGATTTGATGGGCTTTTGTTAGCATTTCCTGTGCTTGCAGATTTATTACCCTTGCTGATATGCCTGATCACAAACCCAAGGAAGAAGGCGCTTGCCATTACAAGTATCAATAAAGCGGATGAAAGGAATACGATAGTTGACATAGTGATTGGTTATTTGATTAAATGGTCAATCAAGTTAGCAATACTTTCTAAAGTTTTTTTTCAAAATCGGCAAACTCAGTCTTTTGGAGGGCGAAAATTCTTCTCCTGTTAACCTACAAATAACTTGCATTTTCAATTATTTATTTTAGGCATATATAAAGAGCATGCAATCATTTTTTAAATTCCGCAAGTGCGCTATCGATGAGATCATCGATTTCCAGAAATCGGTTAGCAAGCGATAATATTTCATCCTGCAAATTATCAGGATTGATTTTTATCCATCCTTCCATTAATGTGAGCGGACCGAATGTTGTGCTCACATTTGGCCATCGATGTTCAAGTTTTTTAAACATCATCCTGAATGTTTCTGCAAATTTCCTGCTCTCAATAGCATATCCGTTCAGCTTGCGCAATTTGAATGCATGGATATTATAGAATATTTTCTCTTCCTTTAATGTGGAATCACTTATCCATACAGAAAAGAAAATTCTCGATTCTGCTCTTAACGGATCTTCAGATTTATTTGCCCATGATTTTTTATACAGCTTCAAGAAAACGGAATTCAAAACAATGCCTGTCGCCGATTCAATTTGTTTTTTATTAAGAAGTTTTTTGTCAAGCCGACTTGCTGCTTTTTGAAATTTATCTAAATACAAATCAAAGTCCATACTATGCCTTTATAAAATCTTTATTGAAACTATCGTTATTTACAAAACATTACTTGCCTGTGATACCCAATGCGGCGCATCATTGATCGCTTGCCTCAACAGCAAATTTAGCTGTGCAGAATGATGCTGAACATGCCTCATATTAAAAAGCAATATTTCAAGAACAGAATAATTCATGACACTACCGGCTACAATTTCATCCGGCTTATTGATCCATCGACCGCTTAATTTTTCTTCAGTAAGATTCTGTATTAGTTGATAACATTTATTGCGGCTCTTTTCTGCGTAATCAAGCATTTCCTTTTTTCTGTAAAATTTTTCAGGTATCAAATCATCAATGGCATTTACGGGTAAATTATCACGCTCTGCAATTATAAAAGGAAAGGGAGAAGAAAAATTTTCAGGTGGGATGGTTAGATAATAATCGAGAAACAGCAGACAATGATAAGTCGTGTAAAAAAATCCGGTATGATTATTCCAATTTTCTTCAGGGCACATCGCGATTGCATTTGTGAGCATCTCAATGCTTGCTCCAAATTGGTTCCATAATGTTTCTTTCAATAACTTAATCATGTTTGAGTATGAATTTAATATTGATGATTTCGTTCATGTTGCGTCATTCTTTCTATTCCTTTCATAATCCCTGATTTTATCATTCTTCCATAACCATTGTTATGCAAAAAATCCGAAAAAGATAATGCCGTCTGATAATTTTTTCTGGCATTATTTATATCATTCATTTCCTCATAACATTTTGCAATATTCAGATAGAGAGATGGATAACTCTCTTTCATATTATCATCATTTACTTTTAAAGCAAAGCTCAGTGCAGTTTCGTCCCATTTGAGTTTTTCCACATTGTTTGATTGATTTCTTGCCACATAATGTGCGGATATAAACTTTTCAAAATCGTTCGCAGCTTCATCCCACGCTTTTAAAAACAAACTATTTGCTTCTGCTATTTCCCCTTTTCCTTCAAGTTCCATCCCATTGGCACAGAGCTTAACGATATGATTGCTTGAATCAAACTGCATTTGGTTTCATTTAATAGTAAAGCATAATTGGTACGATTCTTCTTTCAGTAAATTTATTTTAAAACTGCATTTGACTGATCATTTTTTAGAATTTGAGAAACTGTTCAAAAATTGTTATCATATTTCACAAGTTTATTATATCCAAAACACGTATATTCATTATTCTTTAAATAGGTTGAACAACAAACTGATTGCTCGTTTGATTTCTTGCAGTTTTGCTTTCACTTATTGTTCCGCTTGGATGAGCAATAAATTTTAATCGCCAGACTTCAAACCTTCCTAAAGAATAAATTCGCCTGCCTCTTTTCTGATTGATCTGAAAAATTAAATCCTGCCTTACAAAATTTTGGTCAGTAGTTTTCTGCAAGTGCTTCACATATTCTTTTTGACTAAAGATTTTAATAAAATAAAAAAACAACTAAAATGAAAAAACTAACGACGCCTGCAATTGCAATGGCAATGCTCTTTTTTTTCGCTTGCGGTAGTAACAATGAAAAAACAACTACAGCAGCTACAACAGATACTCCAAAAACGGCTGCAGTCGATACACCAAAACCACCGGAATTTAAGCCATTCAATGTAGTAGAAATAGGTCACACAGTGAAAGACTATGACAAATGGAGACCAGGTTTTAATGCAGACTCACCTGCACGAAAAGCAAGCGGGTTGGATTTTATAGTGATAGGCAGAAAAGCTGACAACCCTAACGACCTGCTTATTGTTCTGAACGCTTCTGATGTTTCAAAAGCAAAAGCTTTTGCCGCTGATCCAAGACTAAAAGATGTGATGCAAAAGCATGGTGTGACTTCAAAACCAGATATTAATTATTACCACGTTATCAGGTTCAACCCGGATTCAAAAGAAAAGCAATGGGTGATTGTGAATCACAAAGTGAAAGATTTTGATGCTTGGGTTAAAGTGTTCGATGGAGAAGGCGCTGCAACAAGAGCAACTTTTGGCTTAGTTGATGTTGCATTGGCTCGCGGCATTGATGATCCCAATTTGGTGCATATTGTATTTGACATTAAAGACATGGCAAAAGCAAAAGCAAGAATGAATGATCCTGCACTGAAGAAATTAATGACTGACGCAGGAGTAGTTGGAGCACCAACCATTACATTTTATAATACTGCCGATTAAAAAAACAGTTAACTGATAAAATAAAAATATGCCAACAATTGTAGTTCGTCATAAAGTAAAAGACATTGATACCTGGCTCAAAGGCCATGAAGAAAGAGTCGCATTATTTGCTCCTGCAATATCAGGATTTAAAACTTTTCAGGATACGGATGATCCAAATTCGATTGTGCTGGTGGTAGAAGTGACCGATTTACAAAAATTGGGAGCTATTATCAATGACCCTAATAATCAGGAAGCAAAAGACAGACATACAGTGCTAGACCCTATTATCATGTCGATGCAAGTGCTATGAGATGAAGTGGGATCACTGCCTCAAAAAATAAGCACATCCCCGCTATAGTTAATTATATAGAACTCATTCTGTCATTAAGGAGCATTTTTAATGGCAAATGAGTTCTATTGATTTAAGTTAAAAAATCTTTGAAACGAAATCATTATTTAGATATTGACAGTTTCTGTTTTAATAGCTGTCTTTTTGTTGGGAGTGCTAACACCACTAACTGTTTTTATTCGTTCCAATTTTACTCCAAATAAAGGTCTGATGAAATTAATCCTTCTGATCAGAAATTCATAAAAAATAAAACATCCTGCAACTGTCGCTAATAAGACTAAAACGAATTTCAGGCGAACATCGATGTGCAATGGAAATATGATCAATGATGCAAGGAATAAAAATATCATGTGGATAATATAAACCGGATAAGCAGCCTGACTTAAATAACGCAATGCTTTGTTTGAATGATTTAAATATTTGAAGCCAAATGCAAAAACAGCAAAGATCCAGCAATCAGATTCAACAGACAATTGAATGTCCGGAACTTTCATTAGGGGCTGCATCAAGCGATACACATACAATGAGACAGCAGCTATTAAAAACAGCCATCGGTATTTTAATAACATGCTCCTGAAAAAAGGACCACTAAGCATAAAGCAAAACCCAAAAAAGAATGCAAGAAGCCCGAGAAAAAAACCATGCCATGTCATTGCGTATAATTCGTATGGATTGGGATTTACAAGCAATGCTTCGACAATGAAAGCAGCAATCACTAGTAGCAAACCAAAAGGATTGCTCAATATTTTTTTTATCCAACTTACTATTTTTCCATTTTCATTTTTTTTCATGTAAAAGAAAACAGGCAAAAAGATAATTACATACATAAAAATATTTCCCAGGAACCACAAGTGGCCTGGATTGATGCCGTAACTAATCGGCAAATGATAATACCATCCAAAAAGATAAGTACTTACAGGAACAATCGCGAAGACTCCAAAAACAAATGGAATAAAAATTCTTGTTGTCCGCTCTTTGAGCAACTGTTTCCAATTTCTATTTTGAATAGAAAAATAAACGCCCATTCCTGATACAAAAAATAAAAGCGGTATTCTCCAAACGTTCAGCATTGCCATTGGAAACCACAGCGAATCCCATGATTGATTATTGGTAATAAACCCGATCATCATTCCCCATGACTGAAAACCGATGGATACATGATATATCAGGAGCAAACCAATGGCAATTACTCTTAACCAGTCTATATCATATCTTCTGTTGATGGTTGACATATTGTTGAAGATTTTGAAATGAATAAATTTATTTCAGCATCGCTGCGATTGCTGGTCTTGTTTTTTCAATTTGCACATAATCCATTTTCACTCCTGCAGGTGCAAGCATTTTGCCGAGCATATCATATACTGATTTCACATCAGCAAACGGAGCAGCCACTGTTTCATAAGCATTCTGTCCATATTTGTTTTTGATTGTTTTGTCAGCGCTTTTATCAAGCAACATTTTCACGATATCCGGATGACAAAAAAAAGCAGCAGTAATGAGTGGCGTTGAGCCATCATTATTTTTGAAATTCAAATCAGCTCCTGCATCTATCAGCATTTTTGCCATCTGCGCATTGCCAAATAAACATGCAGTGATCAACGGGCTCGATCCGCCAATAGGATCTTTGACATTCAGGTTTGCTCCTGACGAAATATATTGTTTCAATGACTGGGCGTTGTTGGTGGCAACGGCCGCGTGCACATCCACCTGTTGAGATTTTGAATTTGTTTGAGAATTGGAATTGCATGCACTTGCTAATAATACTGTTGTAAAAAAAGTAAATGCAATAGTTGTCCTGTGCAAAAAGTTGTTTTGCTTTTTCATGTTTGAAATAATTAATTGGTTAAATAATAAAGAGACGATAAATAGTTTCTGCCATTATTATTCGCAGCAATTGCTATAAAATCACATCATGCAACGAATTTATTTTTTGACCGGAATGATCAGCCATTATTTTTCTTTATACTCAAGAATATCTCCCGGCTGGCAATCCAGCACTTTGCAAATAGCTTCGAGCGTGCTGAACCTGATCGCCTTTGCTTTGCCGGTTTTGAGTATGGAAAGATTGGCCAATGTCAGATCCACTTTTTCTGAAAGTTCATTCAATGACATTTTTCGTTTGGCCATCATCACATCAAGGTTTACTATAATCGGCATAGCTTAAATGGTTAAGTCGTTTTCAGTTTGAATTTCAATTCCTCTTTTAAAAATCTGCGCGATCACATACAATGTAACTCCCATGAACATCCACACATCAGCACCGCCTAAGCCCAGGTGTTGTATATCGGGCATTTTTACGCCTTGCGAAATCAGCCATTCGGTATATTTTACGCCCCACCACGATAGCAGGCCGATGATGAAAGACAAATATGATATCCTGAAAATAAAACGCCCCATTTCTTTATTGAAAGGTTGTGTCATGTCCAGCTTCTTATCGTGCAAAATTTTCATGATGAGATAAAATAAAATTGCCCGAAATATCGCAGGCATAATCATGTGGATTGTTTCTGCCAGAAACTGTCCGTGATCGTAAGCATATAAATTTGACAAATCAATTCCCGGCCAAAAGTGTTTTGCATTAACAGAATTAATCACCAACGTATAAAAAGAGGCGAACATAGTTCCACCTGTTTCTATACAGATACCAGTAAATATGATCCAGGAGAGGATGTATAATATCCTGAGCACCTGCTTTGTAGTAATTTCCATAATTGTCTGTTTTTAATTGACAGCACAAATATAGTAGTATTTATCGAAAAACAATAAATATTTATCTTTTTTTATAAAATATTTATTCTTTTGCTATGCTGCAGATTAACCTGCCTGGCAATAATGGCTTTTATAAAATGTAATTCTTTTAAAACTCGCAGATTGATTTTTAGCAAAAAAACTAACGCTGATGCATATGCGTAGATCGATACACAGTAATTAGGAATCGCATCCAATGTAATAAGTCTTCTGTTAGTTTAATTTTGTTGCCGGCGGAGGATAGCCTTTTGCAGCATCATCTATAATCAGCACCCAATCATTGCCAGCACCTATTGTAGGAGTAATAAATTCAATTGAACCACTATTTTCTTTTGTGCTAATTTTTTGAATGCTTGCATCTTTCGGGTTGAACCACCATGCAACTATGTATTTAGAAAAGTGAGAGACATCTATTGTGATTGCTTTTCCAACAGGCAAGTAAATCATTGCATAACTATTATCTGCTGAGCGGAAAGCTTCAATATGTTCAGCTTTGTAACCTTGGCCACTTACAATCAAAGTGCTGTCAGGAACACGATTCAACATCGGTCTTGATTCAATGAGTTTTCTCAGATATCCAACCTGTGTAGCGCCTGGCCTGTTGATAGCATTCATCCAACCTCTATCTGGATAATTGATAGCTTCTTCTCTCGCACTCATAAATTGCCACACTGCATGATGCCCGTAAGTAACTCCACATGCACCTGCAAACACAGAACGATAACATTGCTTGCGCACATCATAATCGCGGAAGTATCCATTATCTACATTCCATTTTGGCCACGGGCTCACCGGATGATCTTCATAATTAGGCTCTGCATCCAGTGTAGGCTTGGCTGGTAAATAATTAAAATCTCTCGTGGTAGTTTCCCAACACGCCACATCATGCCCGCCTCCATGACCCGATTGAAACATATTAATATCCAACCACGGCTCGTTGCGAATCCATTGTGAAGTAGAATTATTACCACCCCACGGATGATAAGTGATGATGCACTTGTGATGAGTTGCATCAATAATACCATTCGCCATCGCTCTCCAGATCGGTTTCCAATTATTGCTGTCTTTAACAGCAGGCCTATCCCCTCCTAAAATCCAGATAATATTTGGCTCATTTTTATAGCGATTGCCGATCCACTTTCCGTAGATGTATGCATTGATGCTATCAAATATCACCGGTCCTTCGCCCCAGTTTTTTGTGACCTTATCGCCCCACGTAGGCAAAAGGCCTACAAATAAATTTCGCTGCCTCGCCATGTGAATGACACTATCAATGACAGAAAAATATTTGTCATTAGGTTTTGTGGGATCAAGATTTTTTAACGGAAGCTCACCATATTGATTGGGTGTCCGCAACCCGTTAAATTCCGCTAATGCAACAGCCTGAATAACTGTAAAACCTTTTGCAGCTCTGTTATCCAGATATTGTTTTATTTCACTGAGATGAAGGCGATGAAAAAGTTCCCAGCCCGTATCTCCCAACCAAAAGAAAGGTGTTCCATCTGAAAACTGCAGATAATGTCCATCTTTTGTAACCTGCAATCTTCCATGCTTAAATAAAGATTGAGCCGAGAGAATATCACTAAGGCAAAAAACTAAACTAAAAAAAACTATATGCTTCTTCATTAATATAAATATTCGCTATGATAAATGTTGAATAAAACGCAATCAGCAAAAATTAAAATGCCGGAGTTGAAGATAAGAAGTAATGTGTAAAAGAATTGATCAATTCAAATAGCACATGTATGATAATATCAGGGTCTTATTTTGACCGTCTCATAAATTGTCTGCAACAAATTGCCTGCAGTACTCTTTGATTTCTTGTTTCACCTCTCTGAATTTTTCTGCAATTTCTTCTTCTGTTCCTGTTGCTTTTGCAGGGTCGGGAAAGTTGTGGTGAAATTTTTTGGCTGAGGTCGGAAAAAACGGGCAACGTTCTTTTGCATGATCACAAACAGTAATTACAAAATCAAAATCAATGTTGCGGTATTCATCAATATTATTTGAAGTATGTTTTGAAATATCGATCCCATCTTCATTCATTACTGCTATTGCTCTGGGATTTACTCCATGTGTTTCGATACCCGCACTATAAATTGTTGCTTTGTCGCCTGCAAAATATCGCAAATATCCTTCTGCCATCTGGCTCCTGCAACTGTTGCCTGTACAAAGCACTAAAATTTTTTTCTTTAGTTGCAGTTGCATGTAAACAGAACTGCTGGGGCAAATTTCACTGAACTCAGTTGTTTGTTTGATAGTTTGCGGAGCTTCGTTTCTATTGTGAATTGCAAAGCTTTTTTTGAGAAAATATTTTTCAGCAGTCGTTGTTAACAGATGAAGTGTCTTAATATTTTTTTGTTCTGAGTACATTATTAAATGCTGTAGCAATTCATTACCAATATTGTTGCTCCTGAAATTTTCAGCAACAGCAAAAGACCTTAATAAACCGTCAGTGCCATAGCTTTCAATGCCAATACACCCAACAATATTTTCTGAATCGATAGCAACGATAAATTCAACTTTATCTGAAGAAATATCTTCGACAGGCAAATCACTCTGTTGCAGCAACTTTTTTATATCTTCTAATTCATCGTCTGATGCTTGCCTGAAAACCGTATTCATATATTTGATTTAAACAAAAAGCCAAATGATATTAATGATGCAAAACTTTGGATCAAATCCAAAAATGAACTGCAACACAATTACGGATATTGTTATAATAATTGGTTTCCGGAATCTTTTCAGAAAACTTTTAGTTGCAACAATCTGTTCCACAGCCACAGGATTTTGATTTTTCTGCATAAACAGTAATACTGAATATTCCGGTACTGCCTGATTTAAAATTTTTTATTTCTCCTTCATTCAGATAATGAATAAGAATATCATCAGGGATAATAATTTGTTTTTCTTTCTGAATAGTAATATTTGAAAAGCCATTTGTTTGGATTAGTTCCAGGTACACTTCTTTTTGAATTGCGCCTGCTACACAACCAGCATACATTTCTGCGGCATTGCACAACGCGTCGGGAAGCTTGCCAACTAATACAACATCAGAAATGCTGAAATGCCCGCCAGGTTTCAGCACGCGAAATATTTCTTTAAAAACCTTGTCTTTGTTTGGAACAAGGTTTAAAACACAATTGCTCACAATTACATCAGCCACATTTGAAGAGACGGGAATATTTTCGATGTCGCCTTGCCTGAATTCAACATTGGCAAATCCTAACTTTAGTGCATTAGCACGGGCCTTTTCAATCATTGCAGATGTAAAATCAATACCAATAACTCTTCCGTCTTCACCTGTTTCATTTCTTGCAATAAAACAGTCGTTGCCCGCGCCGCTTCCCAAATCAATTACAGTATTTCCTTTTTTGATTTTTGCGAATTGAGTCGGCAAACCACAACCTAATCCCAAATCAGCGTCCGGGTTATAACCTTCCATAGTGCTGTAATCATCACTCATTATGTTATAAACTTCTGTTGAACAACAACCTGAACCACAGCATGACGATTGATTTTCTTCCTTGCTTTGCAAAGCAATTTCGCTGTACTTCTGTTTTACGAGTTCCTTAATTTGTTCTGAAGTCTGCATGTGAAAAAATTTTATTAACAACAATTATTTTTCTTTTTTGTAAGCTTGATAGAAATGCCGCCAAAATAATGCTGCAGCTTTTCGATTGCTTTTTCATCGATGCAATAGCAAATAGCATTGCCCTCGATATTCCCTTTTATTATGCCTGCATTTTTTAATTCTTTCAAATGTTGCGAAACGGTTGGCTGGGCAAGCGGTAATTCATTAACAATATCGCCGCAAATGCAAGCCTCCGCTTTTATGAGATATTCAACAATTGCAATTCGTGCAGGATGCCCAAGTGCTTTGGCAAGTGTGGCAATGGTATTTTGCTTATCGGTGAAATGTTCGGTCTTTGTAGCCCCCATTATTATAATTTAATATTGCAATATTACGATAAAGATTCCTCCACCCAAATTTTCTTTCTGACTCTTTGCTTAAAAACTAATTCATCAGCTTTAAACATGTTTTTCTATTATTGCAAAAAATACTCCACATGAAAATAGCTTTTGCACTCTTCACTATTATATTATTTTCAAACTGCGGCTCTGACAATGCATCAAGCACACAAAAAACAACGAGCCCGATTGTTGGTTCATGGAAATTAATCTCCGGCACCATTATACAAAAAGGAGATACCGCAGTTACAGATTATACAAAAGACAAATCATTCATTAAAATCATCAACGAAACTCATTTTGCTTTCCTGCTTCACGATCTTAAAAAAGGGAAAGACAGCGCAACTGCTTCTTTTGCCGCCGGTGGCGGAAGATGTGAATTCACTGATAGCACATATACCGAGCATTTGGAATATTGCAGCGACCGAACTGCAGAGGGACATGATTTTTCATTCCATATTACCATCAGCAACGACACGCTGACACAGAGCGGAATTGAGAAGATAGAAGAGAAGGGCTACAATGTTCTGAATACAGAAAAATATGTGAGGATAAAATAATAATCGCCTGAATGTTGCACCAAATTAATGCAGCGGCAATTGAATAATAAATGTTGTACCACTTTCACTGCTTTCTACATTGATAGTTCCATTGTGCTCCTTGGTAACAATATCATAGCTCATGCTCAGGCCTAAGCCCGTTCCCTGTCCTGTCGGTTTTGTGGTGAAGAAAGGCTGAAAGATTTTATTGATAACATTCTGCGGAATACCGCTGCCATTGTCAGCCACTTTTATTTCAATGTTGCCAGCCATTTTTTTGGTGGAGACTTTTATAAATGGCTCATAGCTGTCAGGCGACAGCTTCTTCTTTTCATTCACAGCATAAAAAGCATTATTAAAAAGGTTGAGCAACACCCTGCCTATATCCTGTGGAACAATATTCACTTTATCAATTGCCGGGTCAAAATCTGTTTTTAATTCGGCATTGAATTGCTTATCCTTTGCCCGAAGCCCATGATAGCTTAGCCTGAAATATTCGTCTGCCAATGCATTGATATCTGTCGGTTGTTTTACACCTACACCTGACCGTGAGTGCTGCAACATGCCTTTCACAATAGCATCCGCACGCTTGCCGTGATGATTTATTTTTTCTTCATTATCTATCACATTATTTGCGATGGCAGTCACTTCATCAAGATTCCCTTTTTTTATTTCATCCTTCATTTCAGCCAGCAACTCCTTATTAACATCAGAAAAATTATTCACGAAATTCAAAGGGTTCTGTATTTCATGCGCAATGCCTGCAGTGAGCTCACCCAAAGAAGCCATTTTTTCTGATTGGATGAGTTGTGATTGAGTAGATTTTAGTTCAGTTAATGTTCCTTCCACGTTTTTTTTCTGCTTCTCTATTTCTTCTTTTTGCACTTGTAATAATTCATTTGCTTTTTTACGATGACGGCTATTCCTGTATAACAGAAGAGTGATCACCATAAAACCAATGATGCCTGCAAGCATGGCATACGTCCTGATTTTAGTTCGCGTTTGAATTTTTTCCTCTTCTAAATTTTTAATGCGCATCTGCTCGTCAAAATTTTTATTCTGATAGGCAAGCAGGTTGTCTTTTTCTACATTGTTGAGGCTGTCATGCAATGCTGTGGCCAATTTTAGGCATGCGTAAGCACTATCAGTTCTTTTTTGCTCTTCATATGCAGATGAAAGCGAAGACCAGGCATTGGCAATTCCTGATCTGTCTTTAAACATGTTATATGCATTAAGCGCTTTGTATGCATATAAAAGGCTGGAGTCTGATTTGTCGTTAATTCTATACAACTTGCTTAGCGAAAGACAAAGGCTTCCAATTCCGGCAAGATTGTTTTGCTGCTGCATCCATTGCAGCCCTTTTTGAAAAGCATCCCTTGACAGGCCAAAATTTCCTTTTTCAAGATAAACTGCGCCTATGCTTCCGAAAATCCAGCCAACGCTACTTGCATCTCCATTTGACGCTGAAAAAAAATTCAATGCCCTTTGTTCAAAATAAAGCGCTGAATCTAATTTTTTAAGTTTATCAAGATATGCAGTTCCCAGATTCAAAGCTGACAGCATATTCAATGCAGAATCGCCTATGGATCCTGCAATGTTTGTTACTTGTCTTAAACTTGAAATTTGTTTTTCAATGTTACCGGTATTGCCATATAGTTGGGCTGTGTTAAAATAAGTATAGCCTAATGTGCTCATCCTTTCCATGTGCGGCGTACGACCGGGAGCCAGGTGCCAGGCTGTTTTTTCACTTGCAGGATCTTCTACAATTTTTAGCGCCTGCTGTGCTAACTCAAGCGCCTTTGGGTAATCGCTCCACGAAAAATGATAAGACAGCGATGATAATATTCCTGCTTCATATAATTTTAGATTTAATTTTCGTGCAATAGACAAACCTTGCGCCAGATAAAAATTAAAACTATCTGTTTTAGAATTAAAATAATAATATCCCAGGTTGCTTAATGCATCCATACGGATGGTATCATTAACTGCGTTTTGCAAAGCTGCATGCAAGCTATCTGCTGTATTTTGTTGCGATTGCGCTTCACCAAACACAGATATAAATAATAAGAGGAATATTATTAGTTGTTTCATAAAATTTATTTAGCCTCTGGTATTTGCTCTTTAGTGAGATGATAAGCAACGGTCAGTAATCTGATAAATGTACAAATATGATTACTAAGAGTTGGGCTTCTCAGGTTTTATTTTTTTAAAATTGTTTGAATAAGGACACGTCATAAATTTGATATTGCTAAAATGAAATGCTGATATGAAAAAAATACTTGTTTTATTTTTAGTTAGCGCGGTGTTATTTTCTTTCACTCAAAAAAAGATGACATGGGTTGCATTAGGCGACTCTATTACTTATCTGAATGATCATCGCAATGAAACAGCCAATCGCATTACCAGCGGTTTTATGACAATGGTTACAAAAAAACTCCCTGACATCAGTTTCATTAACCAAGGCCACAATGGATGGACTGCTACCGACATTGCAAACTCTATTGAAAAACTCGGATTGGTGAAAGCCGATATCTACACAGTTTTCCTCGGCACTAATGACTGGTGGCGTGGCAATCCGGTAGGATCTCTTGCAGATTATCAAAACAGCAGCGGCAGCGGCACTTTATATGGTTCTTTCCGTATTATCATTAATAAAATCAAAAGCCTGAATACAGATGCGAAAATTATTCTGATGACTCCCATGCAACGCTCAGATTTTGTGTACATCAACGATGCAAAGAACAATGCTTATGGTTCTTACAAAGAAAAAAACGGGCAGATGTTAGAACAATTTGCCGTTGCGATCGACAGCATCGCTTCGCTCGAACATTTTCCGTTGGTAGATTTGTTTCATGCCAAAGGAATGGCAGTAAAAGATCTCGTGAAGTATAAAAGATTAAAAGATCCGAAGACAGGTGTTTATAAAAACTTTTCTTATCCTGATTATATCGGCATCCCGTTTAATCCTGCAACAGATGAATATCCTTATCCCGTTGATGCCGCTGACATCACTTTTGATGGCCTTCATCCTTCAGATAAAGGCTATGAAAAAATCACCGACATGCTCGTGAAGATTATGAAGAAATATTTGTGATGGATAAGAAATGAAATTAATTCATCATATCTACTTCCGACTAACGCCCATACCTATCTGAAACAATGCCTGAAAATTGATAAGGCATATTTTTTTTCAGTCATTTTCTCCACTGATTATTGAACGTACTCATTTTTTGCATACCTTTTATGTCTTGTAAGCACCGGAATGCTCCGGTTGCTGAGAACGATTGTATAAACCAAACAACAAATTATCATCATGAACAGAAGATCATTTCTCGGTAGCGCCGCTGCTGGCATAGCAGCTTCCGGGCTAATCACCACTATTCCTTCCAGGCTATTGGCGATGGCGAACAACAAAGGCATTAAGATGCCGATCGGCTTTCAGTCTTATGTGTTCAGAGAAGAAATATCACAGAAGCCTCAGGAAACAATGAGCAGGCTGGCGGGCTATGGCTATAAGAATGTAGAATGGTGCAGCCCAAAAGGATATCAGGGACCATTTTCTCCGCTGGTGAAATACTCTGGTAAAGAACTAAAAAAAATCACCAATGATGCAGGCCTTGAAACAACCAGTTGCCATTTTGTTTGGAAAGAAATTACAGACGACAGCAGCCTTGCAGAGCGCATCGAATTTGCAAATCAGCTTGGATTGAAATGTATGGTCTGTTCAGGAGCACCGAAGTCTGCTACTGAAGATGAATTGAAAAAACATTGCGAGCAATTGAACCACTTTGGAGAAACCGTGAAAAAAGGTGGCTTGATAGCAGGATACCATAATCACAACGGAGAGTTCGACGAAAAATTTGATGGCCGCCCTCACTATGATATTATGATGGAGCATCTCGATCCTTCAGCCATAAAAATGCAGTTCCAGGTGGCTGCCATCACTTCTGGTTATAAAGCACAGGATTATTTCAGGAAGTTCCCGGGCAGATTTATTTCGGCTCACCTGCAGGATTACAGCCCAGACGATCATAAAAAAGAAGTGGTGATGGGCACAGGCATTGTTGACTGGAAAGACTTCTTTGAAGCAGCAAAAGTGGGTGGATTGAAATATATTTTTGTGGAGATGGAATCAGACCCAACAGTGATGCAAGGTTGCGTTAATTATATCAAGAGTTTGTAAAAAAGTTTCAAAAAAATATAAGCACAGCTTTTCAGGCTGTGCTTTTTTATGTAATTATTTTGAACTAACGTCAACGGATATCTAAAAAATGACTCCTCATTCATGAAAGAAAATAATGCAGCTACAATCTGGCCTTTTCTCACAGTAAGCAATGGCAAAAATGCCGTCAGCTTTTATTTATCTGCATTTGGCGCTGTTGAGACAAAGAGATATGAAAAGCCAGATGGAAGGCTGATGTCTCAAATAAATATCGAAGGCGCAGCATTCTGGATCGGCGACGAAGAGCCGGAGTTTGGAAATGTGAGCCCTTCTCCGGGGCCAAACTGTTCTGTGAGAATCATTTTGAAAACAAAAAATGCCGATGCATTATTTGAAAAGGCATTGCAATTGGGCGCGATACAAATTTGCCCGATGACGACAGAAGAATTCTGGAGGATCGGCAAGCTGAAAGACCCATTTGGCCATGTTTGGGAAATCGGCTATGTTTTGAATGATTGAAGCTCCCATGCAAAAGTTTGCGGATTAATTGAGCAATTTTGCGCATTTTATTAAGCTATATATATCATACTTTCGTTTTGCTAACTTATTTAAAATGATATACCTGTTTAGAAGCATCGCAGGGTTTCTGTGGCTGCCATCTATTGTAATAGTTTTGTTTTATTTATTTAAAGCCATTGCATTAACGAAAAAAATTCAAAATACTTCGGGGATTGATATTGACAAAAACTTTATGGGGATTGCAACTGATGATGGGCTAAGGGAAGCTCACCGCGATTCCAAACTTAATCCTGTAAGAGAAAAGATTTTTGCGCTCCTTGAAGTGAAGTCATGGCTTTACACCTATTTATGGGTAACAGCGTTGGTTGCTGTGATCGCTATACTTTTATATTTTCAGATCATTTAGTGCAATAAAATTCCTTCACCATAGCTAAGCCTCATCCCGATTTTTTTGTATTAATATTTTTAACTTGTGTTGCTCCGCGTTTTTCTAAAAACTAAAAACTACTGCACATGAAAAAAGAAATCTTAGCAGCATGCACGCTCCTACTGCTCACGGCATGCACTCAACCCAAAACAGATACCAAAGCCGAAGGTGAAAAACTGATGGCAACAAGCAGAGAATGGTCGCAATCTGCAGCCACCGGCAATGTTGACAAAATACTCAGCTATTGGGCAGATGATGCTGTGGTGATGTCATCTGGCCAGCCTTCTTACAAAGGAAAAAATGAAATCAGGAAAATGGTGGATGGCGCTATGAAAATACCCGGTTTTAAAATCAGTTGGGAACCGCAGAGCACTGACATTTCAGAAAGCGGCGACATGGGCTATTTGTTAGAGAAACAGCAGATCTCCATGAATGATTCCACCGGCAAATCCATCACGCAGCATGTGAACACCATCACTGTTTGGAAAAAACAGGCTGATGGCGCATGGAAATGTGTGGCTGATATTTCAACTAATGAACCTTGAACTGCTTAGTGATAAGAATAAAAAATAATCATCGTCATTTCGGGTGAGCCAACTTGGAGATGAAACCATTCGGGAATAGCGGCGCAACGAGAAATCTTATGCCGTTCCTCGCTTGTGAATGTTTTTCGCCAACAACAAAAAAGCTGCCCATCGGGCAGCTTATTGATCATGGGCTTAGTTCAGAAAATATTTTTACACGGCTGTTTTGGTGATGATCTCAGTGTACACCACCTGGCCTTTGGAACCGGCCACTGCCACTCTAAAACAATATTGTTTCAAAGGCTCCAGGCCTGAAAAAGTGTTGGTGACAGAACCGAGGTACACGCTCTCCCAGATACTCTGGTCGGTAGCCGGTGCCGGCGTTATCTGATGGATATATGTTCTTGCGCCTGCCACACTGCTGAGGCTGGTGATGAGCTCACCGGAATTTTCACCGAAGGAAACTTTGAAATTTTGCGGCTTTTGCAACGGTTGCGGGTTTGCGCTGTCCCTGCCGAGATCAAAACCCGAGCTCATCAGGATGCTGCGATCACCGGCGGCCGTGAAGCTCACATAATTTGCCAATTGAATAAGCAATGCCACCAGTTCGGCACGCCTGTCTTTTTTGATGGACACTTTTACCTTGTCTCTCGTTTTAGCAGCAGAAAGCGCATCGGAATAAGCCTGTATCATGGTATTGAACGCAGCCAGGTCCGGTGTAGGAGTTGGGAAATTTGCGTTGCCGGTCATGGCTGCTGAAATGGCTTGTGCTTTGATTTCGAGGTTGGCATCGCTAAGCCTGCGAAAATTGAGAATGATTGTTGGATTTTTCATGGTGTTAGGTTTAAACATGATTGAATAATTTGGATGTACAGAAATACAACGCACAACTTTTTTAAAAAATTATTTGCGCAACAAAGCATTTTTAAAAAATACCCGAAAACCTTAGTGATAGCCATCTAAACAATCGCTTTCGCCAGTAAAAAGTTGGTTCATGCATTACTAACAAAACACTTTTGCATACGTGCGAAGCACTTTTGCATACTTGCGAAACACTTCTGCATACGTGCAAAACACTTTTGCATACGTGCAAAGCACTTTTGCATACTTGCGAAGCACTTTTGCATACGTGCGAGACACTTCTGCATACGTGCAAAGCACTTTTGCATACGTGCAAAGAGCTTTTGCAGCAATACATAGGCGTTTGCTATCATGTAGCCGATAAAAAATTGTTTGAAAAGGAGGTTTATGCCCATTTATCAAGCCAACTAAAATTGTGTTTGCGAAAGTTTTAGATTTTAAAACAATATTTTTAGGCAATTGAAAATGAACCATCTAATAAAAAAAGCGAAAATTTGGCAGGGAAAAACTTTTGTATATTTATGAGTTGGCGGTCATGCTACACGACACCCTACAAATTTTGACAAATTATAAACTGACACAAATTCCAAATCAAATAACTAAAGACTTATGCCGGGATTTCAAGCACCTATAACTATTCAACAAGCCATTGAACGAATAAATAGAAATGAATTTTTATTACCAGCCTTTCAACGAGAATTTGTTTGGAAACCAACACAGATAGAACAACTGTTTGACTCTCTCATGCAAGGTTATCCAATCAGTTCAATGCTATTTTGGAAAGTAAAAGAAAATACGAAAGCCGACTTTAGATTTTATCAATTTCTGAAAAAGTATATTGAGTATCACCAAATTCATAACGACAATATTGCAACAAATGGAGTAAATGATTTTCATGCAATCCTTGACGGGCAACAAAGATTAACTGCATTATATATTGGCTTATGTGGTAGTTATGCCTACAAAGAATATAGACGAGCTTATGCTTATAGTGAATGGAGTTATCCAACAAGGCACCTATATTTTAATATATCTTCTCTTTACACAGAAGAAGAAAGCGATAGAAAATATAAATTCACTTTTTTAGATAAAGCAGAAACAAAAGAACAGGAAATCTTTATTGACGAAGAAAATGAGAAATGGTTCAGGACTGGTATCGTTTTAGATTTGTACAAGACCGATGGTATTGACGACTTTGCAGAAAAGCATGAACTTTCAAAAGAATCTAAAAAACTGATTAAACAATTGGAAAGAGTTATTCATTCAGGTCTAAGCATTAATTATTACGAAGAAGATGAACAAAATCCAGACAAAGCAGTAAACATTTTTGTTCGTATAAATTCAGGCGGTACAACGCTCAGCTTTTCAGACATTTTAATGTCCATTGCAATTGCAAGTTGGAAAAAGAAAGATGCAAGAACAGAAATAAACGATTTAGTTGACAGCATTAGAGCCAAGGGATTTAACATAGATAAAGACTATATTTTGAAATCATTTCTTTATCTGTATCATAAAGATGTTCGTTTTAGGATAACAAGTTTTAAAAATGATTTCATCGGTAACATAGAATTGAATTGGGAAAATATTCGTAATTCAATCTTGAGTTTATTTGACCTCATTAATACTTTCGGTTTGACAGATTACACATTAACAACTAATAATGCAACACTTCCAATACTATATTATATTTATCACAGAAATATTTATGGGGATTTTTCGACAAAGACGGCTTACAAAGAAGACAGAGAAATAATAAGAAAATGGTTGCTCACTATTTTGGTAAGGCGAACATTTGGTGGACAAACAGACACCGTTTTGACGCAATCAAGAAAAGCATTTACTGCTGATATTGATGTTTCTAAACTTGAAAATATTACACAATTTCCAACTGCCGAAATAAACAAAGAGATAAAAAAACTTACTGACATTGGAGACGACTTTATAGAAGATTTACTATTGACACAAAAAGATTCTCAATATAGCTTCCCTATTTTGGCACTCTTGTATCCTGACATGGATTATAAAAACAACAATTTTCATCAAGACCATTTGCACCCAGCAGCAAACTTCAACGACATTACAGACAAAGAAAAAGAGACATATGGTTGGAAAGTTTATAACTCAATCTTGAATCTACAAATGTTAGACGCAAATGAAAATATGTCTAAAAACGATATGAGTTTGAAAGGTTGGGTAGAAAAGGAAACGAAAAATTCGGACTTGAAACGTTTTATGGAAAGCCATATTATTCCTCAAAACATAAGTTTAGAGTTGTCAAATTTTACACAGTATGTGACAGACAGAAAAATTTTACTTGTGAACAAACTAAAATCAATCTTAAACTAATCGGCAAATACGACAAGCACGAACCGCCAACAAAAGGTTTGCCGCAATGCTGGCAGACTCGAGAACAATCCGCGGCAAATCAATAATCAGCTTCGGTTCCGGCGGACATTATTCCCCTAATAGCACAAGCTTAAGTTTGCTCAGCATCAGGCGCAAGCGTCCGCTTGTGCCGGAGCAAAAAGGCAATAGGTCAATTCTTCTCAGCGTTTTCTGTAACTTCAGCATAAAATCATTGACCGGCTTTTGTTTCGGCAGACGGAAATAAAATCCCAGCACTGCGGCAAGCCTCGGTCGTTGGCTGCAATCAGAAAACGGAAACTTTGATTACCCAGTCAGAAACAAAAAAAATAATAATGAAATTTAAAAAATTTTTATTCCTCAGTTTATTTGTATCTGTCATAACATTCTCTTGCAAAAAAGATTCATCTTCCCAAAACAATAACAGTAACGTTTATATATCGGGGTATTTGGATACTCTGATTGCTCAAAGTATTGGCGTGTATTGGAAGGACAATATCACATATAGACTTTCAGGTGCGTCTCAAATAAATTCTATTATTATTCAGAATGGCGACATCTATTTATTAGGCGCAACTGGCTATTGGAAAAATGGCAATTATACGGCTCTTCCAAATACTGCTTTCACAAATTCATTTTTTATTTCTGGCTCTGATGTTTATGTAACTGGTTCTACAACTACAAGTTCTAATACCCTCACTGCTGCAGCAATTTATTGGAAGAATGGACAACTAGTAAATTTGACCCAAGGCCTGGCAAATGTTACAGCAGCCGGTACGGCTTCCATTTTTGTATCTGGAAGTGATGTATATGTTACAGGTAATATCGGAATAAATTATCGGTCTCAATCAGGTGTATTTTGGAAAAATGGGAATATGCAAAGTATCGCAGCAGACTGCTATCTTCCAAAATCAATCGCCGTTTATAATAATGATGTTTATATTGCTGGAACTTCTCTTAATAATGGGGATGTTTATTGGAAGAACGGGGTGGAACAAAATTTAGGGGGTGCTTTTGTAAATTCTATGACAGTTTATAATGGTGACGTTTACATTGCAGGCTTTACAAATTATGGCCCAGACCAAGCAGCCTATTGGAAGAATGGCACTCCTGTTATTCTTCCTAATGGGTCATCAGCCACAGGTATTGCTGTTGTAGGTTCGGATGTGTACGTATCAGGTAATGGCGGCAGCAATGATGCTGTATATTGGAAAAACGGAGTTATAGATACACTTGGCGTTGGGGCAGCAACAGGCATTGCAGTTGGGAATTAAGTTTATTTATAATGACCTAAGACAGGACACTTCGCCGTTGTTGGTGTTGCGCATAGCCATGCGCGTTAGCTTTACCAACAACTTAATTTAATAACTTGCTGTTGGTGATGCTTCGCACAAAATCAGAACACAAGACTAACAGCGGCGTAAATTATTCTATTCAGCATTTGTATTAACTTCAACATAAAATCATTGACCAGGCTTTTGTTTCGGCGGACGGGAATAAAATCCCAGCACTGCGGCAAGCCTCAGTCGTTAGCCGCAATGCCGTCTCAACAATCTGAAATGAACAATACAAAGTATATATCAGGGACAATAGCACTTATTAGCCTCTGCACTATTTTTTGTTTCAATATTTTTGCTCAGACTTCTGGACAAAGAATAGTCCCGAAAGACTGGTTTGAAAAAGACCCTGATACAGATTCAATTGCTGGTATAAATTTAGACAAAGCATATCTGCTTTTGAAAGGTAGAAAATCAAGGACAGTAATAGTTGCAGTAATAGACAACGGGGTGGACATACTTCACGAAGATTTGAAAAACGTAATCTGGACAAACAAGAAGGAGATACCCGACAATGGAATTGACGATGACAACAACGGTTATGTTGATGATGCTCATGGCTGGAATTTCAGGGGAACGAAAGACGGAACAATTATAGAAAATGAACAAGCAAGTTCAACCCAATTTTATCTTGCATGGAAAAACAAATATGAAAAAGCTGACACAAGCTTGCTAAGTCCTGAAGACAAAAACAAATTTGCCATTTTCACAAAAGCCAGAAATGAATATTTAGAAAAACTAACTAGCAAGGATTCTTCAGATATTGAATTTGCTTACAATATAAATTACAACTCGAGCAAATTGATTGCAAATGATTCTACAAATTCGGAGAATCGTTTTTATGGTAGCCCATACTTTAAGCTTTCACCAAATCTTTCTCATGGAACACATGTGGCAGGAATAATTGCGGCTCAAAGAAATAATGATAAGGGGATTGATGGAATTGCAGATAATGTTTTGATTATGCCGATTGAAGCCACAACTGCAGGCGGAGATGAAAGAGACAAAGATGTAGCAAACGCCATATATTATGCAGTTGACAATGGTGCAAAAATTATCAATATGAGTTTTTCGAAATTGTTTTCACCTGACAAAAAATTAGTTGATAACGCAGTCAGGTATGCTGAAAAGAAAAACGTAATGATTATACATGCTGCCGGCAATGACGGTGCTGACATAGATAGCAATAAAAATTATCACTACCCAATAGCAATTTATGAGGATGGCAATAAAGCAAGCAATTTTATCACAGTTGGTTGGAGCAGGCCATTGTTCGATTATCGCTTAGCTCACCCCTATTCTGACTATGGGAAAAAGAATGTTGATTTGTTTGCACCAGGAAGTGATATTTTTTCAACTGTTCCAAACAATGGCTATGATTTTAAATCAGGTTCAAGCATGTCAGCACCTGTAGTTTCAGGAGTAGCGGCGTTATTGTTTTCTTATTTTCCATCGCTATCCTTGAAACAAGTCAAAGAAATACTTTTGAAATCAACTTTTAAACCAAATCAAATGGTCAACAAACCACAGACAAAAACACCAGTACGATTTGATAGTCTATCAGTCAGTGGAGGAATTGTAAACGCTTACAGTGCTGTTAAAATGGCAATTGAGTTGACAAAGATAAAAGACAAATAGCGAGGCAAGTGCAGCTAACATAAAGTTTGCCGCAATGCTGGCAGACTCAATAACAATCTGCGGCAAATCTTTAATGGGCTTTGGTTCCAGAGGACATTATTCTATTGAGCATTTATTATTAACTTCAACATTAAATCATTGACTGGGCTTCAGCAATCGGCAGACGGAAATAAAATTCCAGCCCTGCGGCAAGCCTCGGTCGTTGGGCGTCACCCTAAACAGCATCCTATACATAGTTTAAGCATCCATGACTTTGCCGACCCGACCCAGGTTATTTTTGGCACATTGCGGGGACATAAAACCCCGACACAAAGCCAATCCCGATGGCTGTCAGGACAAAGAGCTAAAAATGCCAACGCCCCAAGATCTCATACCACTCAGTGGACACAATTTTTATGAGCTTCATCTGAAACAAGGTAATGGGTGAAACCAATCTTACACTATTTCACTTTTATTTTCCTGCACTTTTAAACGTAATGAAGGTGATACTTGCAGAAGGCAATTCTACATTTCCTGAGTTTATCTTTTTCCCTTTTATAGCAGGCAGCATATCATCATCACTCAATTTTAATTCTTGTCCGTTTAATTGTACATTGTCACCTTGAATGTTATTTGAAGTCAAAGTGTATTGCTCACCTCCGGAAGGGATATTAATTGTAGTTGATGCTTTATTCGCGTTGAGAACTAAAAGCGTTATTCCATCATTATGCCCTTTCATGTTATGCGCAAATAAATAAACACCCGGCGCTCCTTCACCGGCTTCATACACTTTCGTTCCCATTAGTTTAGCCCATAACAATGCTGCCCAGTAATCGGGTTTGGGCAAATGCGTGTCCTGGTCAACAAGACTGTATTCACTTGCAGCAAGTGTATTGTGCATAACAACCTTGACTCCTTTTTTAGCTAAAGAACCAAGTTGATATAAATAACGAAAACAATCTGAATAAGTAGCAGCAAAAGGGTCTCCACCTTGTGAAGCTTCTGCTGTTTCTGTAACCCATAAAGGTTTACCGGGATTGTATTCATCCCGCAACCTTGTGTAATAATCAGCAACTACATCTGTTCTTTGTAACCAATCAGGATCGAGTGCGTTTTCCGGTTTAATTGAGAAGGGGCCATTTCGCATGACCCGCATCGACATAGCTCCGTAATAATGATAAGAAAAAATATCAAAGAGTGGTTTGGGTTCGGCAGCCATCAAAGAATCTGTTGAAATAAAGTGCTTCAGCATTCCTGCAAAAGACTGACCCGGAATTCCCTCCGCAGTTGATCCGGGACCAATCAGTAACATATGCGGAGCATCTTTTTTTGCCCATGCTTTGAACACAGCTATATCTTTTGCAAAGTTGCGCCCGTTATAATTTGTATCTACACCTCCGGCAATAGGTATAGTCGGTTCATTAAAAAGTTCTGCACCCGCAATTTTTCCGCCGATGCTTTCGGTATAGTTTATAATTTTCTGTGCTTCCTTCGCCGTCCATACGCCACCTGCATCTCTCACACCTTTGGAAACAGCAAACGAAGTAATCAGTTTAGAATTAGTAGCCTTCACAAAATCAACGACTCCTCTCCATTGGCTTCTGGTTAGTGTATTTGCAAAGCCTTCCGGCGCTTTTATTTGAGGACTATCATTGTTCTGGAAGTAAACAGTGTTTGCCCAAGAACCGCTTACACGTACATAAGCCGGAGCAAGCCCTTTGGCCAAATTCAGCAATCTTTTATCTGCAAGATGTATTGGAGGAAGCTTTCTAAACATTTGGCTCCTATTCGAAGAACTAAATATTGATGTTGATGATGGCAAGCTATCCATTGTTTTATATGGTCTCCAGAACTCGCCTCCAACCACTTCAGCCATCTCCACATTATAGGATTGATAACGTTCATCTACGCTGCCGAGATATTTCATTTCTTTCAGGTTGACAGTGATAATACCGGTGTCAGCCTTATAAGATGTGCCAGTATTATTGGGTGCGCTCCATCCACTAAAAATTAATATGACGGAAATACCTGTCAAGGCAACAACAAATAACACTAAATATTTTTTCATGTCTTATCGTTTATTGATTAAATAATACCTGCTTCAGTGACCTGATAATGGTAGTATCGGATTGAAATCTGCGGTGCTTTTAGTATTAAAGTTAATATTATGATTTATCGGTCGTAACAAGAAATACATCATTTTTTTATCACGACATCAAAATTTGCCGACACAGCAATGGAATATGTAAAGACAATTACCAAAAAAGTTATACTCATAGATGGTGAACAGTTGACAAATTATATGATTGCCTATGGACTTGGTGTATCAACTTTCACAACGTGTGACTTAAAGAAAATAGACAACGATTATTTTGGCGACGAGTAACACAGGACAAAACGGCGAACGCACAACATTAGATTTTATGCAAGCTGGGCTTGACCTTGTAACATCAGCAATTTGCAAATCCCAGCTTTAGTTCCGGCTGACGGAATTCTAATACCCAACCTGCATAAATTCCTGCCCGTTGTATGTCATGCCATTTTACATTCATTATCCTACACTGTTAATGACAACTACTGAAGTGTAACAAATGCCGAAACTTTGTAAAAATTATTCTACGACTACTCGTACTCTATCCAAATTTTGAATGCGCGTATACAATGTTTTTGCATCACCTTGCCGTTGCGATGCTAC
>DATGIX010000152.1:0-15152 GCA_035295505.1 Puia sp. | reverse complement strand
CAGAAATGGGAAGTTATTATGCAGTCAAAGATTATAATGCAATAAACCCTGATTATGGAACGATGCAGGATTGGATTGCATTGGTAAAACATGCGCATGCAATGGGTTTCAAAGTGCTCACCGATTGGGTGCCGAATCACTCATCACCGGATAATGTATGGATTACAAAGCATCCTGGTTTTTATAAAAAAGATAGCGTCGGCAATCCTGCAATCCCATTTGACTGGAGCGATACGCGTCAACTGAATTATGATAACCGTGAATTGCGCGACAGCATGATTGCTGCGATGAAATGGTGGATTAAAAAAACAGATATCGATGGTTTCCGCTGCGATGTGGCATGGAATGTTCCTGATGATTTCTGGAAAGAATGCATTGCCGAATTGCATAAGCTTAAAAATGTTTTTATGCTGGCAGAAGGAGAGAAGCCAACACTGCATGAAGCGGGTTTTGATGAAACCTATCCGTGGAGCGTAATGAATATTGCTTATGGGATTCATTCAGGGAAAACAACTTTGAAGCAGCTTGATTCTGTGATTGATTATAACGACCATGTATATCCAATAAATTCATTCCGCTTATATTTCACAACCAACCATGATGAGAACAGTTGGAATGGGACTGAGTTTGAAAGATTTGGTGAAGGTTACAAAGCATTTGCTGTCTGGGCTTTCACGATGAAGAATAGTGTGCCGCTCATTTACAGTGGGCAGGAAGAACCTAATAAAAGGCGATTGAAGTTTTTCATAAAAGATACTATTGAATGGAAAAATTATGCGTTGGCTTCATTTTATAAAACACTTAATGTTTTAAGGAGAAGCAATATTGCGCTTGCTGCGGATGCCTCATTCAAAAAAATAAAAGCGGGAGATGAAGAAGCTGTCTATGCATTTGTGCGCCAAAAAAGCGGACATAAAATATTGGTTGTTTTAAATCTTTCCGGTAAAGAGCAAACTATAAAAATATTAGATGCTTCGCTTGTGGGATATCCATTGAATGTTTTTATGAAGACACATGAAAAAATTAAAACAAATGCTCAGTTTAATATTGAACCATGGGGATTTGTTCTCTACGACTACAATGCAAAATAAATGGAGAGTTATTTTCAGTAACAATGAATAAATACAAGCCTGATATCAGAACTGTTCAAGTAATGCGTTACGTGACTCCATTGCGTGAAGGCGGTTCGTTGCCCGCAATCGCAGAAGCTGATGATGGTTTTTTATATGCAGTCAAATTTCGCGGAGCCGGACAAGGGACAAAAGCATTGATTGCAGATTTTATCGGAGGAGAAATTGCGAGAGCTGCCGGATTTAAAGTTCCTGAAATAGTGTTTGCAAATCTGGATGAAGCTTTTGGTCGCGTTGAACCTGATGAAGAAATACAGGATTTGTTGCGTGCGAGTGAAGGAATAAATTTGGGATTCCATTATTTATCCGGTGCTATTAGTTTTGATGCCGTTGTCAAAAAACCATCTGCAAAACTAGCTTCTGAAATTGTGTGGCTTGATGCATTTATAACTAATGTTGACCGAACCGCACGCAATACAAATATGCTTGTCTGGAATAAAGAAATCTGGTTGATTGACCATGGTGCTTCACTTTATTTTCATCATTCCTCGCAAAATTGGGAAGAACAATCTCTGCGTCCTTTCACACAGATAAAAGAACATGTGCTGTTGCCGTTTGCAAGTGAAATTGATAAAGCAGATGAACATCTGAAATCAATGATAACGCCTGAAATAATAAAATCAATTGTTGATATTATTCCGGAAGATTGGTTCGTTGATAAAGAAAACCAGCAACCAGTTGAAGAGAAACGAAAAGTGTATATTGATTTTTTAACTAACAGAATAAATCATTCAGATATTTTTGTAAACGAAGCGAAGCATGCAAGACAAGCACTTATTTGAATATGCTGTTATCAGGATTGTGCCACGCGTTGAACGGGAAGAATTCGCGAACGTGGGGGTGATTTTGTATTGCAAATCAAAACAATTCCTGCAAAGTATCTTCACGATTGATGCAGAACGACTGATTGCATTGTTTCCTGAAATTGATTTAATCGAAGCACACAATCATCTTGTGGCATTTGATGAGATATGTAGCGGCAACCCGCAAATGTCGCCCATCTCATTGTTGGATATTGCTTCGCGATTCAGATGGCTTACTGCTAAAAGAAGTACTATTTTGCAAACCTCAGTTGTGCATCCGGGATTTTGCAAAGACCCTTCCGAAACTTTGATGCGTCTTCACTCACAAATGGTTTTATAGATTCGATATTATTTTGATAATCGACATTCTCATTTGAAAAAATCTTCAATTGAAATTTGCATGGCATAATGTATTTTCGGTAATGACTTCTGCACAATCTATCATTGGCATTGATATCGGCACGACTAATACAAAAGGAGTTGCCTTCACGAAAGAAGGGAAAGTGCTCGCTTCTGTAAATGAAACTTATTCAGCCGTTTCATCAAAAGAACGATATCATGAATTAATGCCTGGCGAAGTATTGAATGCTGTCGTTACTGTTCTCAAAAAGATAATTGCTGAAATAAAGCCATTAGCAGAAATAAAAGGAATCAGCTTCAGTTGTGCCATGCATAGCCTGATGGCTGTTGCTGAAAATGGAAAGCCATTAACAAATTTCATGACATGGGCAGATTTGAGGAGTGCAGATGAAGCAACGAAACTAAAACATACAGATGTCGGCAATAAAATTTATGAACGATGCGGAACGCCTATTCATGCCATGACGCCGATTTGCAAAATTCTTTGGCTGAAAAATAATCAACCGGATATTCTTTCTAAAGCATATAAATTCATTGGCATTAAAGAATATTTTTGGCATGAGTTTTTTGGAAAATATAAGATTGATTATTCAATCGCTTCGGCAACCGGAATGTTTGATATTTATGAATTCAAATGGAATGAAGAAGCGCTGAATGTCGCAGGCATTTCATCAAATAGACTTTCTGAAGTTGTTGATTCATTTCATGCAGAAACAAATCTTGTAAAAAAATATCAGGAAGAATTTTCGATTAATAATGTTCCATTTATTATTGGGGGCAGCGATGGTTGTCTTGCAAATCTCGGTAGCAACGCGATTGAAGAAGGTGAATCATCTCTGACAATCGGAACAAGCGGCGCATTAAGGATGGCATCTTCAAAACCAAAGCATGACCCAAAGCAAAGGATATTCAATTATATTCTCACAAAAGATATATATGTTTCGGGCGGTGCGATGAACAATGGTGGTTCAGTGATTAATTGGTATGCCAATAATTTTCTATCAGAATCAAATTTTAAAGAAAAAAAATTTTCAGAAATCATGAAGAGGATTGATGATGTGGAAGCCGGGTCTGAAGGTTTAATTTTTCTGCCATATCTTTTTGGAGAAAGAGCACCGATATGGAACGAAAATGCAAGAGCAGTTTTTTTTGGTATTCATTCGAATCATCAGCAAAAACATTTTTTACGAGCAATTACTGAAGGCATTTCATTTTCTATTTATCAGATTGGCATTTCTTTGGAAGAAACAATTGGTTCTATAAAAAGAATTTATGCCAGCGGCGGTTTCATTCAATCAAAAACATGGCTGCAAATAATTGCAGACGTTTTCAATAAAGAAGTGGTTGTGCTAAGCGTTTCAGATGCATCAGCTATTGGCGCTGCGATGATAGGAATGAAATCAGTTGGAATGATTCAGGATTTTCATGAAGTCACAAAAACATTTTCTGTTCAGGAAAAGTTTTTCCCTGATGCTGAAAGAAATAAGATTTATCAGAGCTGTATAGGCAAGTTTGCTTCTCTTTATAACAAGTTAAAAGACGAATTTTCGGAATAGTTTGTTATCATCCTTGCTTAATTTTAGTAAAAATTTCTTGCGATATGAGTGATGAAAAATGGCAAATTCCTTTAGCGCTTCCGAACAGAAATAAAATGAAAGGAAAAGAGTTGACTGTGATTGCAGGCGATGTGGGGGGAACGAAAACTAATCTTGCGCTGTATGAATTAATGAATGATAATCTTGAAGTGCAGATGGAGAAAAGCTATCATTCTGCAAAATATCCTTCATTCATTGAAATCATTAAGCTGTTTATTTCTGAAAATAATCTGCAATTGCCGGACAGAATTTGTGCTGGTGTTGCCGGACCGATTACCAAAGGTGTTGCCGAGATAACAAATCTTTCCTGGGAACTGGATGTAAAAGATATTCAAAAAGAAACAGGTGTTGAAAAAGTTCATCTGCTCAATGATCTTGAAGCAACTGCATTTGGTTTGGCGGGATTAAAAGAAGATGATTTCATTTCACTATGTGATGGGGATGCCGAAGTGAAAGGAAATATCGGCATCATTGCACCGGGCACAGGTTTGGGCGAAGCCGGATTATATTGGAACGGCGAATCTTATCATCCATTTCCAACAGAAGGTGGTCATTGCGATTTTTGCCCGCGAACAGATTTGGATATTGATTTATTTCATTGGCTCGAAAAAAAATATGGTATAGTTAGTTGGGAGAAAGTAGTTGCTGGGCCTGGCATTTATGATATTTATTTATTTCTAAGAAGCATCAGAAATATTGAAGAACCTGCATGGCTTGCAGATGCATTGAAACAAGATGACCCATCTGCGGTCATCAGTCATGCTGCAGTTAATAATAAAGATTTGATTTGTAGTGAAACTATGGAACATTTTGTTCGCTACCTCGCTCGTGAAACTTCCAATCTTGTTTTGAAAATGAAAGCAACAGGTGGAATATTTTTAGGCGGTGGAATTCCTCCGAAAATTGCTCCGTTGCTGCAGCATGAAAATTATTATAACAATTATCTCAATTGCGATCGCATGCAAAATCTGCTAAAACAAGTGCCAATCAAGATTATTACCAACGATAAAACGGCATTGATTGGCGCAGCATGGTACGGGGCTTTTGGTGACATATGAGCATCAATTTCAAATTTTACTCTCAGGATTTAAAATATATCTGCTTCTTATTCGTCTGCTTGATTGGTGCTAAGATTTTGCGGCATTATTGAATTTGATGTAAAGATTTTTATTCCATGGCAAGACCCAACTACAACAGCAACGGCTCGATGAAGAGCGAAGCTCCAAAAGCAAAGCTGACTAAGGAAAATTTGCGGCAGGCGCTGCTTATATTTTCTTATGTAAAACCTTATCGGTGGTTGTTCGCCGGCGGTCTGCTTTTCATTGCGCTTTCAAGCGTAACTACGATGGCGTTCCCCTATTTGCTGAAGCAGCTCATTGACAGTGCAAATAATTCTTCCAAAACAATTTTTCATTTCACGCCTGGCAATATAGCGCTCACGATGATTGCTGTGCTTGCTGTACAAATGTTTTTTTCCTTTATGCGCATTTATGTTTTCACAACTGTTGGCGAAAATGCGTTGGCAGATATGCGAAAAGATATTTATCAGCGAATGATTACAATGCCAATGGAATTTTTTGCGCAAAGAAGAGTAGGCGAGCTGTCGAGCCGAATCAGTGCAGACCTTTCGCAGATTCAGGATGCAGTCACCAGTATTCTTGCAGAAGTATTGAGAGGTGTGTTGATATTGATTATCGGCATGTGCCTGATTTTTTATATTTCGCCAAGGCTAACTTTATTAATGCTTTCTGTAGTCCCGGTGATTGTTGTGATTGCCATTTTTTTCAGCAAGAGGATCCGTGCCGTGTCCCGGCAAACACAGGACCAGCTTGCAGATTCGAATATCATTGTGCAGGAAACATTGCAGGGCATCAGCAATGTGAAAGCATTTTCAAATGAGTGGTATGAAATGAAACGTTATGCTTCGAGCCTGAAGCAAGTGGTGAGCATGGCAGTGAAAAATGGAAAGAATCGCGGACTGTTTGCATCGTTTTTAATCTTCAGCATTTTTGGTTCCATCGTGCTGGTGGTTTGGTACGGAACCGGACTGCTTCAAACCGGGAAACTTTCTTTTGGTGCACTCACTGCATTTGTAGTGTACACCGCTTTTGTTGGCGGCAGCATGGCAGGTTTTGCGGATTTATATAGTCAATTGCAAAAAACATTGGGAGCTACGCAACGTGTGAGAGAATTGTTATTAGCAGAACCTGAAAGTGTGAAAACAATCAATGAGGCTTTACAAGAAGAATATAAGCTGAATGGAAGCGTGATCTTTGAAAATGTATCATTCAGTTATCCTTCCCGACCGGAATTACGTGTATTGAACAACGTTAGCATGAAGATACAACCGGGAGAGCAGGTTGCTATTGTCGGTCCAAGTGGCTCAGGAAAAACAACTATGGCTGCGCTGTTGTTGCGCTTTTATGAGCCTGAATCGGGAAAAATATTTTTTGATGATAAAGCAGCATCAGGAATTCCATTATCCCAATTAAGAAAGCAAATGGCGCTTGTTCCGCAAGATGTTTTATTGTTTGGCGGAAGCATTCGAGAGAACATTGCTTATGGAAAGCCGGATGCTACACAGGAAGAAATTGAAGCTGCGGCAAAGCAGGCACATGCACATGAATTCATTTCCACTTTTCCCGAAAAATATGAAACAATAGTTGGTGAACGTGGCATCAAACTTTCAGGCGGACAAAGGCAGCGCATCGCGATTGCTAGAGCAATTCTCAAAAACCCTGTCATATTAATTCTTGATGAAGCAACAAGCTCCTTGGACTCTGCATCTGAATCTATTGTTCAGGAAGCTTTGGATAATTTGATGAAGAACAGGACTTCCTTTGTAATTGCGCATCGGCTTTCGACAGTCCGCAATGCAGATAAAATTATTGTGCTCGAAAAAGGAACAATAAAAGAAACCGGCACGCATCAACAACTGATCTCTCTCGAAGACGGCTTATATAAAAACTTAAACAAACTACAGCTGGAGGGAGTTTCTTAAAAAGCAAATTTTCTCTCCATCTTCATAAAATCTTTTCTTGCAGATTTTGCGTATTTAAACTGGTAAGTCAATATGGATTTATGAATTTCCTATGTTGGCAATCCATACATTTGTCGTATGACAGCGCTAACTGCACCTGCAAAAACAAGGGTTTCTTCGATTGACCTTCTGCGAGGTATCATCATGGTTATTATGGCACTCGACCATGTGCGAGATTTTTTTCATTTTCAGGCTTCCACCGGTGATCCAACAAATATGGCAACAACAACGCCGCAACTTTTTTTCACAAGATGGATAACTCACTTTTGTGCGCCAACTTTTGTTTTTCTGGCAGGCACTTCAGCATATTTGAGCGGCACAAGAAAGACAAAATCTGAATTAAGCTCTTTTCTTCTAAAGCGTGGGTTTTGGCTCATTTTGGTAGAGCTAATCGTAATGAGCCTTATTCTAACTTTTAATCCTTTTTATAATGTCATCATTCTGCAGGTAATCTGGTCCATCGGCATCAGCATGGTTTTGCTGGCATTGATTGTTCGGTTACCCATGAATGTTATTCTTGTTATTGGTTTGACAATTGTTTTATTACATAACCTGTTAGATTATCCGGAAGCTGCAAGAAATGGTAATGTTGGTTTTTTGTGGAGCTTGTTTCATAGCCGCGGTTTTTTCCCCATTCTCCCCAATATTTTTCCCAATCATTTTCTGTTTGTTTTTTATGCTTTTTTCCCATGGTTTGGCGTGATGTGCTGCGGCTATTGCTTCGGGCAGCTTTATGCTAAAGATTTCCCTGTGGAAAAAAGAAAAAAAATATTAGTGGGGCTTGGATCGGGCATTATTCTTCTTTTTATCATTTTACGTGCAATTAATTTTTATGGCGACCCGGCGCCATGGAGTCACCAGCGCAATGCAGTATTTAGTGTTCTTTCATTTTTGAACACAACAAAATATCCACCATCCCTCATTTTCTTGTGCATGACACTCGGCCCATCCATATTATCTCTTGCTTTTCTTGAACAGGTTAAAAATAAGCTCACAGATTTTTTCACTGTATTTGGCCGTGTTCCGTTCTTTTATTATGTGCTTCATTTTTTCTTAGTTCATTTGCTAACTTTAATTGCATTTTTTGCTTCAGGCTATACGATGAAAGATGTGGCCCCCAAGAGCACCCCCTTTCTTTTCAGGCCTGATGACTTTGGTTATTCTTTGTTAACGGTATATGCAATTTGGGTATTCATAATTATTATTTTGTACCCATTATGCAAACGCTATAATAAATATAAAAGCACTCATTACCAATGGTGGCTTAGCTACGTTTAATTATATTAGCATTGCGTTTCCCTTAAACCTGATAACTAAAAACTATGATTGCGAACCTGCCAATATATATAACCGTTGTCTTTATTCTCACAACAGTTATTGCTCTTCTGATGTTTTATTATGCGATTCTGCATTCGACCTCAGATAATTCAGTAGGCAATTCAAAAATCATTCTTAGTATATTAAGTTTCTGGCTTGTGATACAGGCAGTGCTCAGCTTAAATGAGTTTTATTCGGCCGATACAACGGGGATTCCACCAAGGTTTGCTTTTGCGCTTCTTCCTCCTCTGATCACCATTTTCATTTTATTCCTGACAAAAAGAGGCCTTGCATTTATTGATAACCTGCCATTAATGAATGTCACTTATATCAATATTGTGAGAATTCCTGTTGAACTTGTTTTGTACTGGTTGCTGATCCACAGAGCAATTCCTCAAGTGATGACTTTTGAAGGCCGGAACTTTGATATCATATCCGGCATTTCTGCTCCATTCGTTGCGCACTTTGGGTTTTCGACCCAAAAACTGAGCAATAAAATAATTCTTTACTGGAATATTATTGCTTTATTATTGTTGCTGAATGTGTTAACGATCGGGGTTTTATCAGTGCCTTTTGCTTTTCAGGCATTTTCATTTCTTCAACCCAATATAGCTGTGCTTCATTTTCCTTTTGTGTGGCTGCCTTCTTTTATTGTCCCGGTAATTCTGTTCGGGCATCTTGTTTCTATACGACAGTTATTAAAATCTATTAAGCAGATTTATTAATGCAATTCAGCACTGGATGTTAGCAATTCAAGGTCAGCAAATCACCTAAAACTCGTCACTATTTCGTACCTTTGCGGCTTCTTTAAAAAAGCAGCATGGTTAAAGTAAATAACGTAACACTTTCATTTGGGAAAAGAGTGTTATTTGATGAAGTAAATCTCACTTTCACAAAAGGCAATTGCTATGGTGTGATTGGCGCAAACGGAGCAGGCAAATCCACTTTTTTAAAAATATTATCTGGCGAAATTGAACCTAATAAAGGCTCTGTTGAAATTTCTCCCGGCCTTCGCATGGCTGTTCTGAAACAAAACCACTTTGAGTTTGATGAATGCACGGTATTGAACACTGTGTTAATGGGCCACACGAAAATGTGGAGCGTGATGCAGGAAAAAGATGCTATTTATCTGAAAGAAGATTTCAGCGAGGAAGATGGCATAAAAGCCGGAGAGCTCGAAGCCGAATTTGGGGAAATGGGTGGCTACACTGCAGAAAGTGATGCTGCTTCGCTTTTAAGCGGATTGGATGTTCCTGAAACTTATCATCAATCACTGTTGAAAGAATTACCAGGCGCTATGAAAGTGCGCGTATTATTAGCTCAGGCAATGTTTGGCAATCCGGATGTTTTGATTTTGGATGAGCCTACCAATGACCTGAACGTTGAAACAATTAGCTGGCTCGAAAATGTTTTGGCTGATTATGAAAATATTGTGATTGTTGTTTCGCATGACAGGCACTTTTTAGATGCAGTGTGTACGCATGTTGCCGATGTTGACAGGCAGAAAATAAAAATTTTCACAGGTAACTACACTTTCTGGTATGAGTCTTCGCAATTGATGGCAAGGCAATTAGGAGATAAGAATAAAAAGACTGAAGAAAAGAGGCAGGCATTATTGGAATTCATTGCACGATTTTCTGCGAATGCTTCCAAATCAAAACAGGCAACATCCAGAAAGAAAGCATTGGAGAAACTAACGATTGAAGAAATCGAACCTTCCAATCGCCGCTATCCCGGAATTATTTTTAAACAGCAGCGTGAAGTGGGCAATCAGATTTTGAATGTTGAGAATCTTTCAAAGACTGCTGAAGATGGTCGCATGTTGTTTTCAAAAGCAAACTTCACCATTAATAAAGGCGACAAAATTGCATTCGTTAGCAAAGATCATCTTGCATTAACAAGTTTCTTTGAAATTATTAATGGCGCAATGAAAGCTGATAGCGGGAAATATGAATGGGGGACAACCGTTACCACAGCTTATTTGCCGAATGATAATAGCCAGTTTTTTTTAGAGAAAGATTTAAATCTGATGGACTGGCTTCGTCAATATGTTCCGTCACACGTAACGGATGTTGATGAACCTTTCCTGCGTGGTTTTTTAGGAAAGATGCTTTTTAGTGGCGATGAGGTGATGAAAAAAACAGCAGTACTAAGCGGTGGAGAAAAAGTTCGCTGCATGATCAGCCGCATGATGTTGCAGGATCCCAATGTTGTGATTTTGGACGAACCAACAAACCATCTGGATCTTGAGTCCATCCAATCTTTTAACGAAGGCATGAATACATTCAAAGGGATTGTGTTGCTCACTTCACATGACCATACATTCCTTCAAACTGTGGCTAATCGTGTGATTGAATTGACTCCAAATGGTATCATTGATAGATTAATGAGCTTTGATGAATATCTCGAAAACGAGCGAGTGAAACAATTGCGTGAAGAATTATATGCAAATGCAAAACTTGCGATAGCGTAGTGAATAGTCAATAGCGAATGCTCCGCATTGCAAATTTTGATTTAATATTGATCATTCACTATTGACTATTCACCATTCACAACTCACTACCATGTCTTATACTATTCCTCCTAATACACATATCGGTCATGTGCATCTGAAAGTTTCAGACCTTGATAAAGCATTATCATTTTATAAAGATTTATTAGGTTTTGAAATAACCACACGATATGGCGATAGCGCGGTTTTTATTTCTGCCGGAGGGTATCATCATCACATCGGATTGAATACGTGGTATAGCAAGAATGCACCACCTGCGCCAAAGCGTTCAGCCGGATTATTTCACACTGCAATTGTTTATCCAACAAGAAAAGATCTGGCTATTGCACTTAAAAGGTTGATTGATGCGAAATATTCGTTGACAGGAGCATCAGATCACGGCGTTTCTGAAGCCATTTATTTAGATGATCCAGATGGAAATGGAGTAGAATTATATTGGGACCGACCAAAAGAACAGTGGCCTGTTGATGAAAAAGGAAATTTACAAATGTTCACCGAGCATTTGGATTTGCAAGGCCTGCTGTCTGAGATAAAATAATCATCTTATTTTTTTCCAAGCCTGTAATTGATTCCGAACTGCACGTTGCCTGCGTAATTATTGCTGAAATTAAATTGAACAAAGCCAGTAACTTTTTCTTTTGTAAAATGAATGGTGTGCGAGAAGTAAATAGTCGGATTCACGAGAGTGTGCCGGTCATAATAATGTGTATAATCGGATTCAGGATTAAGCATAAAACCCAGCGACATTTTATATCCGAACTGGCTTCCGCGCCTTGACTTTGCAATAATGTTAGTGAATATGCCGAGCGTGCCGGTGACATTTTTTCTGAAAATAATATCTGCTGAGGAGTCAGGCAGATTTTTCCTGAAATTGTAATAACTGCCAAACTCTTTCTGAACAGAAGTTTCAATGCCGATTACTCTCCATTCGCCTCCATGTCTTGTCGGCATAACAGCATTGATGCCTCCATTGAATCCATAAGAGCCAAAGAAATTGTTTGATGGATAATAATCCACAGAACTATAATTGTATTGCGCAACATGATAATCTCCGAGTGTCAAGTTAGCTCCATAGTAGGACTGAAAGCTGCTAAAGTTATTGCTTCGATGAATTCGTCCTTGAAATGCATACACGCCATCTCTCCATGCCTGATTTGCGCCTCCTAATGTGAATGTGCTGCTGACATAATTTGCTCCTTTTAGTGAATCGGATTGCAAAGGTATTGCGTGATAAGGGATGGAAGTGGCATTATTTGGGCTGAACAAATATGAGCTTTCAACGCAACTCCCAAACAGAAAAATAGCAGGAAATAAAAACAGGGTTATGTTTTTTTTCATAAACAGTCAGGATAAATTTTCAGGAAAAGTTATTGAGCCTTTGACAAAAATCATTTCTCACTTGCTGCAAACTGTCTGTTAAGAATTCCTGAAAACAAAACCTTGGTTTCACCGAAAAGATTTTTTTTAACTCAATTCCCGCATAACTTACTGATTTCCGTTTTGTTAACACAATAAATTCATTGTTTTAGCATTTAATAAAAAACCACAGATTCTTGTCTGCAAGGCTGCTTATATCTGTCTCGATATTATGTGTTATTTGTTTCGCAGCAAAGGCGCAGGAGCCACAACAAAAAAACAATGTTGCAGGCACTAAAATCTTTGTCTCTAACCTTCACAAAAAGTTTATTCATATAACAAAAGGCAGAGCGCAAATCGATTCCATCAGCATTATACCACAAACATTTTCGATTGTTGGTTTTTCCGATAGTTCTTATGTTTTGGATTATGTGAATGCAACCATTATCTGGAAACAAAAACCAAGCCTTGACAGCGTGTTCGTCACTTACAGAACATTTCCTTACAAATTGAATGCAGTTGCAAAAAGAATGAACTATGACAGTATTGAAGGAAATTTCCTCGTCAGGCCTTCCACTTTTAAGAACGACAAATATGGCAGCGATAACTTTTTCAATTTCGGCAATATCACCTACAACGGCAGCTTTGGAAGGGCTTTATCTTTTGGAAATAGCCAGGATGCGGTCGTTACATCTAATCTTAATTTGCAGTTAAGTGGTTATCTCGCAGACAGCATTCAGATTTCCGCAGCACTAACGGACAACAATATCCCAATTCAACCAGATGGCAATACAGCGCAACTGAGCGATTTCGATAAAATTTTTCTTCAGTTCAAAAAAAAGACATGGGCTTTGAGCCTCGGCGATATTGATTTACGGCAGAATCAAAATTATTTTCTTGGTTTTTATAAAAGATTGCAAGGCGCTTCATTTGAAACAACAGAACAGATAACAAAAAAGATATCAAACAAAACTTTAGTGAGCGGAGCAATCGCGAAAGGAAAATTCACAAGAAATATTTTTCAGGGCCTGGAAGGAAATCAAGGACCATACCGGTTGCAAGGAGCAAACAATGAATTGTATTTCGTTGTGCTTGCAGGGACTGAAAAAGTTTACATCGACGGGCAAATCATGCAGCGTGGTGCGGATCAGGATTATATCATCAATTATAATACGGCAGAAGTCACATTCACTCCAAAAAGAATGATCACACAGGATTCAAGGATTCAGGTTGAATTTGAATATTCAAACCAAAGCTATCTGAACGTGAACCTGTATTTGTACAACGAAACAAATTTCAGTGACAAGCTAAAACTCCGGTTTGGTGTTTTCAGCAATAGTGATTCAAGAAATTCTCCGATTAACCAAACACTTGACGCAGACCAGAAGAAATTCTTATACTCGATCGGAGATAGCGTTAATAATGCATTTTATCCGACTGCTCCGATTGACACGCTGGGAGCAGGAAAAATTCTTTATCAAAAAATTGACACGACGTACATAGCAGCAAATGGTTTTGTTTTTCACGATTCGATTTATGTTTATTCAACTAATCCAAACATCACTCTGTACAATCTTTCTTTCGTGGATGTCGGTGTCGGGAAAGGAGATTATATCCCTGATTTGAATGGAGTGAATGGTAATGTATATCTATGGGTTGCTCCGGTGAATGGACAAAAGCAGGGACAATTTGAAGCTGCACAATTTTTGGTTACGCCGAAGACACAAAGAGTAATCACATTAGGTGCTGATTATAATATCACAAAACAAACATCTCTCACAACGGATCTCGCAATGAGCCATTATGATGTGAATACGCTTTCAAATCTTGGGAAGTCTAACGTCAATGGTTATGCGTCGAGGATTTTATTGAAAAATATTCATCCGTTCACATCTTCAAAGCAAGGCTTGCAGCTAACTTCAAATTTTGGTTATGAATATGTGGATGCAAGATTTAAGCCTATTGAGCCATTCCGCTCAGTTGAATTTACACGGGAGTGGGGCCTGCCTTTGCAGGCACAATTGCAATCGCAAAATGAAGCGCTTTATTCTTCCTCATTTGAATTAGCAGATAAGAAAAAGAATTTCGTGAAATATGAATTCAATGGTTATGACAGAGGGAGCAGTTTTCATGGCATCAGAAATGCAGTTTCAAGCAACAGAGAAATAAAAGGCTGGCATATTAATGATGCCATCAGTTTTTCCAATAGTAATTCAGACACTGCAAAAGGATATTATATCAAACCAAATATTGATGTTTTTAAGAAATTTTCAAAGTTCGCGGATTATACAGCGGGTGTCAGTTATCTCCTGGAAGATAATGTGATTCGTAATAAAGTCACTGACACGGTTTCATTAAGCAGCTTCGCTTATCAAACTTTTCAGGCTTATTTGAAATCGCCTGAACAAAAGCTCAATCATTGGGGGCTTAATTATACTGTGCGGGAAAACTATTATCCTAAAGGAAAAGAAATGGTGAAAGGTGACAGAAGCAACAATATTAGCTTGACCGCACAATTTCTAAAAAGCAAACATGAGCAGCTTCGCATTAGCGCTACCTACAGAGATTTGAAGATTTTGGACAGCACAACAACAGCTCAGAAAGCTGATAAGAGCGTGTTGGCAAGAGTGGAATATCTGGTGAATGAATGGAAAGGCTTGCTGATTGGGAATGCTTTTTATGAAGTTGGTTCAGGTCAGGAACAGAAGAAAATATTTTCATATCTGGAAGTACCGGCTGGCACAGGTCAATATGCATGGATCGATTTGAACAATGATGGAATTCAACAGCTCAATGAATTTGTGATTGCTCAATTTCCCGATCAGGCAAAGTTCATTAGGATTTATACACCGACCAATGATTATATAAAAGCGAATTACAACACTTTTAATTACAGCCTTACCATCAATCCCAAAGCTGTCATCAACATGCAAAAAAGCAAAGGCTTTGAAAATTTCTTAGGCAGAATGAGCTTGCAATCTTCTCTTCAATTGAGCCAGAAACAACAGGCGACAGGTCTCGTTCAGTTGAACCCGCTTA
>DATGIX010000151.1:0-18110 GCA_035295505.1 Puia sp. | reverse complement strand
CAAATGCTCATCGTTTGTATATTCCAGATAACCCAGGTTTTTTAGATAAACAACAAACAAAGTAATCAATGCAACACCTGCTACAAATGTGCTGGCAAAAGTGTACCAACTATACATGGTCGAGAACCAGTGTGCATTGATGCTCATCAGCCAAAGCCATGGAGTGACAGAAGCAACAGTTAATGCAAACCAGAAAATATAAACTGCGGCCCAAACCGTGTTTTTGTACATATATTTTTTCCCTTCCTCAACACTTAACGGAGTGTTATCTACTTCGCGTGAAATAGTGCGAAGCTTTAATCCGAATAATATCCAAAGTCCTATTGTGAGGATTGTCCAAACAATGAAAAATGTCGGGCTTAAAAAACCACTTTTCCCTTTCAGCACTTCGTCTTTGCTAACCAAATCTTTATCAAGCCATTCGTATATATTGGTTTTGTGGCCAAACACAAGCGCTAATAAAATGATGAAACAGATTGCACCAATTGGAATGACTGATGCAGCAATAGCTTCAGTTACTCTACGAAAAGAAATTTGAAAACCGCCCCATGCAAGCGTGGTTGCTGCGAAGAAAAACATAGCTGCATTTACAACGAGCAAAAAGTAAACGCTGTTCTGTAATAATGCAGACCAAAAACGCGTGCCGCCATTATCAGAACCGTACATAAAATATCCTACAACTAATGATAATACCCCAACGCCCATTAATGCCAGTGACCAGGTCTTAAATCGCGAAGGGGTTTCAAAATTTTGTTTAATTGACGACATTCTCAAAAATTTATATGCTCTTAATTCTTTTTAATAAAATCTGTCTCGAACTATTTCTTCGCAGTAGAATCTGTTGCTGCTGCGCTGCTTCCTGTTTTGCCTGCTGATTGTTTTGATTTGATATAATGTATCACCATCCAGCGCTGGCGTGTATCTAATTGCGAAGCATAACTTCCCATTTTATTTTTTCCGTAAGTAACAGAGTAGAACATCTGACCTGCGGGCATTGATTCATATTTTGCATCGCCGACCAATGTTGCCGGTTTTGCAGGGAATGGACCTTCGCCACCTTTGTATAACGGACCGTTGCCATCTAATTTTGTTCCATGACAGATTCCGCAATTCACTAAATACAATCTTTCTGATTCTACTGATTGGACTGAATCCAAGCTCGTGATTGGATTGGCAATTTGTTTTGAAGCCGCATAGTTCGTGCTGTCACCATCTTTGTCTTTTAATAAAGAGAATGGAAACATTTCGCCACGTTTGATAGTTCCGGGAACAGGCATGTTGCTGAAATTGATATCATGCTTCTTCAATGAGTCCTTCGCTTCTTCAGTAACTGAATATGTTTCGTAAGCACGGCTATAAGCCATGTCAGGCATATACACCCGCGACGGTTTTCTCTGAACATCGCTGCAACTGACAATAACCACCACCGCAACTATAAACAATGATATGATAGATATTTTTTTCATCTGCTGATAATGTCTGTTTCGTTTATGCTATTGAAGCATTTCTTTTTTCAAATGGTTTAGTGTCTTTGTCGTAAGTTCCAAGCCACCAGCCCGTTTCTGCTTCCTGTACATTGATTTCTTTTGCACCAAGAGTCCCAAGAAATGCACTCATGTCTGCTTCATTATTTTTTTCTGTGCACTCAAGAACCATCACGAACATATCATCTGTTGCTCTTGGATGAAAATGATGTTTCTTCACGAACGGAGCCATTTGGCACAAATAGCAAAATGTAAGCACCATCCCAACTGCTGCAAAAAGCACCGTCAACTCGAAAGTGATAGGAATCCAGGCAGGTAAAGAAAAATGCGGCTTACCTCCGAAATTCAAAGGCCAGTCGCCAATGAACACATAACTAATTCCGCTAAGCGCAGTAGTAGTTCCGGTTATGCCATAAATAAACCCTGCTGTGTGCAAGCTGGTTTCGCGAAGACCCATTACTTTGTCCAATCCATGAATTGGCATAGGAGTGTATACATCATGAATCTTGTATCCTGATGAACGAACTTTTTTCACTGCAGAAAAAAGAACCTGCTCATCAGTGAAACATCCAACAACAAATTTTTTTATACTCATATTTCTTAAGCTTTGAGCATTTAGCCATTAGCCATTAGCTTTTGTTTTCAAATCTGCCGACCGAATACTGACAACTGTCGACTTTCATTAATGAGCCATTTCATGTGCAAAATCTTCCACCGATTCCTTCTCTGCATCGCCCATTTTTTCTTTATAATTTTCTCCAGACCTTTTCAAAATATGTTTGATTTCCGCCACAGCAATCACCGGGAAGAATTTTGAGAACAGGAAGTAACATGTAAAGAACAATCCAAATGTTCCCATATAAAATCCGATTTCCCATGGAGTCGGGCTATAATAAGTGCTCCAACTGCTTGGGATATAATCTCTGTAAATGGATGTAACGATAATCACAAAGCGCTCGAACCACATACCGATATTCACTATCACAGACATGAAGAAAGTAACAGTAAGGTTTCTTCTCATTTTCCTGAACCAGAAAATTTGTGGGGAAAGCACGTTGCAGCCCATCATGATATAATAGCTCCAGCCCAAAGGCGAGAAAAGATTAACTCTGTTCTGCATGAATGCCCATCCCTCAAATTTATTTTGTCCATACCATGAGATGAACAACTCTGTGAGATAAGCAACGCCCACAATTGAGCCTGTCAATACAATTACTTTATTCATCACATCAATATGCTCAAGGGTAATATAATCTTCCAGTTTTAAAACTTTGCGTGAAATAATCAGCAACGATTGTACCATCGCAAAACCAGAAAAGATAGCACCTGCAACAAAGTATGGCGGGAAAATGGTAGTATGCCAACCCGGGATAACTGAAGTTGCGAAGTCAAATGATACAATTGTGTGAACTGACAACACGAGCGGCGTGCTCAACCCTGCAAGCACCAATGATAATGCTTCGTGTCTTTGCCAATGCTTTGTTGAGCCTGTCCATCCGAAAGAAGTGATACCATAAAATAATTTTCTCCATTTCAATTTTGCTCTGTCACGAACAGTTGCCAAATCAGGCAGCAAGCCACAATACCAGAACAATAATGAAACAGTGAAATATGTTGATATCGCAAATACGTCCCACAATAATGGCGAATTGAAATTAGACCAAAGCGGCCCGCGTGTATTCGGGTAAGGCATTACAAAGAAAGCCATCCACACACGGCCCATATGCCATATCGGAAATTGGCCTGCGCACATTACAGCAAAAATGGTCATCGCTTCAGCAGCACGGTTAACACCTGTTCTCCAACCCTGGCGGAATAATAATAAGATGGCAGAAATCAAAGTTCCGGCGTGACCGATACCCACCCACCAAACAAAGTTGGTGATATCCCAGCCCCAGCCAACAGTTTTATTCAAGTTCCACTGACCAATACCATAAGTAACTTCTCTGTAAACTGAATATGCACCAAAGCACAACAACGCAACAGCAATCAAAAAACCAGTCCACCACAATTTGCTCGGGTCTGTTTCAATTGGCCGAATGATATCTTCCGTCACCTGATGATAATCCTTGTCTCCATCAACCAATGGCGGCCTAACTTGTGATTCGTACTTTAATAATGCCATAATTCTTGTTAGCTTTTAGCGATTAGCAATTAGCCTAAAAAATATTTTATGAATGCTTTTCAGCAGATTCTTCTTTTTTCTCTTTTTCGACTCCTTTGATTACTTCCGTGTTCCTGATTTTTGCCAGATAGTTTACATTAGGCAACACGTGCAATTCTTCCAATGCATAGAAAACTCTCTGCTCATTTTCTTCTCTTGTTTTCGCAATGCGGCTTTCTTTGTCGCCAACATTACCAAACACAATCGCTTCAGTAGGACATGCTTGTTGACATGCAGTCCTGATATCTTCCATATCCTTCAAAGTGCGGTTTTCTTTCTTCGCTTTCAACTTGCCTTCCTGCAAGCGCTGAACGCAGAAAGAGCATTTTTCCATCACACCTCTTGAACGAACTGTTACATCAGGATTCAAAACCATGCGGCTCAAATCATCATTCATCATCAGCACCACATCATCAACGTGGCCACGTTGGTTATCAGGGAAACTATCAGCGCCTGTATAATCAGCCCAGTTAAATCTTCTTACTTTGAAAGGACAGTTGTTTGCGCAATATCTTGTTCCGATGCAACGGTTATAAGCCATCTGGTTCAAACCTTCAGTGCTGTGGTTGGTTGCAGAAACAGGGCAAACATTTTCGCAAGGTGCGTTATCGCAATGCTGACAAAGCATCGGCTGGAAAACAGTCTGGATGCTGTCTGCATCGTTCGGGTCGCCGCTGAAATAACGGTCGATGCGAAGCCAGTGCATATCATGATAGCGAAGTACTTCGCTTTTGCCAACAACCGGAACATTATTTTCTGCATGACATGCTACCACGCAAGCGCCGCAAGCAACGCATGAGTTCATGTCGATTGACATTCCCCATTTTATACCAGGCTTATCGTATTCTGAATACAGTGTTCCTTCTTTTCTATAACCTTCAAGACCACCATAAGGCTTCAGTTCTTCTTCTCTATCTTCCAAAATTTCTTTTGGCGATTTCTTGAAATCATCCAAAGTCATTTCTTTCACTGCCTCTGTTCTGCCCTCGTAGCTATTATGTGTTTGAACCTGTGCTATTTTATAGGTGTCGCCTGTTGTTTCAATGGTCGCAACTGGTGCATACAATTCGATGGTTGAGCCATTGAACGTTGCAAAAGGAAATGCATTTTGACCTGCGCCAACTACTGCTCTTCCAATATAATCAGCAGTATTTTTTTCATCTGCACTTTTTCTTCCATAACCAAGTGCAATGCCGATTACATTATCATGCGTTCCCGGGATAATCAATGTTGGGAATGGTATTTCTTTATTGCCAACTTTCACTTTCACTACTGCTTTATCAGGATACACTTCATATTTATCTGCCTGACGGCGGTTGCCGATATCAATACCCCATTTTTCTTTTGCATATTTTGGAGAAACAACTACATAATTGTCCCAGTTTGCTCTCGTAATCGGGTCAGGCAGTTCAAGCAGCCATGGGTTGTTTGAATGATTGCCAATCCCGGCAGCCACTGTTTTATATAAAACCAATTCTATCGCATCGCCTTTTTTGATGCTGCTGATTGCAGATGCAGCTTCAGCAACTTTTCCACTGTTAAAAGTGGCAGCAGTTGATGATGAATTCATAGGTTCAACAACACCATCCTGCAATGCTTTTTCATAAGCTTCTGTGCTACCCGCTTTTTTCATCCAATAAGCACGAACATATTCTTCGTGAGTGGATGTGCTTCCGCTCCATTTCAATAATGAATCTTCGAAAGGCCTTGTTTTGAAAAGCGGAGCAATAGTCGGTTGAAGTAAACTAAAATATCCTGTTTTTGGTTCTGCATCACCCCAGCTTTCCAGATAATGAGGTGCAGGGATTGCATATTTACAAAGCTCACTTGTTTCATCAAGCCTGTCGTTGAAAGAAATAGTTGCTTTCACTTTTTTCAGCGCAGCTTTGAATTTTTCTGCATCATAATAATCGTAAGCAGGGTTCACATTGTAAACGAATAATGCGCCTACTTTTCCGCCATCCATATCTGCCACCAAAGAAGTGAAATCGCTATCAATGCCTTGTCTCCATTGAATTGGAGCAGACCAGTTAATCGTCGTTCCATTCGCACCAATCGCTTCGTTGATTGCATTCACAATAATCTGAACATTCACGTTATTGCTGCCACTTACTACAAGCGCTTTGCCTTTGTTTGCCAATAAATCTTTTGCTGCTTTTTTAACTCCGGCTTTTATTTTTTCATCCAACGCAGGGGCAGAAACACTTCCGCCTAATTCTGCTAACAGAGCCAATGCAACTGCGCCGGTTTCAGAAGGGCGATGAACGATTCTTTCATCAGAATTGCCTCCTGTTAATGAAAGAATGCTTTCAAATTGATAATGCTTGCTGACTTCAGGATTTTTTTCATTCACCTTTCTTCCTTTCGCATATTGACGAGCGAATTCAATGGGAGAAAGCCATGTGCCGAGAAAATCTGCGCCAAGGCTCACAATCACTTTTGCTTCATCAAACTGATAAGAAGGAATTGATTTTTTTCCGTAAGTCGCTTCATTCGCCAATAATATGCCACTGTAAGAATCGGCATCGTATTGAACATGCTTGCTTCCCGGATATTTTGCGAGGAATGATGCAATGATTTCTTTCGATGTTGGAGAAGTAATTGTTGCTGTTAATAACACAACCGGAGCTCCGCCTAATCCGCCAAGCTCATCGCCAACCAATTTATCGAATGCTTCAAATGTGCTCACTTCTTTTGCGCCGCCACTAACCATTTGAACAGGATAGCGCAAACGAGCTGTATCATATAAATCCAACACAGAAGCCTGCACTCTTGCAGAGGTCCCGCCTTTTGTGATAGATGATAATTCATTTCCTTCAATCTTAATCGGTCTTCCGTCTCTCACTTTTGCAACCACAGAAACCACATCGCCACCGGAAACATAAGTAGTGGCATAATAATTTGCTACGCCTGGGATTAAATCTTCCGGTTTATTAACGTAAGGGATAACTTTTTTAACCGGCGTTTCGCAGCTTGCAGCAAGTGCCGCAGCTGCCGTGCTGAAGCCGAGATATTTCAAAAAATCCCTGCGCGGATGTTTCGCATCAAGCATTCCTTTCCCGTCCAGTCCATCCAGCGAAAGCTCTTCCTTGAATTCATTTTCCGAAGATTGCTGAAAAGCTTCGCTGTTAGTGCGCTCTCCGAAACTTTGCCAGTACTTTTTATCGCTCATTTATAATACTATTTGAGAATTAGATATTTTGAAATCTGAAGATGATGTGATTTTCTCTCACAACATTTTCATCAGCATTAATAGTGACATTTCTGGCACTCTGTCCCACCAATTTTTTCAACAGTGATGCTATCGCCGGGTTTCAGGTCTTTATGGAACTTTTCGTAAATGCTGTAAAATTTGTTGCCGTCATTTCCTGCAGAATCAGGGAAATTCACTTTGGTGGTGCGGTGACAGTTGATGCACCAGCCCATGCTCAGGTCTGCAAATTGCTTCACTTCATTCATTTCCTGAATTGGTCCATGACATGTCTGGCATTGCACTTGCCCGGCGCGGATATGTTGTGAATGGTTGAAATAAACGTGGTCTGGAAGATTATGTATTTTAGTCCATTCAACAGGCTTGCCGGGCTGAGTATATTTTCCGGCTTTAGGATCATAGCCTGTATAGCTGTATAATTTTTGAATTTCTGCTGTGCCGTTCACTTCTTCGCCATTTTCTCTGTACAATTTTTCTTTGCCTGTATATTCATTGATAGCAGCATGGCAATTCATACAAACATTCAATGAAGGAACAGAAGCATGTTTGCTTTCCCAAGCACCGCCGTGGCAATACAAACAGCTAATCTGGTTAACGCCGGCATGCACTTTATGAGAATAGAAAATCGGCTGCTCAGGTTGATATCCTTTATTTCTTCCCAAACCAATTGCACCTTGAACGAGATAATATCCGCCGATTACAAATAAAATAAGAATTACAAAAGTGATATAAGCTTTATTGCGATAGAATGGGATTGGCTCGTGAGAAGGAATTCCTTCCTTATCATCAGAAAGTTTTTTCAGGTTGCTGTTCACCTGCAGCAAAGTGAGCATAATGACAGCAAGAATGATAGTGAGGATTCCGTATAATAAGCTGTTGTCACTTTCATTACCTTTAGGTCCATTTGGTCCTTCATCAACTACTGGCGCTTTATAAGACTCTACGTATTTAAGAATCGCATCAATGTCAGCATCACTCAAGTTCGGGAAAGTGTTCATCGGAGTTTTGCTGAACGAGTTGTATAGGTCATTAAAATACTTATTGCCAGATGCAAGAACTGCGGCATTATTTTTTATCCATGAATGTAAAAGCTTGCTATCAGGAACTCGGCTGGTTACACCTTGCAATGCAGGACCGGTAACTACCTTAATAGGATTGTGGCAGGACGCACAATTCGACTGGAACAAAGCCTTGCCATCCTGAGCCGATGATTTGTTACTAAGAGCAATTGAAGCAATTAAGAAAAAACTGAAGATTATTGGTTTTGCAATTAGTCTGTAGCGCATATTTACAATCTGTGGCATGAATGTGGAAAAATCTCCTTAGCCGCGTGCAAAAATAAGTCATGATTTCAACAAAATATCAACATGTTTAAAAAAATTTTTCCCTTGTCTGGCGTGGGTTTCAGCCGATTGTGCAAAAATTCTTTTTTAGAGTGTCATATTTTTGTCAACTGATTTGTTGAGCGCAATCGTTTCGCTTCGCAAATTTTTTCTGCTCAATTTTTTCCTGTGTTTTTATGCTGAAACTTTACCTTGCAGCGCTTATTCAAAATAAAAAATTAAATGCCGGGACTTAATTCTTCAATAATTCATGTTGCAGTTTTTGCTTCCGGCACTGGTAGCAACACCAAAAAAATCATTGAATATTTTAAAAATCATCCACAAATTAGAATTGAACTGATTGTCAGCAACAAGCCCGATGCCGGCGTTCTGAATATTGCCAAAGCTGAAAATATTTCTACACTAATAATAGAGAAAGAAAAATTTTTTCGCGGCAATGCTTATGTGGATGAACTGAAAGAAAAGAAAATTGATTTCATAGTGCTGGCCGGCTTCTTATGGAAAATTCCATCTTTATTAATAAAAGCATATCCTGAAAAGATAATCAACATACATCCCGCATTGCTGCCGAAATATGGCGGCAAAGGAATGTATGGAAACCATGTTCATGAAGCCGTGATTTCAGCCAAAGAAGAAGAAAGCGGCATTACCATACATTATGTGGATGATTTATATGACCATGGAAAAATTATTTTTCAGGCAAAGTGTTTGATTGATGAAAATGATACGGCAGAAACATTGGCTCAGAAAATCCATGCGCTGGAGCATGAAAATTTTCCGAAAGTGATTGAGATGGCTGCCCAAAATATAGTTAAAACATAATCAGATAACTTTATAATTGCAGTTTTGGTAGTAATATCACGCCCAAATTTTTTGCCTTTGCGCCGTTTTGTATGCAACATTTTATCGGTGGCTTTTGCTGTTTGCCTGATGGCTGTTTGCCAGCAAACAAAAGCGCAGGTAACCATCAAAGGAACGGTGTACAATATGAACCGCACGAGACCGCTGGAAGCAGTGAGTGTAGTTGCAACTTCAGGTAGAGGCACACTTACAGATTCAAACGGCAATTACTCCATCACTGTTAGAGAAACAGACTCCATTTCATTTTCCTATCTTGGCAGGAACACGATGAAATATCCCGTGAACATGATTTTATCTACGAACGGCTTTGATATAGCACTTCATGTCGAGCCCACAGAGCTGAAACAAGTAAGAGTCGCACCAAAAGATTATCACATGGATTCTTTGCAGAACAGAAAAGATTATGCAAGATATTTTGATTATAAAAAACCCGGGTTTAAAATAAGTGAAGGAACCAGTGGGACAGGAGTCGGGCTGGATCTTGATGAAATCATCAACATGTTCCGCTTTGCACGCAACAGGCGACTGGCTGCATTCCAAAAGAGATTGATACAGGATGAGCAGGATAATTTTGTTGACCATCGTTTCAGCAAGCTGCTCGTGAAAAAAATCACGCGAATGACCAGCCCGGAAATTGATTCTTTCATGGTAAAATACAGACCATCTTACAACTTCACAAAAATTGCAACCGACTATGACTTTGATGAATACATTAAGCTGGCGGCCAGAGAATATAGAATCAATAAGAACAAGCCTAAAAGCGAGATGAAAAAAGAACGGCTTCCATTCTAAAATTTAAATACTATCTGAACATCGCTTTTTCTTCGAAAGAAATTTCCTCCAATTTCATTATCTTACTTTTTCAATCCCTTCAACAACAATTTTCAATTATGAAAAAGCTGCTGCTTATTTTTTTAATCACTACAAATATTGTTTCGCTTTCATTTTCACAAAATGCCCAGCCTGTTTTATCAACTCAACTGCAAACGGGAGCAAGCGGAATGTCTGCTCAAAGATTAATGCGCATCGATAATACTGTTCAGGAATACATCAATAAAAAATGGCTGAACGGAGCTGTTGCTATCATTTACAAAAATGGGAAGCTCGCTTATTACAAAGCATTTGGTTATGATGACATAGATAAAAAAACGATGATGCAGAAAGATGAAATTTTTCGCATCGCATCGCAAACAAAAGCGCTCACGAGCACGGCCATTTTGATTTTATATGAACAAGGGAAATTATTGATTGATGACCCTGTTAGCAAATACATCCCTGAATTCAATAAGCAAGTTGTGCTTGATAAATTCAACGCAGTTGATACAACCTACACAACCGTTCCTGCAAAAAGAGAAGTAACCATCCGTGATTTGCTCACTCACACTTCCGGCATTGGCTATGCAGGCATCGGCACTCCTGAAATGAATGCCATTTATGCAAAGAATGGAATTCCCGCGGGGCTTGGTGCTATTGATGCTTCTTTGCTTGACAAAATGAAAACACTTGGCAAATTGCCTTTGAATTTTCAGCCGGGCGAAAAATGGATGTATGGATTGAACACTGATTTGCTTGGCTGTTTGGTGGAGGTTATCAGCGGAACAAATCTCGAAGAGTTCATCAGAAAAAATATTTGTGTGCCGCTTGGAATGAATGATACATATTTCAATTTGCCGAAAGAAAAAGTAAATCGATTAACAACGGTTTACACTGAAGATTCTCTGCAGCACATCATCAAATGGGACATTCATCATTTTGGTGTTGACCCTTCTTATCCGTTAATCGCCAAGCATTATTTTTCCGGTGGTGCAGGGCTTTCATCAACCGCTTTTGATTATGCCGTTTTTTTGCAAATGATCATGAATGGAGGAATTTATAACGGCCATCGCATTCTTTCAAAAAGAACAGTTGAGATGATGACCAGCAATCAAATCGGTGATGTTCCTTTTGGAGATAATAAATTTGGATTGGGCTTTCAAATAACCACAGAAAAAGGAGCAGCCAAAGGACCATGGAGCGAAGGAAGTTTTTCGTGGGGCGGTTTTTTTGGCACTTCTTACTGGGCAGACCCGAAAGAAAAATTAGTTTGCCTTTTCATGACTCAGCAAACACCGAACAGCCATGGCGATATTGCAGAAAAATTCAAGGCTTTGGTTTATCAGGCGATTGGTGAGTAGTGAATGCAAATAAAACATTATTCACCATTGACCATTCACTATTCACAAAACTTAAATCGCAATTTCAAAATAATAAATAATCATGGACCAGCTTACATTAGGAATCGGCACAAGGCTTCAGCACACACAATATGGACCTGGTGTTATTGTTGCCGTGAAATATGCCACTTATATAATTTCGTTTTTTAATCACGGCATTAAAGAAATTGATAAAACCGATTCGCATCTTGATGAAATTATTCCCGAAAATGTGACCGCAGAAATAGAAACTTCATCAGAAATAGAAAAATCATTATTAAAAATTCTTCGGCTATGGGGCAACGTTAGTGAAATCGTTCCATTAGGAGAACGCTGGCAAAAAGGAATGATGCTCTTGCAGCCTTTTGATAAAACGCAGAAGCCAAAAGAAGTTCCAATTGAAATTTTCTTTCATAAAATTGTAATGCTCCGCGACAGGCTTCGCGTGATGGAGCAACAAATCAATGCGCATAAATTATTAAGCGATGAAGACAAAGTGAACCTGCAGCAATATATTACGCGCATTTACGGATCGCTCACAACATTCAATGTCCTTTTTAGAAATAAAGAACATTGGTTCGTTGGCGATAAGTCTGAACCTTGATTTATAAGATCTAATTGATTTTTCTGATTTCAAAAATTCATACACAAATGCACAAAACAGTATTACAAAAAATTTTTTCCACTTTATTGATATTAGCTTCCTTCCAATCAATCATATTTTCGCAAGCTTATAAAACCATTCATGAAAAAGCAATTGTTGCAGACACGCATAATGATGTGCTGTCAACGATTACGATGGCAGGACTGGATTTTGAAAATGATTTGACGGGAAAAGCACATTCTGATTTGGCTCGTTTTAAAAAAGGCGGAGTTGACATTCAGATGTTCTCCATCTTTTGTGATGACCGATATGGAAAAGGCACTGCCTTCAAATATGCCAATGCAGAAATTGATTCTTTATATGCAATTGCAAAACGCAATCCCGGCAAAATGGAAATGGTTGCAACTCCGGCACAATTGGATCATGCATTGAAAGCGCATAAGCTTGCAGCTATGATGGGTGTTGAAGGTGGTCATATGATGGAAGATGATCTGGATAATCTCGACAGTTTATTCAAACGTGGTGTTCGATACATGACGCTTACCTGGAACAACAGCACATCGTGGGCAACATCTGCAGCTGATGAAACAAAAAAATCTTTTAGTGTTACTCCTTATGGACTTACTGAATTTGGAAAACAGGTTGTGCGGAGGATGAATGAGCTTGGGATGATGGTTGATATTTCACATGTTGGCGAAAAAACTTTTTGGGATGCCATCAACACAACGACTAAGCCTGTTATTGCTTCTCACAGTTCTGTTTATTCAATTTGCCCTGTGCCACGCAATTTAAAAGATGACCAGATAAAAGCAGTTGCAAAAAATGGTGGCGTTATCGACATTAACTTTTTCTCCGGATTTATAGACAGCACTTATTTCAAGAAACGCGATATCTTTTTCAGCAAGCATAAAGCAGAATTCGATTCACTGAATGCATTGAAAAAACCGGAATACGAAGTGAGTGAACTTATGTCGAAAAAATATCCGGCCGAGCTTAATGCAATCCGCCCTCCCCTTTCATTATTAATTGACCATATTGACTACATCGTGAAATTAGTCGGCGTTGATTATGTTGGTCTCGGTTCTGATTTTGATGGCATAGATTCCGCTCCGCTCGGACTGGAAGGCGTGCAGGATTTTCCAAAAATCACAGAAGCATTATTGAAAAAAGGATATTCGGAAAAAGATATTAATAAAATTTTAGGCGGAAATTTTTTGAGAGTGTTCAAAGCGAATAGTAAATAAATTCTAATATTTTTCAAAGGGAGCAAGCTGCCAGCTCTCTTTGATTTCTTCTTTCAATTTATTAACTACATCCTCCAGCCCTTCATACCAGTCCAAATGCGGACTCCATTTGTCGCAGCCACCGGCGTGTATGACGCACTGCGTGTCTTCCCAAACTTTTCCACAGCTCGGGCAACGTGCGCCTGTTGAAAACGTGTCCCACATTGTTCCACAAGTGCATTGCCAGTGAGGTTGACCGTCTGGCTCCCATTTGCATTTCGGGCAGCGTATATGAATCTCTTTCATGAGAAATGATTTTTATGACTACGATTTTTTAAAAGTATATTCTGTATACCCTTGTTCGGAAGATAAAAGATCCGCTTTTGAATTTTGATAGTCTATGGTGATCAGTGTGCTCTTATTTTTCTGCATAATTTGAACATCGCTGTTCTTTTTGTTAGCAATAAATTGCCCGGGGATCGTGATTATTCTTTTTCCACTGTTGCCATGAATCCTGATTTTTATATCATTACCGATCAGTTCAACCTCTGTTATGCCACCTTCAATGCTAAAGCCATTTTCAGCAACATGAGTGGATGTGAATGTTGACAGAATGCTTTTGTTTTTATCTGAGTAAAAATAACTTTGAGCGGTTATCAGCAATTCCCCTTCTCCATATTTTATTTTCATTTTATCCGGCGCTATCAAACTAACATTATTTTTATAAGGCTCAGTGCCTTTAAGATATGGAAGCAGCACATTAAAAAATGGGGCATCGCTTTCAAGCCTTATTATTTGCTGGGTTTCACTATATGGCCTATTGTTTGTTTTTGTGAATTCTGCCTGCTCTACGGAATTCTCCCAATTGTTTGTCCATTGCGATAATGTGAAACTTGTATTTCCTTTCGAGAGAGCATATAAATCCCAATCAATGCCGCCTGATTTTTGTAGTTTTTTTGACCAATCCTGACCTATGAAAGAAAATTTATTTAGCGCCGCTTTCAATCCTTTTTCAGCAGTGGCTTCAGGCAATTGTTGCAGGTTTTTATTTCTCGCATCATAAATTTTGTCGACCGGAGAAATATCTCCTGCCGGAGTTTTTATTGAGCCTTGCGACATATTCATCATGCTCCAGATATTTTGTTTGTTGTTATTAATACTGTCAAAAAATATAATAACAGGTTGACTGGCATTGATATTGATCATAGCAACAAGCCTTTGCCATTCCGTGTTTCCATTATTCATTTTTGAAGATGAAAAAGTGCTGCTATTCAATTTTGCAAACTCATTTTGTGAAGAAACCGGCCATGTTCGGTTTGTAAGCGACCGGCCATTAATAGGTTGATTGGCTTTGTTCCATTCCGGAAACATTTCCTCAGGAATAACGACACTTCTTATTTTTGAGTCAGTTGCCGCAGGATAATAAAAGCAACTTCTGCTAAGAGACAAAGGAACACCTAAAGCATAAATAGCAAATTCACCAGCATCATCGTTCCGGTGATCAGAATAGTGATCGCCATTTAATATCCAGACTGCCGACTCGTATTCAGAACCTACGCCTGCTCTGAAATGTGAAAGATAGCCAACATAATTTGAGCTGGAAGAATTGAATGGAACTGAATAATTAGCTGTGACATCAGCGGCTAATTCAATATATCCAAAAGTTGATAACCTTGCAGGCCCATTTTGATAAATGCTGTACAGGCTTTTGCTGAGCGCAGGATCGCTGTCTTCAAAACCTGATGCAAGCAACCCATAAACCGCAGCACTTTCTTCAGTTCCGTCGCCAAAAGAAATCAGTTTTCTATTTCCATTAAACCTCACCGAACCCGGTGTTAAAAGAGAGTTGTAAAAATCAATAAACTTTTTTATTCTCACATCTTGTTCAGCGAAAAGATTCCCTAAGCCTGCATTTTTCAATTGCAGCATGGAATAAAGTATCGGCTCAATCGTTGGCTGTGTGTAATGTGGGGTGCCGAAGCCGGATCCATTTTCAGCAATTGCATCTAATAAGTTTTTCCTTGTAATGTCTAGTACTTTTTTTGCCCTTTCTTTAAATTCCGGGTCATTGGCAAAAAGCAATGCAAAAAAATTTCTTCCATTATTCTGATACATGTAATACATGTTCTGTGGACCATAGTTCACACCTGCGCTATCAAAAAATGGCACATTATCATTATCCCATATTATTCTTGCCATCATTCTGATAGTTTGTTGTATGCTCTCCTTTTGTTCAGGAGCTATAACATTGCTCTTATCTGCGAACAAACAGGAAGCTTCCAACACAAACCCTTTGAAGTTCGAAGCACCGCCCCAATAAGCAATCCCATATTGATAAATGCCATCCTGATCCCTGAAAGCTTTTTTTAGATTTTCTCCATACTGCACCAGATTATTTGTTAATGACTTTGCGGAATCAGGATATTTCCATGCATCTGCTATTGTTTTAAAATATGGATCACTTGCAATAATCATTTTTGCAAATGCATCGTCTTTTTTTATCCGCGCAATTAATGTTTGTATTTTATCAGCTGAAGAATACAGAGTGCCGTTGAATAAAGCAGGAACAGGTGAAGCGGGTTTTCTGAGGTAATCATCAATTTTTGATGACATTCCTGAAATCAGGTTCAGTTCTTTACCAATAGGCTGATATTGATCAACCGGCAATAAATCTTGTTTGGTGCTAACAAACAGCGCCCATTCAAATCTTTTTTTGCCAAAAAAAATATTATCAGGACCCCGCCTTGTAATATTAATTTGTAAGGCTGCATTGTTGCTTTTTGAAACATCAGCATTGTTTGCCTTATATGTCACCAAGCAAACTCCAACTGATCTTGCTGCGATCAGTCTTGAAGCTCTGCCTTGAAAAAATCCGAGAAGATTGGCATTAGCAGGTTCATTGGCATTAAATATCTGCCAGTATCTGCCCGAATTCATTTCTCCACCCGTTGGCCCCCAAAAGCTCAAAAAAGAGTATGCTTTATTTTTATCAAAACTCAAATCAATTATTGCATCACGTGAGTTATTCAACTGGTTTATGTTTTGATAAACAGCACCGGATTCGTCGTGGCCTTCATCTGCAGAACTCGATCGCCATCCTCTGTACCTGGCTTTGTTGAGATGAAGATCATTAGAGATCTTGAATTCATAATTAATGTCATAATCAGCCTCGTCTTCAATAATAATTGATTTTGAATTTTTCTTAACCGTTAGTGTTGATTTGTAATAGCCGGTTCCTGCATCGCCTCCTTTATATGTCTGATTTCCGTAAATGAATTGAGGTTTATTGAAAGTGTATAAAATGCTTACAATACATACTTCTGATGTTGATTTTAAAAATGAAACCTTCATGGAAAGTGGAGTAGTGGGGGAATGCAGATAAACAGCAGAATCATTTGAATAAGCTCCGTCTCTGTAAATAACTGACTGTATAGGTGCAAGTACATTTTTTGAAGAGGCCGAAAAAGAATTTTCCATTGGAATTACTATTCCCAGCAAGCCGTTTCTTATTTCAGTTACATGCGAGTAAGGCTTATTAACTATAATCACATTGCCATTGCTTTCCTGAGCTTTTATTCCTTTAAAAATAAATGCAAAGAAAATGATGAACAATATTTTTGAATAGGATAACATTTTATTTTTCTTTTTCAGAAAATTAATATGCCAGAAGTTTTTGAACTAATGTATCAAGCCTGGCATTTGCCAAAAAGTTTTTTTCCAATTCAATGCTGAATGGAATGGGCGTATCAAGCGATGCACAGCGCATTACCGGCGCATCTAATAATTCAAAACAATGTTCATTTATCCATGCAGAAATTTCCCCGCCAATTCCTCCAATCAGTGTGTCTTCATGCAGGATCAAAACTTTTCCTGTTCTGGAGGCAGATTCTTTGATCGCATCATAATCGAGCGGCAATAATGTTCTCAGGTCAAGAATATCAATGGAGATATTTTTATTTTCTTCTGCATACTTTGTTGCCCAATGAACACCTGCTCCATACGTAATGATGGAAATATCTTCTCCTTCTTGAATTAATCTTGCTTTGCCGATTTCAATTTCATAATACTCTGTTGGGACTTCCCCGCTAATACTTCTGTACAAAGCTTTGTGCTCAAAATACATGACCGGGTTCGGGTCATTGATTGCAGCTATTAATAATCCCTTTGCGTCTTCTGGTGTAGATGGATAAACAACTTTTAATCCCGGCGTATGAACGAACCATGCTTCATTGCTTTGTGAATGAAACGGGCCGGCACCAACTCCAGCACCAGTTGGCATTCTTATGACCACATCTGCATTTTGTCCCCAGCGATAATGAATTTTTGCGAGGTTATTAATAATCTGATTGAAGCCGACAGTAACAAAATCAGCAAACTGCATTTCCATCATGCTCTTGAAACCTTCGAGTGATAAACCCAATGCTGAACCAACTATAGCGCTTTCACAAAGTGGTGTGTTGCGAACTCTTTCTTTTCCAAACTCATTCACAAAACCTTCCGTGATTTTAAACGCACCACCATATTCAGCGATGTCTTGTCCCATCAGGATGAGATTATCATGTTGCTGCATCGATTGGTGTAAGCCTTCTTTGATGGCGTCAATGAAACGTTTTTCTTGAGTAGTGAATCGTGAATGGTGAGTGGGTTTTGAATTATCAAGAATCGCTATTGACGATTGACCATTCATTATTGACCTATTTGCATATACATCATTCAACTCTTCTTCGGTATCGGGAATAATTGCTTCTTCAGCAAAACCTAATTTCAATTCTCTTTCAATATCACCTTTTATTTCCTCACGTATATGAGTAACCGAATTCTTGTCCAGCACTTTTTCTTCGAGCAGATATGCTTCATAATTTGCAACCGGGTCTTTCTTCGCCCATTCTTCAAACAACTCTTTGGGAACATATTTTGTGCCGCTTGCTTCTTCATGACCGCGCATGCGGAAAGTCATGCATTCAATCAAATATGGCTTTTGATTTTTGATACAATAATCACGAACACCTTTTATGGTATCATGAACTG
>DATGIX010000150.1:0-10295 GCA_035295505.1 Puia sp. | reverse complement strand
TGTCATAATGGGTGCCAGCACATTCACTGTTTGTGCCCATGTTGCAAGACCTACAACAGATGCTTGCCTTTGCATAATGTTATAAAAAGTAGCAGTGCCCAGAGCGTGGTTCCAGTTGTAATAATCTTCCAGTTCGTATGCGCCATTGCCACCCGGTTCCCAAATGCCCAATTCATCAATCGCAATCTTAACCGGGTTCTGCCTTGGTGGGAAACGATACCACTTCGCAAAGTTGGTAACCTTTGCAGTCGTGAGATTTTGTATTTTTTGCTTCATCACAAGGATGTTTTTTTCCAATCCATCCACTTTTGGAAAAAGGGATACCGGCTTATTTTTTTCTGTGCTCACATAACAATGCAAAGAAATATAATCACACACATCACCCATTTCTTTCAACAGATATTCATTCCATTCATTATTATCACCGCTTAAAATAAGTTTGATGGAATGATCCTGCAGTTTCATTTCTTTGGTATACATCCACGCTTCCTTCACAAATTCGTGAACGTTCTGCAACCGACCAATGTCAGGTGTAGCTGCTTCTTCATTGCCAAGTCCCCAATATTTTATTTTAAACGGATCAACGTGACCGTTCTTCCGTCTGAGATTTGCATAATAGGTATCGCGATCGCCATTGGAATATTCCACCCAGTTGCCTGCTTCTTCTGCAGTCCCTGTAGCCATGTTCACTGCGAAGTATGGTTCAGCATTAATCATTCGTGCATAATCTACAGCTTCATCTGTTCCAAAATGATTATTGTCAACGCCGCCCCAAATCAGGTTTGGCCGTGCATGCCTTTCATTGATCGGGCCAACGCCATCCATCCAGTGATATATTTTGCTGAATGTGCCGCCGGGATAACGCAATATGGTTGGCTGCATGCGCTGAATTTTTTCCAGCACATCCAAACGAATACCTTTTTTATCCGAGAGTGTTGAACCTTCTTCAAAAATTCCGCCATTCACGGCACGGCCGAGATGCTCAATGAACTGGCCGTATATCGCTTTGTCGATCGATCCTTCCGGATTGGTAAAATCTATTTCAATTTTTGCTTCGGGCAGAGAGTGATGATACCAATCATTAATCGCACCAATTGATTTATTTCTAAAAGCTAAACTTAAACCGCCTGCACCTGCAAGAGAAATAAAATGTCTTCTTGATATCATGCTGAGTGGATTTGAATATCTTTTGTTTTAATTTTTATTGCTGCTGAAAGATATCGCGTTCATTATTGGAAATGAAGTTTTGACCTTGCAAAAAATCAGCCTTGACATTCATACATAAATGAGATGCCCATTGAGGTTGAGATTCCTGTCTTGTGTGGGCAAACAAAGCCAACGCATAACCCCATTCCATCTGTGTAAGATATCCTGACTGGGACCATCCATAGTATCTCGCATCACTAAAAGTTTGAAAAGCTGCATTTGCATTGAATATACCGAGCCCAAAAAAGATGGTAGTTAAATCAGTGAGACGTTCATCATTTTCTTCCATCCTGTTTTCCCCGAGCAATTTTATATGGGCAATTTCATGAGCAAGTGTAGCAACCATGTTTTCCGGTTCATCTAATTTTTTTCGGGCCAATGAAATTTCAAAATTTTCGTTTTCTCCTTTCCCCCAATACAATCCTCCGGGAGTACCATGTGTTATTTGTCTTAAACGCTCATCGTAAAAATCAAGCGTAATTTTTTCTGCATCAACTTCCATTTGATTGGCGATAATTTTAAGGGTCGCAAAAGCAGATCGTTCACTACCATCATATCGTATTGGGAAATCAACTCTTTCAGGCGTAAGCACTTTTCTATTCACTGTATGCTCCCTACCGAAAATATTTAATAATACCAGAAATGATTTCTCTAACCAAAGCCTTGTTGGCTCATCTACAGGGCAGGCTTCGGGATCATATATTTTATAAGCATCAGTATAAACCTGTTGTTGTGCTTCGACAGCAGATAATATTTCTGAATCAAGATTACGTCGCGCAATTTCTTCTTTAACGATTTTCAATGCATCAGATGTCAATCCTTTCGAATCCTGTGTCAGGACACGGGTTATTTCCTGATCTGTCATTTTTTGATAATATTCCCGCACGAACTCAATATCAATTCCGTCACTCATATTTTTTCAAGGGTAAATTGTTATTAATTTATGGATGACTCAAAATGATTTATAATTGTTTCGGTATCTGCGATTCTTCATCCGTTTACTTCTTCACTGTAATAATCACTCTCTGATATCTCGTTAGTGGCAATGATCCATTGTCTGTTGCTTCAAGAATAACATGAATGGTTTGGCCTGCAATCGCATCTTTCGGAATGCTGATTCTTGCTTTTTCAGCATCAGCATTTGCAATATCAACTTTGCCCGGATATGTTCCTACATTAAACTGCCACCATTTTAATGAAACAGTGTTCCCATCCGGGTCTGAAACTTTTGCATTCAATCTGATTGTTTCTCCGGGAGATGCTAAAACTTCCATCGGTCCTTCAATTGTAACAACTGGTGCATGATTGGCATTTGAAAATTTTGGCGTGACAGACCATTTAAGCCGCGCAGCAAAATCAAGCTGAGCCGAGGGAAAGAAATCAGGATAGGCATTGGCGTTTTTGTTTGCCTGACTATTCATTGCCGCAAGTGCAGCAGCCATTGCTTGTTGAGATGTGTCACTAATTTGCAAAGAAAATCCTTTTGACTCCTGTTCACTCATTTGCCGACCGCCCCAACCGCCATAAGATCCTTTATCAAAAGCCCGAAGCCCATTGCCGAGCATGTTCATGAATGTTCCATCATCACCTTCGCCAAGCCATGAACCTTTTTCCTGAACGGGCATCCATACTGCATATCCCATTTTTTTTAGCTGATCATTAGTGTAGCCACTTAATCCAAAATAATCCAGCTTGTCTCCTTTCACCATCTGCTTTCCATCTCCCCACACGCGATATAATGCACCCAATGCACCACGGCCTGAAACATTTTCTTTTGTCCATGATGATGTGAGATAAATTGAATCTTCCGGCTTTGCACGTAACTGCGCACCATAACCATAATTAGGGCCGCCGGTAAATTGCCTGTAATCGATATTTGGCCAATTCGGTTTTATGTATTTCGCATAGGTATCATCCTGATCACCTGAAGGAAGCAAGATAACTTTGTCGGAAATTTTTTTTCTAATCGCATCCCACTGTGTGGTGAATTCATAATCTTCCTGAATTGATTTGAGTGCTCTTGCAATAGTGCTTTGTCCGCCCCACGCTGTGATGAACAATGGTCCAGGCTTATCATCAAGCATTAATGATTTTATCAGATCTGAGCCCGGTGTGTTTTTAGAAATGTCTCCATCAAATTCGATATTGCCATAACGGATTTTTGATTTGAGATAATCAGGCGAAGGATAATCCGTATCATGCGTTTTAAGATTGGGATAAACACTTGCATAAGCATTCACGATGTCGTGAATAAAATGTTCGTCCTTTGCCCATCGCCATGTTGTGCAGGGACAGGTATCCAAACCAAAACGCGAATACTCTCTGCCGGGAACAAACCATTTGGTTCCTTTGCCATCACCTTTCCAATGATAGCCGCTGCTGGCATAAATAAGACCTTCAATATTCAGTTCATCGCTGTATAATAATAAACGGATCAGAGAATTATTATCATCAAGCTCAGGATCAGCAGTAATGATAATTCTTGGCCGCACTTTCTGATGGACAGTTTGTGCATTTGCTTTATTAGCAAGCAAGAAAGAAACTGTGATTATAATAATTGCATGCAGCCGTGTCATGCTTTGTGAACTTAATAAACCTGATCTCATAATGTATAGTTTGGTTTTTTCATTAGCAATCCCTTATATGGATTCAACGCTCAGGAATTAACGCAGCCACGAATTAAAATAATTTCACTGAAACTAAGCATCCGGGATTTCAGGCTCAACTAATTTTATCAATTTCTCCAATGATTCCTGCCAGCCTAAATAACACATTTCAACCGGGATCATGGCAGGAATGCCTTCCTGTACAACCTCCAACTCAGTGCCACAAATAACTTTTTTTATCGTGACAGAAGTGATCATTTCACCAGGCAGATTCGGGTCATCAAATTTGTCTGTGTGTTTGATGAATTCATTCTGTTTTATTTCAAGAAATTTTCCACCAAATGAATGCCCGTTGCCTGTTGAAAAATTAGTGAAAGACATTTTATAAGTTCCGCCAACTCTTGGGTCGATGCTATGAACTGTGCATAAAAAACCATATGGAGGAAGCCAGCACGCAAGCGCACTCGCTTCTGTGAAAGCACGAAAAACTTTTTCCGGGCTTGCTTTAATTACACGATGAAGTGTTACAGTGTTGTTTGACATATCAATTTTATTTTTTAACGGAGTGATTAAAAAATTTTAACTGAAGTTACAGAAAAGGCGAATAGAACAATGTGCGCCGGAACCGAAGCTGATCAAAGATTTGCCGTCGATTGTTATTGAGTCAGCCAGCATTGCGGCAAGCCTGATGTTGGGCGTAGTTAAATCATTCAGGGTGGTATTCCCCAAACAGCTTCCAGTCCATGCTGTTTCCCCAGCGTTCTCCATGGTCGCTTGTGTTTTCCGTTTTGTGTTTTTCACTAATCTGATAATTTCCGTACGATAATAACGATAGTATCCTTCCTGGCCGCAAATGTTCGCTTGCCCAACTCAGGGGCGAATCTCCATTTGAATCTTTAACAGTTTTGTCAGCACCATGCTCTACTAAATAAGAAATTGTTTGTTCGTCTGCATAAGCGGCAGCTCTATGTAATGGCGTTTCTCCTTTTGTCCTGACATCACGCATAAATGCTCCTGTTTCTAATCCAGCAATTGTTTTGGCATTGACATCAGCGCCTTTGTCAACTAAAAGCTTGACTGTATAAAAGTAATAAGGTCGCCCAGCTTTTGAAAGAGCATTGTGGAGTGGCGTTTCATTAGTTTTATCAACATGAGCATTCACGTCTGCGCCGTGATTAATCAAAAAGTCGCAAACTTTCCAATGACCAAAGAATGCAGCATTACCCAGTTCTCCGTTGATGTCAATGCTGTCGAGGTTACCCCCAGCTTTTAAAATTGCTTTAAGACCTGTCGTGTCGTTATAATAAACAAGCCATTGCAAAAGCTTGACTTGTCCTTTGGATAATGTTTCTTTCCAGTCTGGTTTGTCCAATAATTCAAGAACAAAATCAGTCCGACCTTTGCTAATAAGCTCTACAATTTTTCCTGTTTCCATAAACGATATTTGTCTCGATGGAAGCGAATGCTAATTACGCCCAACGACCGAGGCTTGCCGCAGTGCTGGAATTTTATTTCCATCCGCCGATTGCTGAAGCCCGGTCAATGATTTTTTGTTGAAGTTAATACAAATGCTCAATAGAATAATGTCCGCCGGAACCAAAGCCGATTAAAGATTTGCCGCCGATTGTTAGTGAGCCTGCCAGCTTTGCGGCAAGCCGAATGTTGGCTGCTGCTTTTTTTCGGTCATTTGGTTTTCAATTCTTTCGTTACCTGTTTTATAAATTTGTCCTTGTCTTTCTTTGCTTCTTTGATTGTCGCTTTTATGTCTGCCGGCATAGTGAAATATTTGTCTGCCCAAATGTAAACTTCCATCATGATCGGCAATAAGTCAATTCCCTTTTGTGTAAGGCAGTACAAAATTTTTGCTTTGCTGTCCGGGTGTTCTGATTTTTCAATAACGCCGTTTTCTTCCAAAGCTTTCAACCTTGATGCTAAAATATTGGTGGCAATACCTTCTGCCGATTTTAAAAAATCATTGTAAGTACTTTTTTTAAAAAACATTAAGTCCCTGATAATAAGCAACGACCACTTGTCTCCAAATACGTCAAGAGAACAACTCAACGGGCAATCTGACCTTTTTTTATTCGTGTCCATAAAATATCCTGCATTTTAACTTGCAATTTGAAAGTTGTTTATATATTTGCACTTGCAATTTGCAAGCAAATTTATCAATTAAAAAATAAAACGAGTAAAATGAAAAAGAATATTTTAGTAACAGGTGCATCTTCGGGCTTTGGTTTGTCATTAGCAAACGAGCTATACAAAAGAGGTTACAATGTAATTGGAACAAGCAGAAACCCTGAAAAAAATCAGTCGTCATTGCCGTTCAAAATGTTGGCATTGGATATTACTGACGATAATTCTATCAAATCTTTTGGCAAACAACTTTTCACCGAAATCAACCAATTAGATGTATTGATAAATAATGCAGGTTTTTATTTGTCAGGGCTTGCTGAAGAAACTTCTATTGAGCAAGGGAAGCAGCAATTTGAAACCAATTTTTGGGGAACTATAAAACTCACCAATGAGCTATTACCTTATTTTAGAAAACAGCATTTCGGTAAGATAGTTACAGTTGGTTCAATTATGGGCTTAATCAGCCTTCCCGGCGGTGCTTATTATGCTGCTTCTAAACATGCTCTTGAAGGTTATTTCAGGGCACTCCGTTTTGAGCTAAAAGAATTCAATATAAAAGTAAGTATGGTTGAGCCTGTGGGTTTTAAAACCAATATCGTTACTAACTCAAAAGTTGCTGAAAAGAAAATAAGTGATTACGATGGATACCGAACCACACTTGAAGATTATACAAAAGATTTATTTGCAAACTCAGAAGAGCCAATCGCTGTTGTTGAAACGCTGTTGAAGTTGGTTGAAAATGAAAACCCCAATTTTAATCATCCCGTGGGCAAAGGTTCTACTTTGTTCCCTGCTATACAATATTTTTCATTTAAAACCTTTGAAAATTCTATCGTAAAAAATATCAACAAGTTTAAAAAGTAAGAAATGAAAGCATTTACAATAAACAGATACAGTAAAGAAGATACCTTACAACTTGTTGATGTTGCAGAACCTGTTATAAAAGAAAATGAGGTGCTGGTAGAAATTTATGCTGCAAGTATCAATCAGTTAGATGCCAAAATAAAAACTGGCGAATTCAAGCTGTTACTTCCGTATAAGTTCCCTTTGATTTTAGGACACGATGTTGCAGGGATTATTACAAAAGTGGGTTCAAAAGTCAGTCGTTTCAAAGTTGGCGATGAAGTATTTGCCCGACCTGCCGATTTTAAAATTGGCACATTTGCGGAATATATTGCCGTTAATGAAAATGATGTTGCAATAAAACCAAAAAAAGTTTCAATGGAAGAAGCAGCTTCTTTTCCTTTGGTTGCGTTAACAGTTTGGCAGGCGTTTGTTGAAAAAGTAAAACTCCAAAAAGGTCAAAAAGTATTTATACAAGCAGGTTCGGGTGGCGTAGGAACAATTGCTATTCAGTTGGCAAAACATTTGGGTGCTAGTGTCGCTACAACAACAAGTGCCGATAATTTTGATTTGGTAAAAAGTCTTGGTGCTGATATTGTGATTGATTACAAAACACAAGATTTTGAAACGATACTCAAAGATTATGATTTGGTACTGAATAGTCAGGACGCAAAAACGCTTGAAAAATCTTTGAAAATATTGAAGCCAGGTGGAAAAACTATTTCTATTTCAGGCCCACCCGATGTTGCTTTCGCAAGAGAAATTAGTTTGTCATGCTTTATGAAAGCAGCGGTTTTCTTTTTAAGCAGAAAGGTGAAAAAGCAAGCGAAAAGACTCAATGTAAATTATTCTTTTTTGTTTATGAAGGCGAACGGAAAACAATTAGCAGAAATCGGTTCGTTGATTGAAGCCGGTGTTATCCGCTCAATAATAGACAAGGTTTTTCCATTTGAACAAACAAATGAAGCAATGGCTTACGTTGCAAGTGGTCGTGCCAAAGGAAAAGTCATTGTCAAGGTCAAATAGGTTTGTTTGTGTAGGGAGGTCGCTAAAGTAGCTGCCAACGACCGAGGCTTGCCGCAGTGCTGGGATTTTATTTCCGTCCGCCGAAACAAAAGCCCGGTCAATGGTTTTATGTTGAAGTTAATAATAAATGCTCAATAGAATAAAGTCCGCCGGAACCGAAGCCCATTAAAGATTTGCCGCCGATTGTTCTCCCGTCCGTCAGCATAGCAGCAAACCGAATGTTAGGCGCATAAAGCATAGCAAGACTGCTGCCTTTGAATTTAGTCAGTGCAACATTGTCCATTGAAAGTTTTACAATATTTGTCTTTTTTGTTCAAAGAAACGAGACTTGTATCGTCGATAAGTAATAAGGTGTCCTTGTTTTTAAAAAAGAAAGTAGAGTCAGGCTGACTTTTCTTTGAATATGGAATCAATATTAAAGAGTCGAGATTTAAATTGTATTTGCCATTTGTCTTTGAATAGCCAAAGTGTCCTTGTGTCCTAAATTGATATGAACTGTCATTGAAAAACTCATAAATGAAAAATGATTCGTTTGCAGCAAAACAATAAATCCCACTTAATTTTTTATGAATCGATTTTTTTGTTGTCCAGCTAAATATTAATGCAGCACCAATTAATAGAAGAAGTATTTTTTTGAAAAGAGTCATACTATTTGTCGCTTTATTAAAGATGGAAACTTATTGCGCCTAATGGGCAGGGCTTTATGCAGGTTTGGAATTAGTATTCCGTCTGCCGGAACTGAAGCTGGGATTTGCAATTGGCTGATATTTGCTGGTCATGCCCAACTTGCATAAAACCCAATGTTAGGCGCATCACGTGTCTGACTCCCAATCTTTGCTGTCTTCTAAAAGCCTATTTGTATAAATGTCGTGCCAGTCCTTGTAGAATTGCGTTATTGGAAACCTGCCTGAATTTTCTTTTCTCCAAGTCAAGTGTACAACCACATATTTTGAGCTTCCATTAAGCACCTCAAAGAGAACGTCATCACGGTCTGTACGATGAGCAACTGCCCGAATTCTTTTCCAATTGAGCGGGTGAAAGAAATTGACTTCTTTTTTTAGTTCTGTTTCGTAAAAGGAGGGATTGTCGATTGGTTGCCATGGTTTCAGCAACTTTTTATTTGCATATGCTGCTACTTCATCACTTATCATTCTCATGAAGATTTTTGAACTGTCAACTGATAAAATCAAAACGCTGTGAGAATTTGAGGGAACTTCGTCATATTTCAAAAGAGCAACGATACCTTTGGAAGGTTCTTTTATTACTTCGTCACTTTTTAAATTAAAAGTAAGTTTTTCAAACTTTGAAGTGGTGTCAGACTGATAGGGTGTCCAGTCGGCGTCCATATACCACATATCTAACATGATATTTGTTACAGTACCAATAGTTTCACCGTTCCATATAATTAAGCCGGAGTCTGTCATTTAGTTGCGCCTAACGACCGAGGCTTGCCGCAGTGCTGGGATTTTATATCCGTCAGCCGAAACAAAAGCACGGTCAATGATTTTATGTTGAAGTTAATAATAAATGCTCAATAGAATAATGTCCGCCGGGACCGAAGCTGATTAAAGATTTGCCGCTGATTGGCTCTTGAGTCTGCCAGCATTGCGGCAAACCTAATGTTGTGCGTAGGCATCACGAGTGAAAGATTTCTTGTTCTGTCGCAATAAATTTGTTCACTTTCGGCTGCAAAATCCAAACACCAACAAAAAAGAATAACAGTAAAATTAAGCTGGGAAAAATGTCGCCAAATGATACTTCTCGTCGAAGTTCAATCTTTCCAAGTGTCTTGCAAGTAAAATATATCGTTTGAAAAATTGCAAAAAACAAGTAGAGTCCAGCTAAAGTAAAAATGATGTCTTTAGGTTCAAAAGTATTAGATGTGCTATTGATTTGTCGCTGTGTTGCAGAGAAAATGAGAGCAATCAGAAAAAAAGAACCAACAATTAATACATTTGCTTTAAATAATTTAATATTCATTGGTTGAAGACCCATTTCTATAATTCGCTCTTGTCCGTAAACTCCGATTGCATAAATCCAACAAGTAAAAGTCACAACAGCCACCATATTGATAATTTCTTTTAAAGGACTTGGTGATGTCCATGCGCCACAAATAAAAATCAACAAAAAAAGTTGCCAGTGTTTAAATGATAAGATTTTTTTCATAATGTCTTTTGAGGTTTAGGCTGTCGCGGCTTACGCACAACGGCCGAGGCTTGCCGCAGTGCTGGAATTTACTTCCGTCTGCCGATTGCTGAAGCCCGGTCTATGATTTCATGTTGAAGTTAATAATAAATGCTCAATAGGATAATGTCCGCCGGAACCGAAGCCCATTAATGACTTGCCGTTGATTGTTCTTGAGCCTGCCAGCATTGCGGCAAGCCTAATGTTGGCAGCCGTTTTTAATCATTAACCTCCCAACTCCCCCAAACAATTACATTGAATTCTTTTTTAGTGTATGTCGAATTAACTGATTTA
>DATGIX010000149.1:0-6847 GCA_035295505.1 Puia sp. | reverse complement strand
AAAGCATGTTGAGCAATTTCAACGGGAACAATAACACTGCTATGGGCTACATATCCCTGAACGCTAACCAGGATGGCAATAACAACACTGCCATTGGTTCTGGTGCGATGAGTGTCAATACTCATGGCAGCAACAATACATCTGTCGGTTTTCAGGCACTGCAGAATAATCTTACAGGATCAAATAATACAGCACTTGGATATACGGCCGGTTCAAATTTAAACTCAGGCGACAACAATATTATTATTGGAAACAATGCGCAGCCGTCTGCAGCTAATGTAAGCAATGAGGTCACGGTCGGCAGCGCTTCAAATAATTCTTATCGCATGTATGCGGCTTCCTGGACAAACGCATCCGACAAAAAACTCAAACACGACATAAAGCAGGTTCCTGTAGGATTAGATTTTATTCTTGGTTTGAAGCCCGTGGAATTCGTATACAACAATGCCAATAACGAAACAAAATCGTTGGGATTTATTGCTCAGGATGTGAAAGAAGACATGCAGAAAAATAAGTTGGATAAAACGTATGGGCTTGTAAATAATCTTGATGAAAAAAACCTTGGGTTAAATACCGGAGAGCTAATTCCTATTCTCGCAAAAGCAATTCAGGAGCAACAAAAAATAATTGAAGAACAAAATAAAAGAATTAAAAAATTAGAGAAGCTGCTGCTGAAAAAATAAATGCTGATAGTATTTTACTTCTGTCTTAATATTTTCAAAATAAAAAAAGGATGCTAGACAACATCCTTTTTTAACCCTAAACCCTAAAAGACCGAAACCTACTGATTATGTAGAAATTTTGATAACAATTTTAACTGAAGCGTTGTACACATAATTCCGTCCATCTGATATTTCATCATCTTCTTTAATCCATCATTTGCCAGTTCTTCTTTCAATGTTTTCTTATATAGATTGATAACAGACTTTTCAATTTTCCTGCAAATTTTCAGTGCCTGCTCCTCAATATTTGTTTTAATCTTTTTACTTTTTCCTGAAGTGTTTGCATCTTCTTGTTTAGATTCATTCATCGAATAACCGCCCATCACTTGTATTTGTGCATTAAGCTCATTTGCATATTGATTGCTTTGTTGCTCAAGGCTCATAATTGTTTTTCTGAGTGGCTCATTATTCACAGAAAGAACAACTTCACCACATTTTCTAATTCCCTCCAGCAAAGCGCTGCGCAATTCATTCAGCTTCTTAAGATCTACAGAAGAAAATTTCATTTGCGATGAAGTTGCCATAACGTAAACAATTAATGTTCTTTTTATTCAGAAGGGCACAGAGGCTTACCGTCCGTGATATTTTGATTTTAAGATTTTTTTTTAATAACAGTCCTGTTTTCAGCAGGACTGTTAGATCCCTTAATCCCCTAATAAACTTTTTATTCCGATTGTTTGCCTGTATCATTATATAACAATCGCCATACCAATAATTTTAAAGCTGTTTTATGCTGATTACTGACTAATAATGTGGAATAAATTATTCAGTTGTGTAGAACTGTCCACATTTTGTAGCTCAGAGGTCAGCACAATCACATAAGCTTATCGATAGCTAAGTTTATCACTTCGCGGTTCAGCGGCTTCCCTATAAAGAGGTCAGCGCCTTGTTTGTAAGCGAGATTTTTATCAATGGTGCTGTCAAATGCAGAAACCATCAATATTTTCACAGAAGGGTGATTTTCCTTCACATAAGGAATAAAATCAACTCCCATTCCATCAGGCAAGCGGTTGTCGAGGATCAGTAAGGATGGAGGTTCTTTGTCTATTGCTTTTTGTGCTTCTGATAAGGTGTTGGCAAAAGTTGAATCAATATTCTTTTGTCTTAAAATGCCTTTCAGTAAATAGCAAATGTCCATTTCATCATCAACGATCAGTATTTCTTTTTTTGACATAATTCACTATTTCCAATTTATTGAACTGTTAATACTCAATTTTATTGCCATATATGATTGCTTAAAAGAAACGCTTTGCTAAAGCGAAATATTTGAAAGCTGTTGTCTTGAATGAGTAAAAACTTCTACACATTGGGAACTTATTTCCTTTCTGCTGCCGAACAATTAGAGGTTTATGGGTGTTTTCAATTTTGGCAAGATGTTTTTAAAGATATGTGTGGTGCGGACAAAAAATATGAAGCTTAGATTTTTCCAATAACTTTAAAAGAATGTAACAATTATGAAAAGGATTTTAATTATAGATGATGACATGGACATGTGTGCTTTGCTTAGCAGATTTCTGCAGCGCAAGGGATTTGAAACTGATATTGCTCACACAGGGAACAAAGGCATTGCAAAATTCAAAGAATCAAAATTTGATATTGTGCTTTGCGATTTCAGGCTGGGCGATAAAGAAGGAAGAGAAGTATTGAAAGAAATTAAGACTATCGATCCTCATGCAATCGTGATCATAATCACGGGTTACTCTGATATCAAGACTGCAATTGATGTCATTAAAGCAGGCGCATTTGATTACATCACAAAGCCGATGATCCCGGATGAAGTGCTCAATGTGATTAATAAATCTTTGAATGAGCCGAACAAGGATGAGCAGTTTCATTCTTCATCAGAAAGAAAGCCAAAGATTTCCACCGCAGCTAACGGTGAATTTTTGAAAGGCCAGGATCCTTCGACACGCGACCTCTATAAACAAATTGAACTGGTTGCGCCTACTAATTACAGCGTGATTTTATACGGCGAAAGCGGAACGGGGAAAGAAGTTTTTGCCAGAACCATCCATCAGAACAGCGAAAGAAAAAACAAGCCTTTTATTGCGATGGATTGCGGCACATTATCAAAAGAATTGGCAGGCAGTGAATTATTTGGTCACGTAAAAGGCGCATTCACCGGGGCTTTGGCAGATAAGGAAGGCCATTTCGAGCTGGCTAATGGCGGCACTTTGTTTTTGGATGAAGTGGCAAATCTTTCTTATGAGATACAGGCTGCGCTGTTACGAGTCATACAGGAAAGAAAATTCAAACGAGTAGGGGGAGTGAAAGAAATGGATTTGGATATCAGGATTATTGTTGCTTCCAACGAGAACTTACAGGAATGTTACCGCAAAGGGAAATTCAGGGAAGATTTATTTCACCGATTCAATGAGTTTTCAATTGTATTGCCCCCACTACGAAACAGAAAAGAAGATATTCCGCTGTTCGCAGAATTCTTTTTGAGCAAAGCAAACGCAGAACTGAATAAAAAGGCAGACGTGGAAGGTTTTGAAGATGAAGTAATGGAGATTTTCCGCAATTATGCATGGCCTGGGAATCTGAGAGAATTGCGTAACGTGATCAGGAGAGCAGCTTTGCTCACATCAGAAGGATTAATTTCTGCAAAGGTGCTGCCCGCTGAAATTTCAGAAAAAAATTTTTACACCGTGTATGAAGAAAACCACAATTCAAATCATGATCATCACAATACTTTTAACAGAGGAAATGATTTGAAGAATGCTGCATCGCAGGCTGAATATGACACTATCATGAATGTGCTGAAGCAGGTAAATTTCAACAAATCAAAAGCAGCAGAGATTTTAAAAATTGACAGAAAGACTTTGTATAACAAAATTAAAAGTTACGAATCGCTGCAATAATCAGTGAATCAAATCAGCACATAGTTTCGTTAGTTATCTTTTCATTTTTTAAGCCTCACGAAAAAATTTTTGTGAGGTTTTTTTGCCTTCAATAATAACAATTTTCTAAAGAAATTTCTATTTGGCAGGATTTAGGATTAATACTTGCAATATTCATTTTGTTCCTGCTCACCAACACTAAAAAATTTCAAATCTTCGTGAAGAATAAACCGATTCAGGATATAAGAAAAAGTAACCCTATTCAGGAAATTTTGTCTCATCTTGGAATATCTTTTCCGGGACATAATCTTATTAAAAAATATGCGAATGAAAAACCTCCCATTCGTTCTGAACTTTTCAGCGAAGAGCAAATGGAACAGTTTGCGAAATTGCTGGCGAAAAGCCACAAATTAATTACAGCAAAAAAGACTGAGCAATTATTAAAGCGCCTTGCAGATAATGAAGATGTGCTGATTGAAGTGCATAATCTTTTAACAGAATCAGCAAAAGCAGACAGCAGAATTTCTCCCGCAGGCGAATGGCTTCTCGATAATTTTTATTTGATTGAAGAACAGATAAGGACTGGCAAACGGCATTTGCCAAAAGGCTACAGCTCAGGACTGCCGCAGCTTTCAGAAGGCGCATCTGAAGGATTGCCACGTGTGTATGATATTGCGTTGAACATTATTTCTCACAGTGATGGGCGAGTTGATTTAAAAAGCCTCACGAATTTTATTTCTTCTTATCAAACCATCACAGAATTAAATTTAGGAGAGTTGTGGGCAATTCCTATTATGCTTCGTCTGGCATTGATTGAAAACCTTCGAAGGCTTGCTGCACAGATTGCTGTCAATCGCATTAATAAAAACATGGCGGATTATTGGGCTGATGAGATGACTGAAACTGCAGACAAGGACCCAAAGAGCCTGATACTTGTTATTGCAGATATGGCTCGTTCGGGTCCTCCATTAGAAAGTTCTTTTGTTGCGGAATTGGTTCGGCGGCTTCAAGGCAAAGGCTCAACGCTCATGTTGCCTCTCACATGGATTGAACAAAGACTATCTGAAAACGGAGTTACAAGTGATGAGCTTGTTCATCTTGAAAATCAGAAGCAAGCAGCAGACCAGGTTTCCATCAGCAACAGCATCGGCAGTCTGCGTTTTTTAGGAACAACAGATTGGCGCGAATTTGTAGAAGCAACAAGTACAGTGGAACATGCGCTTCGCAAAGATGCTGCAGGAATATATGAAAGGATGGATTTTTTTACCCGTGACCATTATCGGCATGTAGTGGAAAAAATTGCGAAAAAAACTACATTGTCTGAAACAGAAGTAGCGAATATATCTGTGTTCCTCGCTGATAAAAATGCATCTGCTGACGGAGATGAATATCGTAAATCACATGTCGGATATTATCTGATTAATAAAGGAGTTTCAGAAACAAAAAAATTAGCCAAACCAAAATCATCAACTTTTGAATTTGTTCAAAGAGTTTTTAAAAATCACACTTTTACATTTTATATTACTGCAATAGCATTGATAACTTTCACTTTTGCAGGTCTTATTGTTGCAAAAGCGCACGCTGATGGTTTGCGCGACTGGCTGTTGATAATATTAGTGCTGCTTTCGCTTTTATGTGCAAGCCAGTTTGCTGTCACGCTTGTTAATTGGCTTTCAACATTGCTCATGAAACCTGACTTGCTCCCGCGCATGAATTTTTCAAAAGGAATTCCTGCTGAGAATAAAACGATGGTGGTCGTGCCTACCATGCTCACAGATTTTGGTGAGCTGGATAAATTGATGGAAGGAATTGAAGTCAGGTATCTCGCTAATAAAGATGAGCATATTCATTTTGCATTGTTGACAGATTTTCCCGATGCACATGAAGAGATTTTATCAGGAGATAATGAGCTTTTGGAATCAGCAAAGAATAAAATTCATTTATTGAATAAAAAATACGGGCGAAATAAGAATGAAATATTTTTTCTGTTTCACAGACCAAGAAAATGGAATGCTACAGAAAAAATATGGATGGGATATGAAAGAAAAAGAGGAAAGCTCGCAGAACTGAATGCATTGATTCAAGGGAAAGAAAATGCAAAAGATTTTTTTATAGCAATTGTTGGTGAAGAAAATATTTATCAGGGCATAAAATATGTTATCACGCTCGATACAGACACGCAATTGCCACGCGAAGCTGCATGGAAATTAATTGCAACAATGGCTCATCCTTTGAATCATGCATTGTACAACGAGAAGAAAAAACGTGTTGTTGATGGCTACACTATTTTACAACCACGCGTTGCCGTTAGTTTGCCGGATGATGACGGTTCTAAATTCGCGGAGATGCATGGCAATGAACCGGGCATTGACCCATACACAAGAACTACTTCAGATGTGTATCAGGATTTATTTCATGAAGGCTCATTCATCGGCAAAGGGATTTATGATGTGGAAATGTTTGAGAGAGCGTTGGGCGACAGATTCCCTGACAACAGAATATTGAGCCACGATTTGCTGGAAGGATGTTATGCACGTTCTGCATTAGTGAGCGATGTGCAACTGCATGAAAAATATCCGACAAGATATATTGCAGACATGAAACGCCGTCATCGCTGGATTCGCGGTGACTGGCAAATTGCATCATGGAGCCTGCCTTTTGCGCCTGATAAAAACAGGAAGATTAAACGAAATCCAATATCATTACTATCGCGATGGAAAATATTTGATAATATCAGAAGAAGTTTGGTTCCGCTTGCAATGGTTCTCTTGCTCATTATGGGCTGGACAATTTTGCAATCTTCATGGCTCTGGTCATTAACCATCATCGCTATTATTATCCTTCCTTCCTTCATTAATTTCAGTTGGGAAGTTATGGCAAGAAAGCCGCGTGAAGCCGCGATGAAACAGCACTTTTTTATTTCACTTCGGTCTGTCGCAAATCAGTTTGCACAAAATATTTTTATATTGATATGCCTGCCTTATGAAGCCTTTGTGAATCTGGATGCCATCATCCGCACCAACTGGAGAATGATTTTTTCAAAAAGGAAATTGCTTGAATGGAATCCTTCTTCAAATGCGTCGAGGAACGCCAGCAAGACTTTGCCGGGCATCTATCTTTCCATGTGGTTTGCGCCATTTCTGTCTCTTCTTGTTTTATCTTATCTTCTCACGCATTCTGCTATCACATTGGTTGTTGCGCTGCCTTTTTTAATTGCGTGGATGATTGCGCCGGCTATCGCATGGATGATAAGTTTGCCTCAACAAAAACAAGATGCAAAAC
>DATGIX010000148.1:0-32015 GCA_035295505.1 Puia sp. | reverse complement strand
CGATGAAGCGAAAAATACATTTATCATTCCTTCCTGGTTAGAAAAAATTGTTGCCAACAACTGGCTCGGCGATAAAACAGGACAAGGGTTTTTCAAAAAACTTCCCCAAAATGCAAAAGGAGAAAAAGAAATCGTTGTGCTTGATTTGAAGACCTTAGAATATGTTCCAAGAACGAAACCAAAATTTGCCAGTGTTGAAGCAGCAAAACCAATCGATGATCTCAAAACAAGATTGAAAGCGTTGGTGAACGGTTCAGATAAAGCTGCAGAGTTTTATAAACATTTTCATTATGGATTGTTTTCTTATATCTCACATCGTATTCCTGAAATAAGCGATGAAATTTATCGTGTAGATGACGCAATGATGGCTGGTTTTGGCTGGGAGATCGGTGCATTTGAAAGCTGGGACGTTCTTGGTGTGGAAACAACAGCGAACAAGATGCGGGATGCAGGATATGGAGTTGCAAAATGGGTTGATGAAATGATCGCATCCGGCGCAAAAACATTTTATAAAGTGGATAATGGAAAGCGGTTATATTACGACGTTAGTACGAAATCATATAAAGCAATTCCTGGTGGCGAAGCATTTTTGGTAATGAAGAATTTTGAAAACCAAGCAGTTTGGAAAAACAGTGCTTGCAACCTGTATCACTTAGGCGATGATGTATTAGGATTGGAATGGAACACAAAAATGAACAGCATTGGTGGTGAAGTTTTGGAAGGCATTCAGAAATCAATCAGCATTGCAGAAGAAAAATACAAAGGATTGGTCATCGCTAATGAAGGAGCCAATTTCAGTGCAGGTGCGAATGTTGGTTTAATATTCATGCTCGCTATCGAACAGGATTATGACGAACTGGATATGGCTGTTCGCCAATTTCAAAATACGATGATGCGTGCGAGATATTCCGCAATACCTGTTGTAGTTGCACCACATGCACTAACATTAGGTGGTGCCTGCGAAATGAGTTTGCATGCAGATAAAGTTGTTCCTGCTGCTGAATCTTATATTGGTTTGGTGGAATTGGGCATCGGCGTAATTCCAGGTGGTGGCGGCACAAAAGAATTTACGTTGCGTGCAGCAGATGAAATGCATGAAGATGAACCTGAAACTATCACATTAAAAAATCGTTTCTTAACTATTGCCACTGCTAAAGTTTCAACGTCTGCTTATGAAGCATTTGATCTTGGCATTTTAAGAAAAGGAAGAGATATTGTAAGCATTAATCAGGGCAGAAGAATTGCAGAAGCAAAACAAGCAGTGCTTGAATTATACAACGATGGTTATATAATGCCTGTTCAACGCAACGATGTGAAAGTGCTCGGGCGCTCTGCATTAGGCGCTTTGTATGCCGGCATCAACGGCATGTGGCGGGCAAATTATGCAACCGACCATGATGTGGTTGTTGCAAAAAAATTAGCTTATGTAATGTGTGGCGGCGATCTCAGCGAGCCTGCTTTAGTGAGCGAGCAATATATTCTGGATCTCGAAAGAGAAGCATTCCTGAGTTTGTGTGGTGAAAAGAAAACATTGGAACGTATTCAAGCCGTTTTGAAAACAGGCAGGCCAATCAGGAACTAAACTTTTAGCAAACGCCTCATGTGATGAGGCAATGAATTAACTTCATTACTTCATTGAAAATATATTCATTTACGTTTGACTAAAAATCAGAAATATATTATTATAGCTTTTGTTGCTATTTCATTTCTGTTGGTTTTAGCAAAATCATTTTATTATACTGAAAAATATGGTGGCGTAGATTTGAGGCATCATGTCATTGCATCACGTCTGCTTGCCACAGATCATTCACCATATCTATATAAGCCCGAAGTGAGTGATGGGGATTTTTTACTCGAAGGTCACAGATCGATACATAAAATCGGGAATGGAACCACGGTTACACCTTCCATGCTTTTTATCCTTCACCCTTTATCGTTGTTACCTTATAAAACGATAAGGATGATCTGGCTTTTTGTTCAATTCATCTTGCTGACAGCTATTCTTTTTATTGCAATTCGAAGCAGCAATGATTCATCGAAATATTTTATACCACTAAGCATTACTATTGCAGGCATTGTATGTTCTGATGCATTTTTTATGCATATAGAAAGAGGACAGGTTTATATCTTATATGCATTTCTGATTGCATTATCGTACGCATTTTTCAAATCAAAAAATAAATATGGTTATCTCATATCAGGAATAATTATTGGTATTTTAATTTTCATCAGACCACTTATTGTTGTATTTCCCGTTGCATTTATTTTGATAAGAGAAAAAAAATGGATATACGGATGTGCTATTGGAATTATAGCAGGTTTTATTTTGTTTGTTCTTCCCAAACCAGCTTTATGGAAAGATTATTTCACTGCAATGCGAAGCATTGCTGAAGAATACACAAATAAAAGCCAACATGCAGACCCAAGCGCGATCATTTATCGCAATGGAACGATAGAAGGAATGAACAATCTTCAATCTTATGGGATTTTCAAAACAGGTAATCTCGATACCTTTCATAATTATTTTGAGATGCTTGGCATCAATATCAGCCTGAATACATCACTGATCATTTTTGCTGCAATTGTATTAATGATGTCCATCGCATTTTATAGAACAAATGGTCAACATGCAAGTGCAGACTTGCTTTTCTTGTATGGCTTTTTATTATACATTTTATCAGAAGTATTTATTATTGCTCCGCGATCTTCTTATTGTATTGTTGAATGGGTGCTTCCGGTGTTTATCATTGCCAATAAATTTCAGGCTAATGAAACTGTGGTGACATTTATGATTGCAGGGCTATTGTTACTACATGGTTTTCCATTCAATTTTCCTTTTCAGTTTGATATTGCTGAAGCGATGCTTGTATGTTTGCTTGCCTATGCGGTATTTAAAAATCAAAAGACAGCAATCGCATAGAATGCATATTTGACGATTGTAGCAAAATAATAGATGAATTGTTATCGGCGGATCACAAATTTTTCAATAAACAACTGTGAGCCGATATTCAGGCGGATGAGATAAACACCATCAGAGAAATTTTTCACATCTTCTATTGTCAGGTAATTTTTCCCTTTTTCCGCCATTATGGTTTTATCGATTAATTTTTTTCCGGCATTATCAAATACCCTGATTTGAGTTTCCTGTTTGCTATCAGCATTGAACTGTAATGCAAGATAGCTTGAGGCAGGATTCGGATAAATCAATAGTTTATTTTCATTGCTATTATTAAGATTAACAACAAGAATACTGCTGTAGGAGAATTTGCCATCAATATCAATCATCTTAAGGCGATAAAAGTTTTTGCCTGCATCCGGCGACTGATGAATGAAACTATATTTGGAAACATCATTGACGAAATCACTTGTTCCGATTTTGTAAAAATTGACTCCATCATTACTGTGCTCAATTTCAAAATAGCTGATATTGATGTTGTCGCTTATCTGCCAATTCAGATTCACAGATGAACCATCAAGTGACGCAGTAAAGCTTTCAAGCGTAATTGGTAGAACACCACAATAAAACAACGGAGCTACGGCTGTCGTTACCACTTTGCCATTCGAGCCCGAAGTTGTGCCATAAGCATTATTAATAGCACCTCCAGTTGATCCGGTCCTTGTAAAACCATTTGCTCCTCCTGTTACAGTGGTTGAACTTAGCGTGCCATTAGTATAAATATAACCACCACCTCCGCCACCGCCCGGGCCATGATTATAATACGTAGTCATGTACCCTCCTACCCCTCCTTTTGCAGAAGCTGTTACAGAACCAAGACCAGTTGCTCCGGAAAAGTAAGTCACTAAAATAATTGTGCCTCCTGCGCCACCACCACCTGCAGCATCTGTTTGAGATGCATCTGATGTAACACCTGGGCCATCTGCCCCGTCTGCAGTTACAGAACCGCTTCCGCTGTATAGTAACGCTCTTGAAACTATGATTCCTCCACCAGGACCGCCACTGGTATTGTATTCGTTTGTGGATGTACTGTTATTTGCAGTGCCGGCACCGCCACCGCCGCCCATTATTATTCTTTGAAGGCTGCCTTGCGTAAAAGCTGCTCCTCCCATACCACCGTACGGATATTGATTCACATCATTTGTTCCTTGCCCAGCCGGCCAGCCACTTCCCCCCTGACCGCCCGCCCCGGCGCTACCACCACCCCCACCACCCGTATTACTTTGATTGTTATTTAATGGTTGCCCATCCGTTCCTCCACCACCAGCATTGCCTGGAGCACCTCTCCCCATGCTGCCGCTAATATATCCTTCTACTGCATTAGTTGTTGTTGAAGTAGCACCATCTGCATAAGTATATGCCGGCGTTCCGACAAAACCTTCTCCTTTCGCACCACCACTTAAGTTTTTTGTATTTGTGACTGGTGAATTAAACCTATAATCCGTATTTACAAGATTTGCACTTCCGGCACTGGGGGTAGAGGTACTTGTGCTGCTGTTTCCGTCATTATTTGTTGCGCCACCTAATTGTTTGCCGCCGCCGCCACGAAAACCAAGTTTTGACACATTGATAGAACCTGTTATTGTCATTGTTCCTGCAGCATCTAAAATAACAACCCCACCGGTTGAGCCATTCCATGCCGGTGCAGTTATCGATGCACCTGAATTTATAGTAAGATTGTAATAACGCGGTACACGGATGACTTGATATGTCTGAATTGAGTTTGCAGTAGTAAAAGTTCTGGTCTTATAGCTATTGGAAAGAGCCACTGTCAAATTAATCGTTGTGCCACTTACACTGCTTACAGTTGCATACTCATAATAGCCGGCTATTAAATTTCCATTGCTCGTATAACCACTTCCGGTAGTAGAATTTGCACCGTAAGCAGAACTGTTGGTTGTAGTAATATCTGCTCCTTGCATTTGAATAATAACGATCATGTCATTTGCAGCAATTGCAGTAGCAGCTCCTCTGCCATCAATCGTACCTACAACAAGAGAACTCGCGCCTGCTGCTGGGCTACCAGTGCCTGGGTAATAAGAATTAACAATAGTACCTGCTGTTGAAATAGTTGTAAGACCGCTTGACGGTGTTGTGCCACATTGAGCGGATGAGCTATTGCTATATATAATAAATGCAAATAGCCAACATGAGAGCCATAGGAATTGATGGAGCCTTTTCATGGGTACCTAAAAACATTTTTGCTTTGGATAGGATAGGTTCTTAGGTCTAAAAAAAACAGGTAGGATAAGGTATGTAACAAGGAATTCAGCGGTGCTGAATTGAATGCATTAATAACAGTACAATTGACATTTTATTGTGCCTTAATTGTTAAAATCCCTGTACAAAAAACATCGGAAAACCACATTACAGTCACGTATTAATTTTTATTTTTACTCATGGGCGAAGCAGAGCTTATCCGACATTCAGGTAAGATTATCATTCATTCAACTTTCTTTTTTTATGGGGACGCTTCCACAAAGGAAATGGCTATGCAGATTGCAGAGGATATAAGCAATCATTGGAATGAACCAAAGGCAAAAACGAAAATTAAAAGTGAGTGGTTTGATGTGAAATTTGAAATAGAAGGTTATTACGAACCAGACCTTGCACCTGAAACTATTTGGTATAATACACATCCCTGTAATAATTATTTCCGCATTGAAGAATTTTCCATGAGCCATATTTCTTTTGTGGACGGATTGAATTGCAACACGGGCTATTTCAAACTTGATAATCTTTTCAATAATTCCACCACTGCTGCACATGAATATGGGCACACAATCGGGCTCGAACATCCTCAATTGCTTGATATCCGAGGCAAAGGTCAACCAGGCATTATGTACCCACGCGGAACTGTTTGCGATCCCGAATTTCAATATGACATCAATGCCTTGCCACTTCAGCCCGGAGGAACTTTGAACCCATACACAAGAAAAGTTTTGCAGAGCGACATTGATGATCTCAAGCTTCATCGATTGTCATTCAACAAAAATGGTTTTGCAACAATTGGAGATTTCTCAAGCGTTTACCATCAAAAGCATTTGCAGTAAGAAAAAATAATCGCAGAAATTTTTTTGTATCCATAAATTTTTCATTTACTTTGTAATTCAAAGCACTTTTAAAAATATAGTAATTAGGTTTTTTACAATACACTATATACTTCGATGTAACTTTACTATTATCAGTCATATTAAACTTTGCAATGAGAAATATTCTTTCAATAGATAATATTACCAAGTATTACGGCAGCATCAGGGCTTTGAACAAGGTGAGTTTTGAAGTACCTGAAGGCTGTGTGTTTGGTATCCTTGGCCCTAATGGCAGCGGCAAAACAACTTTGCTTGGAATTGTGATGGATGTGCTGAAAGCAAGTGGTGGAAACTATTCCTGGTTTGAGCAATTGCCATCAGAAAAACAGAGACAGCAAATTGGTTCATTATTAGAAACGCCCAACTTCTACCATTATTTATCAGGCGAAAGAAATTTAAAAATTGCTGCGGCAATACGCCAGCGTGGCGAAGATGATATTCCGCGTGTTCTTGATCAGGTTCGGTTGACCGAAAGAAAAAAATCAAAATTCAGCACTTATTCGCTTGGAATGAAGCAAAGGCTTGCCATCGCTTCCTGCTTGCTTGGCAACCCATCCGTATTGGTTTTTGACGAGCCGACAAATGGACTTGATCCTGCCGGTATTGCAGAGATAAGATTATTGATAAGACAATTATCCAAAGAAGGAAAAACAATTATTCTCGCAAGCCATTTGCTCGATGAAGTGGAAAAAGTTTGCACGCACGTTGCCATTTTACAGAAAGGAGAATTGATAACAGCAGGAAATGTGAATGAAGTTTTAGTGAATGAAGAATTAGTTGAAGCAAGCGCAAGTGATTTGCAGCTATTAGAAACCGTTCTTTCGGCAATGAATGGCGTGAAACAGATAAAACACACCGAACAAATTCTGCAGGTTTATTTTGCCGATGCAACACCTGACTTAAGTTGCATTAATAAATATTGTTTTGATAATGGAATTGTACTAAGTCATCTTCAACTCCGCAAGCGAAGCCTTGAATCAAAATTTATTGAACTGACTAAAAGCGAAAGCAACTGATATGATGCACACATTGAAAATAGAATGGATGAAAGTGAAAAACTATCGCACTTTCTGGATATTGTTGGCCATTATTGTTGTCAGCATACCATCATACAATTATGTAGTATATGATTTGTTTGAAACAAAATTGCAATTTGGCAAAGCGATATTGGGAAGCCCGTTTTCTTTCCCTGATGCCTGGCAAACGGTGAGCTTTAATGCAAGTATGCTATTATTGATTCCAGCCATTCTCATCATCACACTGACAACAAATGAATTCACTTACAAAACGCATCGGCAAAATATTATTGACGGATGGAGCAGAGGGCAGTTCATTAATGTGAAACTCGTTGAAGTTTTTCTACTGTCTGTTTTCGCCACCATCGTTGTTTTTTTTACAGCTATTTGGTTTGGCAACTCTGTAAAAAATCCATCAGCAACTGATATCTATAGCTGGCACAACATGCGTTATGTTGCTTTCTATTTTGTTCAAATGATTTCTTACTCGTTAATAGCTTTTTTGATAAGCATACTCATTAAGCGGGCAGGTTTATCAATGGGCGTTTTTTTTATTTACATGCTGATGGAACAACTTGCGGTTGGGCTTATCCGTGAAAAATATAAAATTACTAAAGCAAATTATCTTCCTGAAGAAGTGACAGATAGATTAATACCACTTCCATTTGGCAAAAGAATGCTCTCAGGTGACAATCTTAAAATCTGGGAAAACCATGTACCAATTTATCTCACAGTCGCTGCTATCTATATTTTGATCTATTGCATTTTCGTGAGCTGGCGGTTTCGCAAAGCTGACTTGTAAATATTATTCTCAATAAACTATTTGAGCGGTGCGGGAATTAAATGCATTCATCTCGCAATATTCACATCTCATTACCAAAATTCATTTCCGCAAATTGTTATAGCAGTTTATCTTTATCCATTACAAAAAAAATTACCGCTCCTACATGCTAAACAAATTTTCATTTTTCTCAATCATCTGTGTTATAACAATCAGCCAACATTCTTTTTCGCAATCAGGTTCAAAGTATGATGCCAATGAAGCATTTGCTCCGTTGTTCTATCCATCGTATGGTGATGAAACCCGCGCCGCCAGTGGAACTCCGGGCCCTAAATACTGGCAGAACCGTGCCGATTATAAAATAACTGCAACGTTAGATGATGAAAATAATTCTCTCAGCGGAACTGTATTCATCACTTATAAAAATAACAGCCCTGAAAAATTGCCCTTCGTCTGGCTGCAACTTGATCAGAATATTTACAAACCCGGCTCACGTGGAGATGCTGTAACTACTATCGCCGGTGGACGCTGGGCAAACAGAAATTTTGATGGCGGATATAATATAAAATCAGTAACTGTCATTGAAAACAACAAAGAAGAAAAAGCAAATTATTCAGTGAGCGATACACGCATGCAGATCCTGCTTGCAAAAGCAATGAAAGCAAACGGAGATTCGATTCAAATCAAAATTGATTATTCATTCAATATCCCACAATATGGCACAGACAGAATGGGAAGATTGATGACAAAGAATGGATGGGTTTATGAAATCGCTCAATGGTACCCGCGCATGTGTGTGTTTGACAATGTGCTTGGATGGAACACACTTCCTTATCTTGGCCAGGGAGAATTTTACCTGGAATACGGAAATTTTGATTTCAGCATTAATACATCTTCAAAACAAATTGTAGTTGCTTCAGGCGAATTGCAAAATCCTCAGGATGTTTTAACAGCAGAGCAAATCAAAAGAATAGCAGCAGCAAAAGAGAGCGACAAAACAATTGCCATTCGCTCAGAAGACGAAGTAACTGATGCATCATCACGGCCTGCAAAAGACCGCATCACCTGGAAATTTAAAATCAACAACGCAAGAGATGTTGCGTGGGCTTCATCGAAAGCATTTGTCTGGGATGCTGCTAAAATAAATTTGCCAAGCGGGAAAAAATCCTTGGCCATGTCAGTGTATCCCATTGAAAGCGCCAGAGCAGACGGCTGGAAGCGGTCAACAGAATTTACAAAAGGAGCGATAGAAGGATATTCAAAACAATGGTTTGAATATCCATATCCTTGTGCAGTTAATGTGGCGGGAATTGTTGGCGGCATGGAATATCCAGGCATCGTGTTCTGCTCAGCAAATGCTTCAAAATTTGATCTGTATGGAGTTACAAGCCACGAGTTCGGCCACACATGGTTCCCGATGATCGTTGGATCTAACGAAAGGAAATATGCATGGATGGATGAAGGGTTCAATACTTTTATCAATTCAGTGGAAGAAAAGGATTTTAATAATGGAGAATTTTTCAATACGACTGAAAACCGGCGTTCAACAGCAGCATTTATATATAGACCGGAAAGCATTATGACAATTCCCGACGTGCTGACTACGGCTGATTGGGGAACCGATGCCTATTCAAAACCGGGTATGGGCCTGAGCTTGCTTCGCGAAGACATTTTAGGCCCGGAAAAATTTGATGCCGCATTCAGATATTATATTAATAACTGGGCGTACAAACATCCCACACCGTGGGATTTCTTTCACGCCATAGAAAACTACAGCGGTGAAACCTTGGATTGGTTCTGGCGCGGATGGTTTTTAAGCACCTGGAAAATTGATCAAGGTGTTAAGAGCGTAGATTATGTTCTCAATGATCCCGCAAAAGGATCGACTATTACAATAGAAAATCTGGAACAGTTACCCATGCCCGTTACTATTGAAGTGAAAGAAGAAAATGGCAAAACATCCAGAGTTCAATTACCTGTGGAGGTCTGGCAACATGGAAGCACATGGAAATTTCATTTTTCATCTACTTCAAAAATCAATGAAGTGACTATCGATCCTGACAAACATTTGCCTGATGTGAATGAGAGCAACAATACCTGGAAGGGGAATTAAAACATTTCTTTTTGCTAAAAATGGACTGCCTGTAATAATTGACCAGCCTTAACTTTATAAGGCGATGATGATAAAGCGATTTGTTTTAGTAAATCAGAAACGGCAACAAAATCGCCTTTTTTTAATAACGACAACGCGCTATACCATTGCGCTTCGTAGTATAATGACGATTTTTTTCCGGCTGTTTTCAAAATAGCATTGAACTGATCTATAGCAATCGAAAGTTTTTCTTCATCGAGATAAGAAAGCCCTTTATAGAATTTCAAATAATTTTGGAGTTCATTTTTTTTAGCATTAGCTCCCATCGTTTGAATATCTTTATCAGTCGTGTTGAGCACCTCATCATATTTTTTGCTTCTGTATTTATCGTAATAATAGCTTACTTCAACCGGGTCATCAGTGCCAGAATATCTTTGATAAAATTTCTTATACAAACTATCAGCTAATTGTTGAGAATCTATAATAATTTTATTTCGATTGTGTGAGTCTTTAGCTTGCTTTGAGCTATCATGAAATGCAATGACCGGCTGGTGATTTGAAATGATTGAATCTTTCCCTGGCTGCTGCTGCGAAATTTCGTGACTGTTTCTTTTTGATGCGATATAATAAATGATTGCGGCAAAAACAACTATAAAAAAAACAGCTGCAATATTTTTGTACCGTGCAAAAATATTTATAACCGGCACTTTATCTTTTTGCTGCTTTTCAAGTGCAGTTTCTATCATCTTAATGTGGTCATCGGCAGGTTGCAGGAAAACATCACTTTCTGAAAACCTATTTTCTGATCGCTCTTTTAATATATAGCTGACCGATAGTTCATCTTCGTATTGATTGCGCAAATCATCATCGCTGTTTAACTCAAGCATAAAAGCTTCCTCCTCTTCGGCATTCATTCTATTCTCGAGATAGTTCGCGATCTTTAATGCATTCTCATCAAATTTGTCCATACATCTTTTTTATCTTAATTAAGCCCGTTATAAATTTCAAGAAACCGCTTGCCACATCTGCTCAGCATTTTTATTGACGAACTTCTGTTGATATTTCTTTTTGCCGCAATTTCATCATGGCTTAAACCTTCAATATGTTTCCATCGAAGCAAATCTTTGCAATCAGGGCTAATCTTATTTAATGCTTTTTGAACTTTATGAGAAAAACTAAAAGCATCGTGCTTAATTTCTTCTTCAGCAAGAAATTGTTCTTTCAAAATTTCTTTCTTTGCTTTCTCCTGCCTGTTTTCTTTTTCTAATAATTTGAGATAATGATTTTTGAAGACTATAAAAAAATAACCAGTGTGCTCGCGGCTTGCAAATTTTATTTTTCCCGCTTTGCCGTTTTCATTAAATGCTTCCCATGCGGAAAGAAATGCATTTTCAGCAAGCTCGCCGAGAATATCATCTTTTATTGTTGAATGTCTGAAAATAACTCTTCTAAAGAAAGTTTCTTTATTCACTTTGTACAGGCACTCAAACATTTGCTTTTCTCCAAGCAAATCATTTTGTTGCCATATTGCAAGTGCTGTTTCGCTTAAAAAATAATGACTGCAGTTTATTTCCATGATTATCGGGCTTAAGGTCATCAGCAATTTAATTAAAATAATTTCTTTCAATCTCAGGTCTGAAGTGAAAAAGTTTTACTGAGATCAAAAGAAATTTAACTGAATAATGATATAGAAACTTAAAACTGCTTAGCAAAATATTTTTCAGGCTTACCGGGATGATTACAACAACTCCATATTGCCGGATGAATTTCGGATTGATGTGAAGAAAATATTTGACAGCGCCATCTTTGCTTTCAAAAATTCGCTTCTTGTCCTTGTCGGCGATTTTTACTGAGAAATGGATCTCAACAACAAAAGGCTTTTCTTCTTTGCGATGAAGATTCTGGCTTCGCAACAATTCGTTTTTCAATTCAATAATATTCTCAGGCGGCTTTGCATTTTCTCTGGGATAAGCAATGCCGGTGTACTTACAAATCATGGCATAAATAATAGGGTTGGCAACATAAGCAGACAAGATGATATTCTTAAAAGGATGCCTTATCCAATAACAGATATATTTTTTATACAGCTTCCATTTAGGCATTGCCTGCCCCCGATAGCTTTCAAGGATGCCTGTTGCAGCTCTTCCAATAACATATTTTTTTTCGTTGATGACAGAGCGATAAAATGCAGCAGCACAAAATCCAATCACCTTTCCATCGAAAAAAACAAAAGTCGCATCGATATAATCAAGTCTCTTGGAATAATAATATGCAGTAAATTCACGAAACAGCATATCCGGTTTCAATGTTAACCTGAAAATATCGAACAATGCATTGAAATGGGGATTTGACTTTTCGCAATCGCGGATATAAACCCTCCTATAAAATATTTTCTGTTTCATTATAAGCCTTGTTACTCAAAAACAGAAAAAATCTACAGGCACATTTTGAAAAAAAATTACAGTAGACAAAAACCAACTCCTTACAATGAATAATACATTTTTCAGGTTTTTTCTTATTGCCTCTCTTTTAATAGGTCAAACACAAAAAAGTTTTGCGCAATATGATTCCTTAAAAAAATACATTGCCCTCTTCCCTTCGGAAGAAAGCTATTGGAATAAGTATGGCAATTCCGGCAAATACGATTCAGTTTTTTACTACGCTCAAAAAATGGACTCTTTATCGAATGCAAAATTTGGCGATAGCAGTACTGAACATGCTGTTTTTTTATGCCACTATTTAGGCTTTACTTATTCAATCATCGGAGACCAAATTTCTGCCTACAAATGCTTTCAAAAAGGAATTGCCATATTTAAAAGAAACAATAGTATATACAACGACATTTATCGTGAGGCACTCTTTTACTTCGGAATTACTTGTTTTTCGATCGGAGATTTGAGAGGAGCTGAAATCTATCTTCCAGCAGCATCTAAAATCTATAAAGAAAAAGAAGATATTGGAAGATACGCTCAAAGCATGCTTTGCGTGGCGGCAGTTTTAGCAGCAAAAGGCGAATATGCGAATGCAGAAATAATCGACCTGGATATAAAGAAAACACTTGACAGTTTAGCTCATCCTAAGTTAATAGGATACATCCATTATCTTTTGGCTTCCGTGAATAATAATTTAGGGCAGATATATATTGAAACCGGAGATTTACAAAAAGGCATAATTTTTATTCAAAGAGCAGTTGATTTAGATGCTCTTTCTATAAAAGAAGGTTATACAAACAGCGATTACTTTTCAATCATTTTGAACCTGACAGAAACATATATTTTGAATAACCAACTTGATAGCGCTTCTGCGAAATGCAAAACAGTTGAAGCAGAGCTTGCAAAAAAACCCGATATTCTGCTTACAGCAAAAGTGCTAAGCAAAAAAGCATTTATTCAGCAGCAACAAAAGAACCTCTCGGAAGCCATCAGATTAATTAAACAGTATTGGAAAATGTCAGACTCATTAGCGCAAAAACCTGATGACTATGATGATGTATTAACCAATCTCGGAAAACTATATACAGACACCAAAAAATATCTGTCCGCAGATTCTCTTTTAAAAGAAGAAACCCGCAAGCTTTATACCTCAGGGCTTACTTATTCTTATGCCATGCAGCAATCCTTTTCCTATCTCTGTGCAAACCTGATTGCCATGAAAAAATACGATGAAGCTGAAGACAGCCTTTTATCATTAGCAAAGCTATCTTTCGAGACGATGAATAAAAACTTCACAGGCATGTCCGAAGCAGAAAAATTAAAATATAAAAAAGGGGTTGATCAGATTTTCGAGATGATGTATGCATGCCTCACAAACGACAAAACAATTACCCGAAGCCGTATCGAAAACATATATCGGTTTGAATTGATGAAAAAAGGAATCGTACTGTACAGCCAGGCTAATTTGCTCAATAAAATAAAAAGCACTAACGATCCTGATCTCACATTACTCTACAATCAATGGTTAACCAACAGGCAGATGATTGGCCGGCAATATTCTCTTCCTTATGCAGACCGTTTTATGAATGTTGACAGTATGGAAGATGTTACAGAAAATATCGAGAAAAAAATATTCTCAGACTTATCTGTGGCGACAGACTCCAATACAAAAATCCCGTCTGTTTATAGCAATAAAAACACCGCTTCTATTGAATTCATAAAATATACTAATACTCTATCCTCATTCCAAAAAAACGAAACTTTCTATGCTGCTTTTGTGACCACCTCTGGTGACAGCATAATACATTTCACTCAATTGTGTAGCGAAAAATTATTGCGAAATGCCATGAACATAAACAAAAGCGAGTCGCTCACTAATTCGCAATACTTTCAAAAATTATATGATAATAAAAGCAAAAGCTCTTCAGAGCTTTACAAACTTTTATGGCAGCCGATCGAACCATATCTGAAGAATGCCAAAATAATAAATTATAGCACGGCAGGTATCCTCAACAACATCGCTTTTCATTCACTGCATAACGGCAAAGAATACCTGATGAACAAATGTTCGTTTCATCGCTTTTCAACTTTACTAAACTCAGGAAATAAAAACGAATCATTCACTATTAAAGATTCCCTCAGCATATGGGGAAATATGAATTATGGTGAATCAGCTTTATCAGGGCGTGCCCCTTTTATTGATGGCATAAAGAAAAAAAATGGAAAGAATAAACAAGCTGCTAAACCCAACCTAAAGGAACAAATGAAACAGCCAAAGGATATTTTCCGGGAACCTGTTCAGGAATTTTTAGGCAATGAGCTTGATGAAATAAAGAAAATGCTCAGTGAAAAAAAGATAGGTTTCGATGATTATGAAAAAAGCCTTGCAACAGAAGAAAATTTTAAAACTACAGCTTCAAAAATCAAAGGCATACTACATATTTCAACGCATGGTTTCTATACTCCTAAAAATATAAGAAAAGGAAAAGGCGTGTTACCGGCCGATTTTATAGGAGGATCAGAAAACCCTTTATTGCGCTGTGGTTTGGCTTTTTCAGGTGTGAATTATTATTTGACAAAAGGGGTTCCCTATAAAAATCGTGAAGACCAGATTTTATTTGGTTATGAAGTTGCACAGCTTGATCTGCGCAATGTCTCTCTTGTGATTCTGAGCGCATGCGAAACAGGTTTGGGAGATGTGAGCGATGATGAAGGCAATTTTGGTTTGCAGCGTGCATTTACAATGGCTGGTGCAAATAAAACGCTCGTTAGTTTATGGCAGGTTCCGGCAACGCAAACAACAGAATTATTTAATTTATTTTATAGCAACATGCTGCAAGGGCAATCGTTCAGCGAATCGCTTGGCAATGCTCAGAAAAAAATGCAGCAAAAGTATCCTCCGTATTATTGGGCTGGTTTTGTGCTGATAGAATGAGGAGCTTAAAGAATACGCTCCTTTTTTAGAAACAGAGCAACAGATTTTACATCATTAAACGAATGCGTGAATGTATTTCTTGCTTTTGCAAGGATGCGCTTGCTGAAAGTATCCACAGTTGCTATGCTGACACAAAGATTTTCGGCGAGCTCTTTACGGCTTCCTAACTCATTTTGAGCAAAATATTTCAGCACAGCAAATTCTTTTTCAGAAAAATATTTCTTTTCCATAAAGCCTTTTAGCACCATTTGAAAAACCTGTCGTTCAAATGTGTCTTTTTGGAAACCATTAGCCTCAGTCACTCTAGGCCTCAAAGGCTCTGCTTCATAAGGGCCTATTTTATTAAATTCATTTAATTGAGCAAGCAACCGATTTTTTTTATCGTATTGGAAGATCGATGTAGTTTTTTTGAAAATTATATACTCGCCATTATAATGTTTCAACGCCACAAGGCTTATATATTTTTGGGTTAGAAACTCAAGTTTAAAAATGCCTTTGCAAAGAATTTCATACATACAGTGCGCTATCATATTGAATTGAATAGCTTGCCCGGGATGAATAGAGCTCAGGTACTTGCTGACAGTAAATTCATGATCCGGATAACCGAGAACTTTAGCTGCATTTTTTACATAATTAAGTTCGCAAGCTAACAGGTCAAAGACAAAATAAAAGTTCTCATCAGACAAATTCTCATTTAACAGGCCAAGTTGTTTTACCTGTTGTTCTGTTTTTACTATGGGGAGATAATCGTTTTGTGTTGGCAATAAATCATTCACTAACACCCGTAATTCTTCAGCGGGAGACTGATTTTTTTTTAGCATAAAAATTTGGGTTAAGAGAAGAATATCATTTCAAGGCCGAGCAGGAGCGTTGAGGACAGGTATAGCTGAAGATACAAAAAATAAATCACTAAAATGTACTTACACTAATGACAAAACAGGTAAACTATTTATTGCAATTTTAAGCTTATACCACTAAGCTGTTAAACCTTATTTTTCTTACCTCTGGTTTGGTTAACATTCATATTTTATTATTAAAAAATCCAATCATCTGTAGATTTTTTTGCAGTTGGTGGAACTATAAAAATGCAAACATACTACAGCATTTTATTTTTTACAGGGGAGTTATTACATCATAACCATTTAAAATAATTCACAGTGCTCTTATCTATAAAATCAAATAATATTTTAACCATGACTAAATTATCATTTCAAACGATTTTGACAGTTGCTCTATCAATCATTTCTGTTTTATCTTATTCACAGGATGAGTTAGTCTTAAAAAAGCGAATAGCTGTTGTCAATTTTGTGGACGGAACTAATGGGTCAACCAAATTTGGAGGACAACAAGTAGGAGACTATGGCGAAACTCTTAGAACACTGTTAAACGGTGAATTGGTGCGAAGCGGATCTTTTGTTGTTTTTGAAAGAGAACAGCTAAAAGCAATTTTTAAAGAACAGGATTTAGGCTCAAGCGGATCTGTGACGAGGGAATCTGCAGCAAAGGCCAATCAATTGCTGGGCGTTCAGCTTTTGGTATTTGGAAGTATTATTGAATGGGGCACAAAGACACAAAGCAAGAACAGCAATGTTCCATTTTTTCAAAAAACAACTAATACAGTTACTGCTAAAGTAACTGTAGATATGAAAATTGAAGATGCAACTACTGGACAGATATTAATAGAAGAAACTGCAACGGGTATGGTAGATTCAAAATCTACCAGTTCTGGTACGATTTATTATAGAAAAGGAGAGACAAAAAATGATAATACAATAATGGATAGCGCAATACGAAAAGCGGTAGTGAACTGTGTTGACCTTGCAAAGAAAGCGGCCAGCAAAGTAAGCTGGCAAGGTTCAGTAGTAAAAGTAGGCAGTGATGGGAGGATTTATATTACGCCAGGGTCCGGAAGTGGCGTAAAAACAGGAATGAAATTTATTGTGTACGAAAAAGGTGAGGAAATAAAAGATCCATCAACAGGCGAGCCATTAGGAAGTGAATTGAAATCCATTGGTTCAATAATAATAACCGGTGATTTTGGTGATGGCAAAGGTGCAATAGCGAAGCTTGCAAGTGGCAAGGGAATAAAAGCCGGAAATGTAATCAAGCCGGAATAAAGAATGATCTCAAACTGATTTGCACTGAGCGATAGCTCGCCAGACAAACATATCATAATAGCTGTATCTGATAATGATCACATCTAAACTTATCAATGCGCAGAAGTATCTCTTAATCGAAGTTCTCATGTTGCCACACAGAGGGAGTTTTATCAACACAAAATGATACCGAACATAAATTTGATTTAATACTTTATCGATTACTACAATGCAATTCATATTAAAATCCTTTTCATTGAAAACATTATTGCTTCTTCCAGTTATCTTATCATTGATTTTTATAGAGCCCGGCAAATCATATTGCCAGGATTCGCTCCGCGATCTTAGCGGCACCTGGATTGGCACACAGATCAATGGAAACTTAGTGATGTATTATGAGATCAGCATAAAAAAAACAGGCCAAAATACTTACGCCGGTTTTGATTATTGCAAATGGCAAAGAAATAAAGATGGCACACCTTTGAATATTCGCGGCGAAATGCCACAGGCTAAAAAAATTTTTTTTGGAAGTTTCGATGGCGATGTATTTTGGTTTTCAGAAATAGGCAATATTGAAAACAGCAACTGGGGATTGCTAAATGAACAATTAAAATTCCTCGATAATGACGGAACACCTGAGCTTTGGGACAATGATAAAAGCCAGCCAGCACGCAAATTTCATTTAACGCGTAGTTCAGACATTTTTCCGGAGAAATATGTGAAGTACACCAATTTAGCTTCACTGTTAAAAATAACCAGTCTATCTTATAACAACCCCACGAGAAGCAACCACATAAAATATAACGAATCTGGTGAGATATCCATCAGTGTTAAAAACAATTCTGATATTGATTTCAACAAGCTTGATGTAAAAGTTACCGCAAGTAATAGCGACCTGGCTCTTCTTCAACCAGACAACCCTGCAAGAAATGCTTTTGATATTAAAAACAACATCAGTGAGTCACTCAATGTGAGCATTACATCAGGTTTTTTATTGCCTGCCGGTTCAATTCATTTGGTTGTATCATTAAATGCAAATGGAGTTACGCTTGCCGAAGAACGTATTACACTTGCATCAGAAACTTTCTTCAAAACAGAGGCGCTCATGCCTGGGGTTTATAGCAATCCGAGAATGAAAGCTATTTCCGGCTATTACGGCTTTTTAAACAACACTTATAGCGATGTTTCTAATCAGTTGAATTCATTAGTGGCTTCCGGTGATAAAATTGCAGGCATGTGGAAATCAATCTTTATGTATTTAGGGATTGGAGGATATAAGCCTGACGAGATAGTTGCATTGAATCTCGGAAAAGACTGTCTCAATGCCGTAGAAAGCCATGCAAGAAATGGTGAACCAGAGGCAATTTATCTAATGTATTATGCATGCCAAATGGGGCTCGAAGGGCATAAAGCAAAATATTTTGGGACAATGTTTTTAGAAATGGCAGCAAATGCAAATTTTAAGCCCGCAGTATATGATTATGCACTTTCATTTTATCTGAAAAAAAATTTCAATGATTGTTATTCATTGCTGCGAAAAAGCTTTGATATGGGTATTAAAAAATCAGCTTCAATCATTGGAATCATGTATGAAAAAGGATATTCAGTTGATATGAATATTGATTCAGCCGTAATGTGGTACGACAAAGGAATAAACTTTGGCGATCCTGATGCAATGTACCATTGTTCGATCTTATATGCTCATGGCGATAGCAGAGGCCCTAACATAGATAAGTCAACTGAGCTTGTAACAAAAGCCGCTGAGGGAAATTGCGCCGGAGCTATGTTTTATCTGGCAAACATATATTTTCATGGAGGTCAAGGCAAATCACAGGATGTTTCGTCGGCTATCAAATGGTTCACAAAGTCTGCCGAATTTGGTGACAGAGAAGGGATGTATGCACTGGCGGCGATTTATACTGATGCAGATTTGCAGGGAGTAACCAAAGATGAGAAAACAGCTTTTATATGGGCAAAAAAAGCGGCAGAACTTGGGCAGCCGCAGGCAATGAAGATGCTTGCTAAATTCTACTCTGATGGTGTTGTTGTAGGAAAAAATATTATTAAATCAAGGTATTGGTTTAATCAGTCTGTTTTAAAAGGTGAGGCAACAGCTGAGAGCTTTAATACGAGCACAGAAGATTTGCTGAATATATGGCGCTTTGCTGATTTCAGCCCAAGCTATTATTATGTAGATAGCTATGGCAATTATTTGGGTGATGACGGACCTGATTTATTCGGAGGGCTGTTAACTGGTTTCCTCGGCTCTTATTTTGAAAGCAGGATGAGGACACAACCTATGATAAATGGTCTGGAGTTTATCCAAAACAAGAACGACAAAAAAATATATGGAGGCACCATCACTTCACAGTTTACCTCAACCTTGGAACTGAAAAAGGGGCAGACTGTTCACATCAGCGCTTATGGTGCAGTTACTTTGGGTTGGATGCTTTCAAATATACCAGCGGATGGTATTAACAATTCTATGTATGCGATATATAGTATCGTGCCAGACATAAACCATGGCGCAGTGATGGCCGGGATGAATAATTACTGGCAATTTATCGGAAGAAGCAATGATTATACAGCATGGCAAGAAGGCCGGTTGAACATAGCTATCAACGATGCTGATTATACGAACAACCAGGGATATTTTGATGTCGTGATAGAGGCTACAGAAGAATGAACATTTTCTTCTTGTTGCCCATTCATGCAGTCAGTTTCTTCAATCTACCATTTATTCACTAACAATAAAATCATATCATCACATTTAAAATTTAGAGCTCATGAAAACATTTTTTAAAATTTCAACAGCAGCAGTTATTATTTCAATTATTGTTCTTGCGTGCAAAAAATCAGTTGGCAACGGAACCGTGTCTTCTTCCTATTATATCACGTACAATGCGAATGGGGTCTCAAAAAATTTTAATAACAGCATTGATGTTTGCGCTATTACAGACACCAATTTTTTCGGGCAAAATATTGCTATGTGTGTGATCACCGGTGCCACCAGCGCATTGCCTGCCGAGATTTTACAGATAGATATTATTGGGGACACTTCACAGCTCGTTAGTAACACTTTTATCGATACTGCTACAAACGCTGGATACACTTTACTATGTATCCACGGTGTTCCTGGAAATGCTGATTACGGAGCGGGGCCATATGTCGTTGATATCCCCAATAATACGAACCCATTTCAAATCACTTTTAATTCTGTCAATAACGGAGTGGTCAGCGGTAGTTTTCAGGGAAACTTATATGACTCTACAGGTACTAAAGCTTACACTATTACCAATGGCAAATTCAATCTGCCAATAAAAAGAAACTGATCAGAGATTCTAATAAATTTATTACTTATAGTCGGATGTGATCAGAAAAGAATTGACATAATTATTGAAATTGGCAATTTCGATCAAAACAAAAAATCTTAAACAAATTTGGAATAATAGCGTTAATCCTTCAATCACAGAAAAGTTATTATTCATGTCAAAAAAGATATTATTTGTTTTTGTTCTTGTTCTTGCCGCTTTCAATACAGAAGCTCAGGATAGAACACTTTATCAAAGAAAAATTTTTGTTGAAGGAAAGGATACGTTGCCTTACCGGATATTATACCCACTCAATTATCAGCCAGAAAAAAAATATCCTGTTGTTCTATTCCTTCATGGATCTGCACAACGCGGTAAAGACAATGAGAAGCAATTGATGTGGGGTGCAGATTTATTTCTTGATTCTACTAATCGCCTGAAATATCCTGCTATTGTTGTTTTTCCTCAATGCCCTTTTACTTCTTTATGGAATGCCATCACTTTTACTTCGCTCAGTGATTCGCTTAGATATAAATTCCCATCTAACAAAACACCTATTGTGCCGATGCAATTGTTATTAGGTCTGGTGGATCAATTAGCAAAAAACAATTCTGTCGACACAACCAGATTTTATGTTGGCGGACTATCCATGGGCGGCTTTGCAACTTTCGAAATTCTCTGGCGCAAGCCACATTTTTTCGCTGCAGCATTTCCAATCTGCGGCGCAGGCAACGCTGACCAAGTACATTTATATGCTGACAAATTTCCAATATGGATTTTTCATGGTGATGCAGACAGGTTAGTTCCTGTGTCCAATTCAAGATTGATGTATAAAACATTAAAAGCAGAAGGTGCAAATGTGAAGTACACAGAATATCCGGGAGTCGGTCATGACAGTTATAAAAAAGCACTTGCTGAACCTGATTTGTTGCCCTGGCTTTTTGAGCAAAAAAGAATTAATTGACAAGAAAACATTAATCCCCTGAATTCTCTTCAAAACATTTCATACTAAAAACTGTAAGACATGCTCAGCATAAAATATCTTGCCAGCAAATTGCTTTGAAAACTACTTGTAGAATAATCAGTAGTTTGAATTTGTATAAAATTTGCTTTGTTCAAAATATTCTTTGCTATAAAATTAAATTCGATTTTTTTACTATTAGGTGTAAATCGCAAGCTGGCATCCAAAAACAAATAATTTTCATTTGTCTTTTTTGTGTTTGGTAAAAAATAATCAGACGACAATAAGATGAACAAATTTTTATTTGGCTTAGTAATAATCTTAAATGTATTATTGATTGTTTGATTGGTAAACGACTCGGCGTTTTCGCTTTGTGATTTATTTGTTTTATAGCGGAAAACATTTTCAAAATTTATCTTACTATCAAAAGCCGTCTTCATAAATAGTTCTAATGAAAAGAATCGACTGTTATTATTTCGCAACTCTGAATTGTTCAATATGTTTTTGTAATTTGAAATTGAGTAGTCAGATTTTAACCTGACGGTGCTTTGAAATAATGGTATATATTTTTCTATCAAAAAATTTGAATTTACGTTTTCATTAGGTCTTGCTAAAAAAAAATATTCTACTTCTGTGCTGTTTTCCTGAACATCAATATTTGAAAAATAATTTCCCTGACTTTTTGTATAGATTATCCCCGCATTCAAACGAAACTGTTTGTATAAATCATTTATGAGATAAAAAAGCGAGATCGAAACATTTTTTTGAAATTGCAGGTTCGGCACATTCTTAATCGCTTCTCTGTTTGATATATATACAGGATTGCTAAATAAATATTCTTCCGAAAAAGTCTTTTGATTGACATTAATTGTCCCGAAAATACCTGATACGTTATTGAGCTTATAGATTATCGAAAATGCAGGATTAAAAATAAAATTTCCGGGTTTCATATTTTGCTTAGCAAGATGATCAATCAGATATTGTTCAATATATTGAAGCAAATAAGAAGGAGAGAATCTCCATTTTCCAAAGCTAAAATTGTATGCCCCCAAACTGTACAAAGCATTTTTTTGATAAGCAAAATCGTTGCTATAGCCATTAATTAAAGTTGATATACCACTGTTAATTCCGGTCAACTCAGATTGAAATGATGTTTTTTCAAGATTGCCGCCAATTGAAAAAGTATATTTCGTTTTTGCTGTGCTGCCTAAAAAAACTGTCTGACAGTCCACAACTTGTTTTTTGAAGTTACTGAATTGATTATTTGCAGGATAATTAATTGAGTCATTGAAACCCGGACTTGAAAAATAGTTTTGAGGAACATTGTTTGTGCTGTGGTTGAGCAAAACCTGCAATGCCTTTCTTTCAGAAACTTTCTGAGTAAACACTAATGCCTGTTTAAAATAGAAATTCCTCGTTTTTAATAAGGTTTGATAATATGTTGTATCGTTTTTCACAACATTCGCAGGCGTGGTAATATTCTCCTGCCTGATGCTTGCCCGATATTCAAGCAGTGATTTTTTTGATGAGTTGTATTTGATTTCAATATCTCCGCGATATTGAACAGGCCTTTTTTGAATGGAATATTTATCTGAAGTAAAGAACTTTTCATTGTTGATGAAATTGCTGTTCTCAGATAGCTGTTCGGATGTTATCTTATCATGGATGTAATACAAATTAGTCTTTATGCTTAACCTGTTGCCTATTTTAAAAATGTTGTTATAACTACAGAACCACGCATTATTAACATTGGCTCTTCTGTCATCAAGCTCGTTTGAAAAATAGTTTTCAGAAATAATTTTTTTTGCAAAAAGATCAGATTCTTTTATTTCCTCAGCACCGGGGCTGTAAGAAAAATAATCAAATGGAGAATTGTTGATACCAACATTATTATAGGAAAAAGTTCCGAATGATTTATATTTTTTTGAAATGCCCAAAATATTTGCAGAAACATCAGACATCAGTTTGCCTTCCTGAGAAATACCGGCACCAACATCTGCATTCCCGGAAAAGTCCAACTTATTTTTTTTCAATTTCAGGTTCAGCGCAACCTTATCTCCATTCTCAATATTTTTTAATAGCGGGTTGTCATGATAATTTTCAATAGCCTGCACTTCTTCCACCATATCTACATTTATATTCTTAGTGCCGATGGAATAGTTATTGCCAAATAAATCATCGCCTTCTAATTTTACTGTTTCAACAGTTTTGCCTTTGTAACGGATTTCTCCGGTTTTTTCATTCACATCAATGCCCGGTAATTTTTTTATAAGGTCTTGTATCTTTCTCTCGCTGCCATCCCTGAATGCCGAGACATTATATTTTACCGTATCACCTCTTATTTGGACAGGTTTTGGTTTCGCTGTAATGATGACTTCTTTTAATTCTTTAACTGAGTCTTTCAGTAAAACGAAATCATGAACATAAGTCTGATCTGCCGAGGGATTTTCGATTTGGAAAACTTGCTTGATGTATTTGTTTGCAGAAACCTCAATGACAACTATTTTATATAAGCCATTTAATGAGATAGAATATTCGCCATTCCTGGCAATAACAAAATCTCTGACCCTATCTGAATTGACAGAGTCTTTAATTACAACATTTGCTATAGCTATTTTCCCTCCGGAATCATTTTCTATTTTCCCTTTTATGGTCTGAGAATATAAAAAATGGGGAGCTAAAAATATTAATAGTAAAATCTTGCCGCAGTGGAAGAATACTTTATTAAAAACTGATGCCATCACCCAGTTGAGCTTCAGGATAAATAATTTCCATGTTATCAAATCTAAATTTTGCATGAGCATCATCAGTAAGAGTACCATTTGACCTTGCTAGTTTCATCATATTCTGAATATTATCAACAATCTTTTTCGCATATTCGCGCCACGTAATAAATTTATAATTATTGATTTTAGGAATATCAACCTTGCCTGAGTAATTCTTGATTATTTTGGTTGCTACAAATCGTATGAACCCATCATCAGATTCCACTTTCAAAATCAAACCAGGCAAACCACCAAATTTTTCCGGTCCCTCTGGCATTGAATTTCCGTTTACATAAAAAGCCGTATAGTGTCGTCCTCTAAAAAAAGTTTTTGCTGCAAAGCATTTTTCGTCAAGTATAGACATCGCACCCTCAGTTAATGACCACTTCATGGAAGACAATGTATCTTTAACGTTGGACTTAATATTTAAGACATTATCATTATAATAAATGGCATTTTCTGTATAATTCTTTAGAAAGAAAAAATTATGTTCTAATGAATCAGATTCCGACCTCCAAACTGCCATCGAATCAAAAATTATTAACTCGCATTTAGATAGATTCCCGCCACCAATTCCCATAATTTCATACTCAACTAATGTGCATTGGCAATAAGTGAATGTTGAAGATGCAAAAAATAGTATGCATAATAATATTTTCATTTTTTTTGTTTAAATTTTTTTAAAGTATCACATATAAAAGCAAATCAAGCTTTTAATTTGTACAAATTTGTGATATCAATTATATATTCAATAAAAAAGCTGTCTCTCAGTCAGGGAGACAGCTTTTGTCACTATCATTTTTGTGGAATAGATAATGAAACAATGGCATAAGCCGCATTACAAGCAGCTGCTTGAGTGCACGTACAACTTGCCGTTGCTGAGGCGGTATATTGAATACCATTTTTTGTCCAACTTGCTGTAACAGTACAAGAAGTCGGAACTGCCTCCTTCTTTTCTTTTTTAAAAGACGAAATTTCTACCAATCTAGCTTTGTCAAATTTCTTGACCTCTTTTGCATTAACATTTGTACTTGCAAATGCACCAGTTGTTCCAGCTAACAGGAACATCCCGAATAATAGCGCTTTCATTTTCATGTTATAAGTTTTATTTTATTGCCCCGTTTGGTCTTGAGCGTTAATGCGACCTTATGCTAATTTTTCGTGTTCGCATATTCCCACTATTCTCTTATTTTTCTTTGGGATGAAAGAGTAAGCTCCCGCAATAGGTGTTATCTATTGAATCATATCTGCAAAAAACCATCAGTCATAACTTTGAAAACCGTTCTTTTGCTATTTTATAGGGGGTAGGGCTAACCTCGCAATAGCATAAGCTGAATTACAAGCATCTGTTGGAGTGCACTCGCAAGTTGCAGTAATTGTTGCAGAGCTTTTAATCCCAGATGAACTCATCCAACTTATTGTAACAGTACAAGAATTTGGCACTACATTTTCTCTTTCTTTTTTAAGCGTAGCAATTTCTATTAATCTAGCTTTGTCAAATTTCTTGACCTCTTTTGCATTAACATTCATGCTTGCAAATGCCGCAGTTGTTCCCGCTAATAGGAACATCCCGAATAATAGCGCTTTCATTTTCATGTTATAAGTTTTAGTTGCCCCGTTTGGTCTTGGGCGTTAATGCGACCTTATGCTAATTTTTCGTGTTCGCATATTTCCACTATCCTTTTATTTTTCTTTGGGCTAAAAGAATAAAACTCCCGCAATCCGTAGCTACTGAATATCTTAACATGTTGTTGTTATCGAACTATAGCACCGAGAAGGAAATTTGACTATCATAGGTCATTGCAAAAGCTGACAGAAATTCCTCATGCTTACCAAAGTTATTCCACTTAAAATCACGATATGCTTTTTCATGGTTGCACTTTGCAACCGAAGAGCAGGTAATTTCTATACCCGGAAAGTAGTATATGAAGTGTGCTTAAAATGCTTAATTTCATTTGTCAAACCTTACTCCTCTTATGAATGATGGCGAAAAGATAAAAATCCTGCGGATGATAAAGAATTATTCGCAAAGTGGTATTGCAAAGAAATTAGGGATCACAAGACAAGCTTATTCTAAGATGGAGAATGAGCAAACTAAAGTATCAGAAGAACGAATGCAGAAAATTCTGAAGATCCTGCAATGCACAGAAGAAGACCTGAAAAATATTGAGACATTTCATTTATCCCCCAAAAAGAAATAAGGTTTATTCAAATTGTAATGTAAATATTTGTTGCAGCTTCACAATCTTGTTTTCAAAATTTCCACCTGCGCATTTTTCCAGCTCACAAAATCGTCTTCCAAAATATGTTTGCGTGCTTCTGTCACTAAATGAAGGTAGAACGCAAGGTTATGAACGCTTGCAATCGTCAGCCCTGTTATTTCTTTGCTCTTCATTAAATGGCGCAGATAAGCTTTGCTATAATAATTGCTGATTTCCGCATCAATACCATCATCAATCGGAGAAAAATCTTTCTCCCATTTTTTGTTATCGATATTAATAACACCTTTTGATGTAAAGAGCATCGCATTTCTTCCGTTGCGCGTTGGCATCACGCAATCAAACATGTCAATGCCCAATGCAATACATTCTAAAATATTCCATGGCGTTCCTACGCCCATTAAGTAACGCGGCTTTTCTGCAGGAAGATGATCACAACATAATTCACACATTTCATACATCAGGTTGTCTGGCTCTCCAACGCTCAATCCGCCAATCGCATTTCCTGTTGCATTTTTTGAGGACGCAAATTCGCAAGAATGTTTGCGAAGGTCTGCAAACGTGCTCCCCTGCACAATTGGAAATAAGTTTTGCGCATAACCATACTTGTTAGTCGTGCCATTAAATCTTTCAAAACATCTGTCTAACCATCGGTGTGTGAGGTGCATTGATTTTTCTGCATACGCATATTCGCTTGGATAAGGCGGGCATTCATCAAAAGCCATAATAATATCTGCGCCAATCGTTCGCTGAATATCCATCACATTTTCCGGGGTGAACAAATGTTTGGAGCCATCGATATGCGATTGGAATGTTACACCTTCTTCAGCAATCTTTCTTGTTCCTGCCAAAGAAAAAACCTGATAGCCGCCGCTGTCTGTTAATATTGGTTTATCCCATCCATTGAATTTGTGCAAGCCGCCTGCCTGCTCAATCACCTCAAGCCCTGGGCGCAAATACAAATGATAAGTGTTACCAAGAATAATCTGTGCATTAATTTCTTTCAATTGTTGCTGTGTAACCGCTTTCACACTTCCCGCGGTTCCAACAGGCATGAATATCGGTGTAAGGATTTCGCCGTGATCGGTTGTTATCTTTCCTGCTCTTGCTTTTGAATTTATGTCAGTTGATGATAATTGAAATTGTAGCGCCGGCATAAAAATTAAAAAAGCACAAGATAAGACACAAGGCACAAGAATCAAGGAACAAGACTTAAAGAAGAGAGTCACCATTTACAAGTTCGGAAAAATGCGCCGTTCTGCTTATTTTCGCGTCCTGATGAAAGACCGCTAAAGCTAAACCAGCCCGCTTATGCATCATGTTTACTCGGACGTTTTATGGCATCAAATATTATTCGGCGTATTTTGTTTGATTACGCTGGTGCAGCTCATTTATTATATCGGTTTCTTCAGGTTGCTCGCGTTCTTCAGGCCTGCTCAAAAAGAGAAATCGCAACAGCATCCTGTGAGCGTTATTATCTGCGCAAGAGATGATGCAGGGAAATTAGCGATGAACCTACCCGGCTCATTGGTGCAAACATATCCTTCTACTCATGAAGTGCTTGTAGTTAATCACAATAGCCAGGATGATACACGTTTTTTACTTGATGAATTCAAGAAAAGCTACAGAGGATTGCACATCGTTAATCTTGAACAGGAAGCTATCGGTATTCCCGGAAAAAAATATCCTTTGTCAATGGGCATCAAAGAAGCGAAGTATGAAATTGTTTTGCTGACCGATGCAGACTGTGTTCCCGCCAGTGAATTTTGGGTAGAGAAAATGCAGAATGGTTATCATGATGGGATCAAAATCGTGCTTGGATATGGAGCATATACAAAAAAACCAGGCTCATTAAACAAATTGATCCGCTTCGAAACATTTCATACCGCATTGCAATACCTTTCTTTTGCGCTGGCGAAAATGCCATATATGGGAGTTGGAAGAAATCTTTCTTACAAAAAAGAATTGTTTTTTAATAACAAAGGTTTTTCATCTATCAACCATGTACCTGGCGGTGATGATGATTTGTTCATTAATATGGTTGCTGACGATAAGAACACAAACATTGTGATAGAACCTGAAGCATTCACACTTTCTGAACCGAAAAAAACTTTTAGTGAATGGGTGAACCAAAAGAACAGACATTACACTACCAGCAAATTTTATAAAGCGCAAACGAAATTATTATTAGGCGCATATACTTCTACTCACTTTTTATTTTATCCCTTTTTTTTCCTGAGCCTGATATTCTTTAGCTGGCAACTTTCACTTGGAGTTTTTGGGCTGCGCCTTTTGGTACAGGGTTTTATTTTTTACAGAACGATGAACAAACTGAATGAAAAAGATTTGTTCGTATGGTGGTGGCTGCTCGATATCTGGATGTTTTTTTATTATATCATTTTCATGCCCGCATTATGGAGAAAGCCCCGCAAGACCTGGAACTGATCACGAAATATTTCTCCGACTTCACGCATTCGCAACTGCAGCAGTTTTCTGCGCTTTATTCTTTATATTATGAATGGAATGAAAAGATCAATGTTATTTCAAGAAAAGACATTGCCAGCTTGTATGAAAAACATGTGCTTCACTCATTGAGCATCGCTGCTATTTTTGATTTCCAAAAAGGAATGGATGTGATTGATATGGGCACCGGTGGCGGATTCCCCGGCGTTCCACTTGCCATTTTTTTCCCTGAAACAAATTTTCATCTGGTTGACAGTATTGGAAAGAAATTAAAAGTGGTGAACGAAGTTGCTTCAGCAATCGGTTTATCAAATATTACTACACAGCATATACGCGCAGAAGAAATCAAAAATAAAAAATTTGATGTGGCAGTTTCAAGAGCCGTTGCTCCGTTGAAGGATTTATGGAGATGGGCAAAACCATTGCTGAAGAAGAAGGCTGAAAGGTCAATAGTCAATAGTCAATTGAGTCATGAAAATGCTTTGGTTATTCCTGATGGACTAATCTGCCTGAAAGGTGGCGACCTTGGGCAGGAAATTTCCGAAAGCAATTGCAGGCCAAGATTAATCGAGCTTGGAGAAATATTCAATGAAGAATATTTTCGCGAGAAGTTCCTGCTGTATGTGCCAAATTAGACATAATGAGCTCTGTTCCGCTAGCGCAAGGGCAGAAAAGCCCAATAATAGCAAAAAATTCTAAGGAGCTATCAAATTTCCCCAAAAAACCATTACCACAAAGTGGTATTGTTTCTATCAATAAGTTGCTGAAATTTGCAGCATGAAGATTACCGTTTGCATTGTTGAGGACAACGAGAGCATCCGTTTTGCAATGGAAGAGATTATTGGCATGGATGGTAAATACAGGATGGCAGGTAGTTTCTCAAATGCCGAGGAGGCACTTCAAAAAATACCATCCATCAACCCGAATATTGTTTTGATGGATATTAACCTTGGCGATGGCAAAAACGGTATTGACTGTGTGAGAGAACTGAAGCAGAAGCATCCGGAAATGCTTTTCATGATGTGTACGGTGTATGAAGATGACGAAAAGATTTTTGATGCATTGAGCGCCGGTGCAAATGGATATGTGCTGAAAAAAACGACGCCCCATAAAATGCTCGAGGCTATTAAAGAGCTATATGAAGGTGGTGCACCCATGAGCAGCCAGATTGCTATTAAAATAGTTCGGGCAATGCAGAACAGGCAGATCTTTGAACATGCAGAAATGAACCCTGCAAAAAAGCCTTTGAGGAAATTATCAGTCAGGGAAAACGAAATCCTGCAATTGCTCGCTAACGGTATGCTTTACAAAGAAATCTCAGACCATTTACAAATCAGCTCGGAAACGGTGCGCAAACATGTTTACCATATTTACGAAAAGCTTCATGTGAGCAACCGGGTAGAGGCGATTAACAAATTTTTTGACCGTTAAACTTTATAAAAACATTACCACAAAGTGGTATTGTTTGTTTTCAGGCTTGTATCTAATTTTATGAAGAGGTTGCAAAATCATTTCACCATCAATCATTTCCTTATCATTTTTCAGTCTGACTTTGTTTAGTTAATCACCGTAACCCTTCCTTATACATTTTTGAAAAAAGCATAAAGCCATCTCTACGGATGGCTTTCGTGTTTTTAAGAAGCAATGATAATAATTACCATTTCAATTCCAGTCTATTATTTTTCCTGTCAACATCAGCCATTCGCTGAGTCGGGTCAATCTCAATAATCTTCATGTCAGTAAGCCTGTGATTGACTTCGAATGTATAAGTAGGCGATGTCCATTTCCACGGCTCAAAACTTGTGCGTGAGATTGATTTGTCTTCGACCGGTTTTTCTCCAAACATAAAGTATTGAGGAATATATGCGATTTCTTTGCTTCCATCTTTGTACTCAAACTGGACATCAACTGGCATCGGCATCTTCCCGATTGATTTCAACCTGATTTTCGTTTTGCCATTTTCTTCCCACAAACTATCAATGGCGTAATCAATCGTTTTTGTTGTGCCGACCCAGTATTCTTTATACCAATCTAATTTCAAACCGCTCACTTTTTCTGCAATGCGCATAAAGTCACTTGCGTTAGGATGCTTAAATCTCCACTGGCGATAATATTCCAATAAAATTTTATCACGAATATCGGCGCCAACAATATAGCCAAGCTGTTCAAGAAATACTGCTCCTTTTGAATAAGCTGCCGCACTATAAGCATAGTTCGTATTGAAATGGTCTGCGTGTGTTGTGAGTGGTTCTTCAAGCCCGCTTTTTGCGAGATTGAAATAGCTTGAATATGAGCCTGCATGATGCACAGGCAGTTGTGCATTTTCTTTTTCAACTATCTGTTTGTACTGAACATCATCAGGATATTTTTTTGCCTGATAATTGTAATAATAATTAGCAACGAGACCTTCCGCATAGTCTGTGAAACCCTCGTCCATCCATGCATACATTGATTCGTTTGTGCCGAGCATCATCTGATACCACGTATGCATCCATTCATGAAAGCCAAGCCCTATACCTGGGCCATTCACTAAAGTTGCCATGGGATATTCCATGCCCCCGTCGCCTCCATGAACAAATGAATATTGCTTGTAAGGATACTTTCCAAAAGTCTTTTCAATGAAAGGCAATGCAATCACAGCGGCGTCTGCAAGCTTGTTCCATAATGTGTCCTGTGCAGGGTCGTTGTTTTTATTTTTATACAGCACATTAATGATTGTCCCGCCGGGAGTGTTTCTCACAAGATGTTTGTATTGCGGGTCTGCAGCCCACATAAAATCATGCACATTCGGCGCAATTAAATGCCATGAAAGCAAATCGCCCGCAGGGCGGATTACTTTTGTTCCAGGTGTTTCATATCCAAAACCGATTTGATTCGCATTTTGCAGATAGCCTGT
>DATGIX010000147.1:0-10050 GCA_035295505.1 Puia sp. | reverse complement strand
GATTGGTATCAACCAATCTTTAGTTCCGTGCAAAATATAAGTATGACATTTCACATCCTGAATCCATTTGTCGGTGCGAAGTTTATATCGGAGTACAAACTGCACTGGTAAAAACGGAAGATATCTCTCCACCACTTTTTGAAAACTATAATAAGGCGCATCCAGGATTAGATAGCGAGGATTATTATCCGCTGCAATCTTTGCTGCAAAGCCACTGCCGATGCTTCTTCCATATACTATAAGATGTTGTTCGGTGCATTGTTGGCACAATCTGTCATACACAAATTGCAAATCGTTTATCAATTCTTTTTCGCTTCTTTTGCCGGTACTTTTTCCAAAGCCGCGATAATCAACTAGCACCACATCATAATTATAGCGATAAAAATCCTGTGCATATTTTGCCCAACCTTTGATGCTGCGAGTGTTCCCATGCAAATAAAAAATCAAGCCTGCTGGTGACGGACGATAAAAATGCAAGCCGTTGATTCGAACGCCGGGAGCAACATCAAAAAATAATTCTTTGAAAGGCACATCGTATTTGAACTTGAAATCCTGGCTTAATTTTTCAGGCTTGAAAATAAATTTCTCCTGAAAAAAATATGCAGCGATGCTTAATACGCCAATACCAATCACTCCATATAAAATCAAATGATTCAAAGCAGCAGGAAGTTTCAAGCGAAGTTATTGTCTGAACCTGGATTTATATTTTTTTTGTGATCAACCTGATTTTTTATTTCTGCAATTTTAAAATCAGTGGTTCAGAGATTGTTATGATTCAGCGATCCGCTTCAAGTTCAAATCAGGGATTGGCGAAACGATGAGCGGGAATTTTTCTACTGTCACATTAGAAGGGTCAAGGCCAAAACCTCTTTCTTCCGAAAGACTCAGTTCCTTCAGCCAGAAATATAATTTCATCACTACTCTTTCAAAGAATGGCAGTTCATTATCCTGACTCAGATATTTTTCCATAACAATAAACTGAAAATCGCCCACCACATTATTTCTTTCTAAAGATTCATAGCGGCTTGTGATGTTCACTTCTTTATTATTCACCAGATCTTCTACCACTTTGCGGAACATTAAGTTTATTCTTGGCTCCATTCTGAAACCAAGTCGAAGCTCAACGCGAATAATGTCATTCGGGATGATATGGTCAACAGCATATTCTGCAGAATAGGGGTCATCCAATGTATCAACATGAACGAACCAATAAATATCTGCACGTTTTGGTTTCTTATTTAATATCGAATAAATTATTTTATGCTCTATTTCTTTCGGGTTGTTAGCACTTGTCATATAAACTAAATGCGTAGCTGTTTTAGGAACACCGCGGTCGTTGCTCAATTCCTGAATTTGCGGGATATAATGTTCCATGCGGACAAACTCCACATAACGATTCTTGATTTTTCTGGCGCGGTACCAAACATACATTACAGCAAACAACCCCCCACCAACAATGAGCGTAACAAAACCGCCGTGAGGGAATTTGTCAAGATTTGCAAATAGGAAACTCAGTTCGATGGAAAGATATACGGTAAGGTATAAGTAGATGAGAAATGAATTCACCCTTCGTGAAATCAGATAGTTCGCAAACAAAATTGAAGTTGCCAGCATGCACAAAGTGATAGCGAGGCCATAGGCTGCTTCCATGTGCGCTTCTGTCTGAAAATAGATCGTGATGCCGCAACATCCGAGGAACAATAAAAAATTGATTGCAGGAATATAAAGCTGCCCTCTTTCTTCAGTCGGATAGCTGATGCGCAATTTCGGCCAAAGGTTCAACCGCATGCTTTCGCTGATTAGCGTGAAAGATCCGCTGATCAATGCCTGGCTTGCTATAATAGCTGCTGCTGTTGCAATAATAATCCCTGGGATCAAAAACCAGGAAGGCATGATGCTGTAGAAGACACTTGCGGCGTTGGTGTCAAATTTTTTGCCTGAATAATTTGCAAGAAGCCATGCACCCTGACCGAGGTAATTTAATAAAAGGCAAGTCTTCACATAAATCCATGATATGCGCACGTTGCTCCTGCCGCAATGCCCGAGGTCCGAATATAAAGCTTCGGCACCGGTGGTACAAAGGAACACGGCTCCTAATATCCAGAAACCCTTGTGATATGTCGTGAGTAGCTCGATTGCATAATGCGGGCTTAGTGCTTTGAAGATAGATAGCTTGTCCAAAAGATGTGAGCTCCCCATAATTGCAATCATTGCGAACCACAAAAACATAATCGGCCCGAAAAGCTTACCGATTGAATCGGTTCCGAATTGCTGTAGAAAGAATAATATCACTAATATTCCGAGAACAATGTAAACGATGGTAGACTGTTCAATATCTTTAAGCGCAGGCATTTGGCGAAGGCCTTCAATAGCAGAAGTGACAGAGATTGGAGGAGTAATCATTCCATCAGCAAGAAGTGCTGCGCCGCCAATCATTGCGGGGAGAACAAGCCAGCGTTTTTGTCTTCTCACAAGTGCATACAGAGAAAAAATGCCGCCTTCACCTTTGTTATCTGCTTTCAGCGTGAGCCAGACATACTTCACAGTTGTCTGCAGCGTGAGCGTCCATATAATACATGAAAGCGCACCAAGAATTAATTTTTCTTCAACGATTCGTCCACTGACGATAGCATTAAGAACGTAGAGTGGGGAAGTTCCAATATCCCCGTAAATGATGCCTAATGCAATAACTAAACTAGCGAATGTTACGCTTTTTGTTTGTTTGCTCACTGCACAATTGGTTAAGTGTTGGCGTTTTCAAGGACGGTCCATTGATGGCAACCAATCTTTTTTAAAATTCGTAATAGCAGGCAAAGGTATATGTAAAAAAAATAAATGAAACGCAAGTTTAAACGGTTTATTTTATGGTCATTATTTTTGACAAAAGCAATAAATCCCCATCATAAATACGCTCAGTTTGATATATTCTAAAAAAAGAAGATTTTTTTGATGATGTTTTCATCCGCAATTTTACGTTCCTGCTAACAAAATTGAATCAAAGTTTTATTAACTTACAATATCATGTTTCACCATTCAGCGCATCTTTTAAAACTCAAGCTTGTTATGACCAAAGCTCTGAAGCCGTTCCTTCTGACAATGATCCTGATTGCTCCCGTTATCCTGAATGCGCAGCGAATTGTTTATTCCGAACCACAGCGAGATGATGGTAGAAGAACGGAATTTGAGATCATCGGAAAAATAAGCGGCAATTTTTTAGTGTTCACTAATAACCGATCTGACAACAACATTTCCATTTTTGATAATGACATGAAGCTGCAGCAAAGGGTCAATCTGGATTTTTTGCCTGATAAGATTATCAACACTTACTTCATCCCATACCCGGATTTCTGCTACATGATATATGAATACCAGAAAAAAAATATTGTTCATTGTGCTGCTGTGAAAATTGACGGACAAGCAAAAAAAGTCGGCGATCTCATAGAACTTGACACTACTCAGATCGGCTTTGCCGCAAGCAATAAAATTTATACTGTCATATCAAGCGATGACAAACAAAAAATTATGGTGTTCAAAATAAACAGCAAGAATTCCAAAAATTTTCTGTTCACCACTTTCTTATATGATGCAGAGCTTCAATTATTGGATAGGCATCGGATAGGAATGCCTATGGAAGAAAAAAGCGAAACATTCACGGATTTTTTGCTGGACAATGAAGGCACGCTTGTGTTTGGAAAATTTTTAAGGAACAGTGGGAACGATTATGTTTCCAAAGTTTCTATTGCAACGAAAGCACCGACAGCAGATAATTTTTCAGTTAAAGATTTAGGTACCGGCGATAGGCTGCTAGATGAAATAAAACTGAAGATCGACAACAACAACAAAATTTATATACTCACCGGATTTTATTACAAGCAAAAACGAGGAAGCATTGAAGGTCTTTATACAGTGCTTTGGGATAAAGCAACTGATTCAAAAATAAAAGAAATGCTTGCTGTGTTCAGTGATGAGCTTCGCGCTGTTGCTAAAAGCTCTGATGGAACAGTGAAAATGGCTTTCAACGATTTTTTCATCAATCAGATTATTATTAAAAGAGATGGCGGTTTTCTGTTGGTGAGCGAGTCGCAATACACAACTTCACGAGGTGGTTATTTCAACCGTTGGGATTACATGTATGGCTACAACCCTTTTATATCTCCGATGGATTATTATAGCTACCCATATTACAGCCCATGGAATCGCTATGGCGGTTATCCAAACAATGCTGTTCGCTATCATGCAGAAAATATCATGATACTTTCTTTTGATAAAAGCCTGAATCTTGAATGGAGCAATGTAATCCCCAAAAGCCAATATGATGATGAGTCGGAAAACCTGATTTCAAACCATATCATGAACACAGGCGGTGAGCTTCATTTCTTGTACAATCAATATGAGCACAGGAATATTTTATTGGCTGACCAGAGCATTTCACCAGAGGGAAAATTGACTCGTTATCCTACACTCAAAAACCTGGACAGAGGTTATGATTTTATGCCACGATATGGTAAGCAGGTAAGTGGCAAGCAAATGGTGATTCCTTGCCTTTACAAAAATTATCTTTGTTTTGCTAAAATTGATTTCTAAATCTGATCTAAGTTGATAGGACTCTTTAAACAAAAAACTGCGGGCAATGCTTTAGTATTGCTGGTATATGCTTTGGTGCTGAAGTTCTCTATTTTCATCCATCCTGTTATTCCATCTCTTCACAAAGAAGACAATTATTTATATCGCATTATCCTGAATGTGCTTGGTTCATTTTTCAATGCAACACCTGTTTTGTATTCGGTGCTCACATTTTTATTGTTATTCACTCAGGCAACTTTGTTTAACAGGATTTGCAATTATCAAAAGCTATTTCCCAAAGCGAATTTTTTGCCGGGCATGTCTTATATACTTGTCACATCTTTGTTGCCTTCATGGAATTATTTTTCTGCGCCACTGCTCCTCAATTCAGTAATGATTTGGGTCTTTTATAAAATGACTTCTTTGTATAACAACAATAAACCCGATGGTGCAATTTTTAATATCGGAGTAATGACGGGGATTGTGACGCTTTTGTATCTGCCGGCAATGGCATTTATTTTATTAGTGTTCTTCGCGCTGCTTACCATGCGCCCGTTCCGCATCCGAGAATGGTTCATGGGTTTGCTCGGTTTCACCACGCCATATTATTTTTTGTTCATCGTTTTATACCTCACCAATCAATGGAGCTGGAAAAATGTAGTGCCTGAAATTCTTTTCCGGCTGCCCGGAATCCCTTCTTCCATCTGGATTACATGCGGCATTGTTTTGCTTGTTGTTCCGTTCATGATTGGAGGCTATTTTGTTCAGGCGAACCTCAACAAAATGCTGATTCAGGTAAGAAAAATCTGGAGCTTATTATTATTATTCCTGATCGTTGGCGTTATCATCATTCTCATCAACCATGTTAATTTTTATGAGAACTGGATTGTGACTGCCGTTCCGTTTGCAGCATTTCACGCCGCAGCTTATTATTATTCCAATGATAAGATTTTGCCACAAGTTATGCACTGGCTCACCTTCGCTTTTATTTTGTGGATGAATTACATAGTATAGTTTTTGCCACAGATTTCACAGAAAACACAGATTAGTTCCAGACAAAAATTTGCTTAATATAATTTTGGGTGAAAAATAGCTCTTGCTGTTAATTGTAAATAATTTCTATGTAAATCTGAGTAATCTGTGGCTAATATTAAAAGACTTCTGAGTAAATTTGCAATAATCAATCTGTAAAAATGAAATTTGGAATAGTTGTTTTTCCCGGCTCCAATTGCGAGCGTGATATGGAAGATGCATTGAAATATGACCTGAATCAGGAGGTGAAAATGCTCTGGCATAAAGATGAAGATTTGAGCATGTTCACAACCGATGACTGCATTATTCTACCCGGTGGTTTTTCTTATGGTGATTACCTTCGCTGTGGTGCTATTGCGCGTTTCAGCCCAATGATGAAAAGCGTGATTGAATTTGCAAACAACGGTGGCAAAGTGTATGGCGTCTGCAACGGCTTTCAGATTTTATGCGAAGCAAAATTGCTGCCCGGAATTTTATTAAGAAACGCCAATCAGCAATACATCAGCAAAAATGTTTTTTTGAAAGGAACAGGAGAACAAGCTTTCAAAATTCCTATTGCACATGGCGAGGGAAGATATTATGCCGATGAAAAAACACTCGATGAATTAGAAGCTAATCATCAGGTGCTTTACAGGTACTGCGATGAAAATGGAAATATCACATGGGAATCAAACCCCAATGGTTCTTTAAGAAATATAGCGGGCATTTGCAACAAAGCAGGCAATGTGATTGGCATGATGCCACATCCGGAACGTGCAACAAATGAAGCATTGGGAAACAGCGACGGGAAAATCGTTTTGCAGGATTTATTTCTTAAAAACAAGGCTGAAAAAACAGCAAAACAGCCGGAACTGGCAAATTTTTAGTTTTCCTTAGCATCTGAATTTGCAACTTTGCCGTTTAATATTTCATCATGAAAAAAGGTTTACTTCCTCTTTTGTTTTTGGCGATTGGCAATATTGCTTTTGCTCAATCAGCAAAACAGGTCCAATGGTCTTATTCTGCAAAAAAAATTGCTGACAAAACTTATGAAATTCACATGACAGCAACTGTGAATGGCGATTATCATATTTATGCACAACATCAAAGTATTGCTGGCGACATAGGTCCGGTGGCAACTACTTTTACGTTTACAAAAAACCCTTTGCTGATTCTTGATAAAGTAATCAAGGAGTCGGGTAAGCTGATAAAAAAGCATGAAGAGGCGTGGAAAGGTGAAGTAAACTATTTTGAAAAAGCTGTTGACTTTGTGCAGATAGTTAAGTTAAAAGCAAATGTGAAAACAAATCTTGCAGGTAAAGTGGAGTTTGAGGTTTGTAATGAAAGACAATGCCTGCCGCCATCTGAAGTTGAAATTAATGTGAATATTGGTGAATAGTCGGCGGCCTGACTAAAAATTATTCGTGAAAACGAGTTCTTTGCAGGACTCGTTTATTTTTTATTAGCAAGTAATTATTATGGGGAAAACCAAATCCGTTATTTTATTGCTTTTTGTTTTTGTGCTGAATCATTCATTGCATGCACAGGATTCGTCTGCCTTCAACTGGAATGTCCAGAGCAAAAAAATCAACGATAGGATTTATGAACTTACATTCAAAACTGCTATTAAAAATGGCTGGCAATTATATGCGCCTAATCAATCTATCAGTGATATTCATGCAGTGGAATTAAGTTTCGCAGATTCTGCCATCAAAGCTGATACGATGTATAAAGAATCGGGAACTGCAAAACAAATCAACAACAAAGCTTTTGATAATGCTTCTTTCAAAGTATATGAAAATGAAGCGACAGTTATTGCAACTGTAAAAATAAACGGAACTGTTCCTGAAAACTTAATTGGGAATTTTAAATATACTTATGGAAAGAACGATGAGTTCTATCCGCTCAACGATTATTCTTTCTCCGTGAAATTAGAAGGCGGCGTATCATCTGTTGCCAGAATTAAAATCAACAGTTTTGATTTAAAAAATCCTGTGAACAATTGTGGGGATGATGGAACAGAAGGCAAAGGTCTTGCAAGCATTTTCTTATTGGGATTGGTTGGCGGATTTATTGCGTTGCTGACTCCATGCGTGTTCCCGTTGATTCCACTTACAGTTTCATTTTTTACGAAGCAAGCCGGCAACAAAAGAAAAGGCATTGCTAATGCGATGCTGTATGGATTTTTTATTTTTTTGATTTATGTTTTATTGAGCTTGCCGTTTTATTTGCTCGATTCAAAACCGGAAATTCTAAATAATATTTCCACGAACGTCTGGCTGAATCTTTTGTTCTTCGTGATTTTTGTGGTGTTTGCGATTTCATTTTTTGGCTATTTCGAAATCACATTGCCGGGAAGTGTTGCTAATGTAGCTGGAGAAAAATCAAGCGCCGGAAATATTGCAGGAATATTTTTCATGGCGCTCACATTAGCTATTGTTTCTTTTTCATGCACCGGTCCGATATTGGGTTCATTGCTTGCAGGAGCGCTCACAAAAAATGGCGGAGCTATTCAATTGAGTTTTGGAATGGGCGGATTTGGTCTTGGTCTTGCATTGCCTTTTGCATTATTTGCGATGTTCCCCAACTGGCTCAACTCACTGCCAAAATCAGGCGGGTGGCTCACTTCGGTGAAAGTGGTCCTTGGTTTTTTGGAATTGGCAATGGCTGTAAAATTTTTGAGCAATGCAGATTTGGTAGAACAATGGGGTGTTGTGAAAAGAGAATTGTTCATCGCATTCTGGATTATCATCGGTATTCTTATCATTCTTTATTTATTAGGAAAAATAAAATTCCCACACGACAGCCCGGTGAAAAAATTCAGCAAAGCAAGAATTTTGCTCATTGTTTTTTTTACTGCATTCGTTGTTTATTTAATTCCGGGGGTTACGAACACATCTGCTGCAAACCTGAAATTAATCAGCGGTTTCCCGCCACCGTTATGTTACAGTGTTTATGCAAGTCCTGTGAATTGCGAGAAAGGTGTAGAGCCTTTGAAAAATGATTATGAATATGCGGTGCAATTAGCAAGGAAAATGCACAAACCTATCTTAATAGATTTCACCGGCTGGGCTTGCGTGAACTGCAGACGGATGGAAGAAAATGTCTGGACCGACCCGAACGTGAAACAATTGATGCAGGACAGTTTTATTGTGGTTTCATTATATGTTGATGAAAGAAAAATTTTACCTGCGACGCAACAGTTTACTTATACTACAAAAACAAATTCTCCGAAAGAGATAATCACTGTCGGTGACAAATGGGCAACATTCCAGTCAGAAAATTTCAATGCGGTTTCTCAGCCGCAATATGCCATCATCAGTGCTGATGAAAAAACGCTCACGAAAACAAAAGGCTACACGCCATCTCCAAAAGATTTTGCAAGCTGGCTGCAGTGCGGGCTGGATGCGAATCGAAAATAGTGAATGGATAATTTGATAATGGGGAAGCAATAATGAAATAGTGTTCGGTTGGCATCAAATTACCTTTTATCCTACAAAAATTTTGTTGCAATAAATTAATGAATTCAATTTTCTTTTATCAACTTTACTGTTTTCCGTCTATGCTTGTTAACAATTTCAGCTATATACACACCCGAGGCCAAAAGTTGTAAATTTTTTACGGTTAATAAATTGCTGGAGGTTTTTTCTGTCATAATTAACCGACCGGAGACATCAAAAAGCCTCATTGAGCTTTCTCCTTCTGTTAAAAAAGATTCATAAAGCTGAATTGTAAACTCATCTTTAAATGGGTTGGGGTAGATATTTATGAGAGAGTTGCCAGAAAAAGTATCGCAGGGATAGTAAACTGAATAATTCTTCTTATTACTTCCGATAGTAGCCCAAAACACATTTTCCCATGTGTTTTCTGAAGCGATATATCTTAGATTTCCAAAAGAGCCATTGCCAATTGTTGTACCCACGATTTGGAGTTGCTCTTTAGAGTCTTCAAAAATGCCAGCTCCATATTCGTGATAAAAAAAATCAGTTTCATGTCCAGGAATATTGCTTCCCCCATGTAAGATCCATTTTAATTTTCCTGTTGAATCGATCGCTCCAGCGTACACATCAGTATACCCTTTTGAATATAAGATGCTATCCCCCATTTTGAAGCCATCAGAATATCCTCCGGTAAAGCAGATATCCCCAGACTTGCATTGAAAAATGCTATACAACTTATCAAAGCCAACACTGCCACCGGTAGTAACCCATTTAATATTACCTGAAGTGTCTGTCTTCATCAGAAAAATATCCAGGTATCCAGCGGCTTGAATTATATCAGAGCCGAAAATACCGTTGCCACTGAACTCGCCGCCAAACAGATAAGAACCATCTGGTGCGATAGTAACATCTTGTGCGCCTTGCACGTAATAATTGCCTGTTTCTCCAACAACTTTATGCCACATAATTTCACCCGAATAGCCATTCAGTTTTGCAAGCATCCCTCTAATGGCATTTGTGGAATCCGATATGCCCC
>DATGIX010000146.1:0-15669 GCA_035295505.1 Puia sp. | reverse complement strand
TAATTTGCACCGCTTAATACCGCAGAAAAAATATCAACTACTGCTCCAAGTGCGTAGCCTTTGTGAGACCCATGCTCTCTATCCCCACCGAGCGGCAACAATGCGCCACCTGATTTCAATTCATGCGGATTGGTCGAAATATTTCCATCTTTATCTTGAATCCATCCTGTGGGCGCCATTTGATTTTTTCTTTGTAGGATTTCTAATTTTCCATTAGCTGCAGTTGTTGTTGCAAGGTCTGCAACAAAAGCAGGCTCGACTCCTGCAGGTATCGCCACGCAAATCGGGTTAGTGCCTAATAATCTTTCAATAGAAAAAGTTGGCGCAACTAATGCACTTGCATTTGTCATAGCAATACCAATCATATCATGCTGTAATGCTTTCATCGCATGATAGCCTGCAATACCAAAATGATTGGAATGCTGAACGCTTACCCAACCAGTTCCAACATTTTTTGCTTTCTCAATAGCAACCTGCATAGCAAATGGCGCAACTACCAATCCTAATCCGCCATCTCCGTCAACCACAGCGGTAGAAGGTGTTTCATGAATGATTTTTATCTTGGGTTTTGTATTAGCACGATGCGCTTCCCATAAACGCACATAACCAGTCAACCTCGCTACTCCATGTGAATCAATGCCTCGAAGATCTGCACTCAATAACGCGATAGCCGAAGTCGTTGCATCTGTTTCAGAACAATCTATTGCTAAAAATATCTTCTTAGTAAATGCTAATAATTTTTCGTAGCTGATCAGTTCTTCCATGCTAATGTTAAAATGTTTGGCGTGAAGATAATTATCTTTCTGTTTTTGCTAAGGACAAAAACAATTTGGGAGTTGAAGAGCTTAAGGTTTATATCCCTGGACTGTTATTAATTTCCCATCCATCAAAATAGTCATTGGTTTTTTACCAGGCGAAATTATGCGCATTGATTGATTAGGAAATATTTTCTTCGTTATAAATGATGGGGCTTTTTTCCAATCTGATTTTTTTATAACAACAGCATTCACACCTATTGCAAACTTTTTAGAATTATCAATATAAAGATCTCCTAGTTTATTTTTGAAAATCGCCGCGGTTGTCAATGCACTACCCGTTCCCCAGTGAAAACCCGATTGATGAGAGCGCTGATCATAACCGTCATGACCATAATTCTCTGCCATATTACCGGCAAAATATTCACCATTAATCGGTGTGCCTAAATAATTATTTGGGGAAACATTTTTATTTTCTGGCAGCACCATTAGTGCAAACGAAGCGCGACATGCATATACTGCTCTTTCGATATATTCTTTATTAGATGTAACTGCGTAATAATTTAGATATGTTTCAGCAAACTGTGCTTGTCTCGCATCGCTCCATTCGGCATCTGAATTTTGTGCGCCAAATCCGCCGAACGCATAAAAGCTGATATAAGGAGGATTCCATACTTGCTGATACAAGTTCAGGATATTCAGGCAATACTCACCTTGCGCAAGAAATTTTTTATCATTTCCAAAAAGCTGATATGCTTTTAAAAAAGCTTCAGCGCACCATTGTATGGACAATGTGTTCTGTGCATACATAGCCGTTGACGAATCATAATATGGCATGAAAGATTTTGGCGAGCATGAAAGATAAACCTCAAAGTCTTCAAACTTTTGTAGTGGCAAAATATTTGTGCTCAAAAAATTTAATGAACGAAGAATTGCGCTTTTATACTTTTCAATATCAGCATCAGCAATTTTATTTCGCAATAGCATTTCTTCCAGGAACCATGTCTGAATTGCGCTTGATGCTGCAGACCGAAGAATAGCATCTGCCTGATGCCCTGAAACAGTTATGCGTTCAGGAAAACTTCCATCATCCTGTTGTGTTTTTAAAACTGCATCAGAAAATTCAGAAAGAAATTTATCGGTGCCTTCTATCTTTTGCATTTCATCATTAAAACGCATCAGCCAATACGCAGTCCATATATTATCAGGCACATGATATAGCTCTTCGCCTCCACCCTGCCCTGAAGCAATCCATTTGTTCTGTTGCTTATCATATACTGTCGGAAACCAACCATTATCTTTCGGAGCACTCATCAGCAAACGAATACATGATATCGCTTTTTGTTGCCATTCTTTTTTGCTCAATTGATTACCCCAATAAAACAATCCATAAGCAGTCCTGATATTATTGAACCATGAGTGAAACCAAAGATCATCTTTTGAGTCTCTTCCTTTGTATTCTTGAGTTGCGCTATCATAATAAGTAGAAAGCGTGATGCCACCTTTGTCTTCACTCACATCCACCCAATAGTGTTTTAATGCCATGCTATAGCCGGTGTCTGCATATTGTTCAAAGGTTAATGTTTGAGGCAGATAAGATTCAGTGTAAGGTTGTGCATATTTCGACCACAAAAAATGATTTGTCTTTTTTAGCACAGATAAAGCATCAGAACTATTTGAAATCAATATATAAAACCCAAAGTTCAAAGGTTTGTTGATGTGAAAAGATCGTACGTCTTTTTCATAATATTGATGTCTTGCAACTTTATAATTTGCAAGACCATAATAAATCTTTATTGCATTTTCTTCATACTTCATATCAAGATAATAAGGTGCATTTGTGTTTTTTTTCAACAGATTTAGATCCGGGATAACCGATATCGATTTTTCATTCAGGCAAAAAATCAAGGCAGGAGATCGGAACACATGCTGCGCTATAATTTGCTCCGGATTTGTTTTCATATTGGGCATCCAGTGAAAAGAAGATTTTATTTTTTCCATTTCGCTTTTGTCTTTAACGGAAATGGATACCGGAAGATTGATATCCTGTACAAGAACATCTTTAGAAAGAACAATAGTTGCTTTCACATAATATAATATATCGCTTAACTTTTGTATGCTAACTCCATTTTCCTGAAGTGACAATGCCTGGCCAGCGGATTTTATAACTGGTTTTGAAGAAACATTAATATCAATGCCTTTTACCGGAAGCCTGTTGCTTTTCTGCGCCGTCAAAAACACAGGAAATAATAGCATTATTATAAAAACAATAATGTTCGTGGTTGTCCCGGGTTTATTCATATTGAAAAAGATTATTTTTTCAAAGATTATGTTTCACCTGATGAAAATCTAAAATCGTCTTCAATTCTGTGATTTCGCTTTCTGTAAAATTCTTTTTTGCGATCGGATTTGCGTTCTGTCGGTTTTGCCAGATGAAAATCCAGTTGCTGGTCTGTGTCACTTTATAAATTTTCTCCCATGTGAACTGAGTGCTGAATGATTCTCCTTTGATAGAAAGATAATCGTCTGAGAAAATATATTCCATCAGCTCACCCATTCTTGTATTCGATTTATAATTTAATCTTACCATGAAATAATTCGAAACAAGAGGAAGAAAAATTAATATCGCCGGAGCGATATACATCGTGAAATCCACTCCTTCAGGATAAACAATGGTGAAATAGACAACAACAACTGCAAATAAGATTCCAATGGCTGTAACTATTTTCGTTCCAATGCGGCTATACCGAAATGCGAGATTAGCATTGACATAATCTGCAAGATTCATTTGTGAGTGTATGGTCATGGCATAAAACTTTGTTGCAATAAGAAAAGTATTAAGTTAAATATAATCTGCAAAAAAGAAATGATTATAAACTGATAGCATACTGAAATTCATTTCCTTGAATGAAAGTGGCATAAAAAATAAGCAAGGGTATTGCAAATCTAAAAACCAGCTATTATCTTGTGAGCTCATTGATCGCCAAACGAAGTCTATTCCCTTTGAAATACCATGATTCAATTCGTTGTATTTCACTGAAAAAATAGACTCTATGATACTCACAAAAGAACTACGTTACGGCAACAAAGTGCAAACCCTTGAGGGTGAAATCATCACAGTTCAGCAAATCCTTTCCAACACAGTCATATTCGACACTCAGATAGAACTGAACAGAGAACCTGTGAACGCAAGAGGAGCTTACAAACAGGATTATGTGATTCAATTAAGCGAAGTGATCAGAGAAGCCGATTATCAGGATTTATATCCGATTGCACTGACATCGGAGATTCTAAAGAAATGCGGTTTCAGAAATTTCCTTCGTGAACAATGGATCATCACCATCGGCAACAGCCATATCGATTTTGAATTTCTGGATGGGGTGCTGAAGTTAAGATGCCCAGCTCCTGCGCTTTCAAAAATCACGAGCGTGCATCAATTGCAGAACCTGCTGTTTGCTATTGCCGGTCACGAAATGGAAATTGAGCTGTAATAAATATTTACATCTGAAATATTATAGCTTCTAAAAAACTAAAGTCTTTTGAAGCTAACGTGAATGTATACACGAAAAATAACTGTCATCACAGTTATTTTTTTGCTTTAATAACGAGCACCCAATCCTTTTCTCCCACACTGTTTTTTCCAGGCACCGAAAATGTATGCATGCCTTTATTATGATAAGGAGCATCCGAAACATTTATATATGTCGCATTTGTCGGATCGAACCATCTTGCATAAACCTTACCTTTCAAGACAGTCATATCTACATTTATATTTCCATTGTGAGCAGGCGGAATATATGCCACTAATAAACTTCCGTCTGCTGATACAGCCGCAGAAACATAAGATGCTAAGGTGTCAATATTATTTTCATCTACTATTAATGTTTTCATTCCATTTAAACCGGAGGGAATGAGTTTCCACCAATCAATTGACTTCACAAAATTATTGAGCCGCATCATATCAAGCGCTGCCTGCGTGTTCAGGTGCTGCTCCCAAACAGGATCTACAAATTGCCACACATATCCATTGCCTGAAATATATCCTTCAATAGTGCTTAGCCATCCCCACCATTGAAAGCGGCGCACAGGCTGCGTAGCGTTGGGGTTATAGTTATTACCATCAGGTCCTTCTTCATCGTATGGCTCTTCTAATAAAAAAGAAGGCATCGCAGGTTGATATGCGTAAGCTCTTCGCGCAACAGAAGGAACAGGAAATTTCAATTCCCATGTGTAGCTTCCATTGAGTGTCATTTCATTTCCAAAATCCGGATGTTCTGCGCTGTTTTCGCCGCTATGTGATTCTGCGCTGTATTGAATCGATTGTTGCCCTTTTACACTTTTGAGGCCTTTGATCAAAGCAGCTTCTGCTGCTTTCTGCTCATTATTCAATTTTGAAAAATCTCCTAACAACATCCATACAATATTTTTTCTGTTCTTATATCGATTTGCAATCCACGCACCATAAGCTTCTGTTTTTTTTGTACCATTCGCAACCATTTCCCGCAGCCACCCCTGATCACCTCCATCATAACCAACATATCCCGGAAACATAAAAACCAACATATTTTTTGAATCGCAATACAAAATAAAATCATCAAGATATTTCCAATATTTTTCATTAGGGGAAATGAAGTCCGGGCCTTCCGCATTTATTGAAGTGTAAACAAGCTTACCATTCCAATCAGTTCCATCTAATCTTTTCAGAAACGGAATATCGCCATTCCCATTAAAAGGTGAATGATTACCCATCGGCCAATGAGTGATCGCACTCATCTCGATTGCATTATGCCCGTGCTCTATGGTATTATCAATAAATTTTTTGTATCCGCTTTCAGGTTGTGAGATAATGAACCATGCAGTTCGGCCAAGAATAGGAACAGGCTTGTTTTTCTGGTCGACAAGATAGCGATGATTGCTGCTGACCTTTAGCGGCAAAACAACCTGTGCATGACCGTTAGAAGCTGACACCAATAAGAATATAATCAATAACAAACGCTGGTAACTTTTCATTTTGATGAATTGAAAGATTTCAAAATTGACTAAACAAATTAATCGTTTTTCTGATACGAGGTCTGGAAGAATCGCACAAATAATTTTATATTTTGAATTAATTTCTGGTTTAAAAAGTTATATTGTACAGTCATTTGAAAAACTAAACTTATGAGGCGAAGAAATTTTATTTCATTAACGACACTTGCTGCTGCCTCAGCCACCATTCCATTTTTAAATTGCAAAAGCACTGATCAGGAGCTCGATAAAAAATTAGCAATTCCGCTTCCCCTCTCCCAATTTATGGATGAGAACAGCATCAAAGCAATCGGTAAATCTTATGGTGCTGCACGCCCTGATGAATATTCCTTGAGATTTCTTGAGGATCAGCTTCAGAAAAACAGTGAGGGCAAAACAATTTCATCAAATAATTCTATAAAAGATATCTACACCTTCCTCGAAAAAAAAATAAAAGATGATTTTTATTCCGGAAATTCTATGATATTGAACGGATGGGTGATTTCATTAACTGAAGCACGCCAGTGTGCCGTTTATTCGCTTATTGCTCAATCGAAATAAATTTTCACAACATGCACGTAGATGCGAGAGAACTACCTGACAATTCAGTCATTGAAGGCGATGTATGTATAATCGGCGCAGGTGCTGCCGGCATCAGTATTGCGCTTGAATGGATCGGCACTGATAAGAAAGTTATTTTGTTAGAAGGCGGAGGATTTGATTATGATGACAGAGTGCAGGAATTGTATGCAGGAAAAACAACAGGCCAGAAATATTATCCGCTTAAATCTGCCAGGCTGCATTATTTTGGCGGCACCACCGGGCATTGGGCAGGCTTTTGTTCCACTTTTGATGATATTGATTTTGAAAAACGCGATTGGGTGCCACATAGTGGTTGGCCTATCAAGCGCGCCGATCTCGATCAGTATTATATCAAAGCACATCAAAAAGTTGATATCGGGCCTTATGAATACGATTGGAAATATTGGCAAAAACAAGATCCGAAATTGGCATCGTTAATAGATGATGATTCGGTTGTCTGGAATAAAGTCTGGCAATTCAGCACTGCGCGATTTGGAACAAAATACAGAGATGCGATTGTGAAAGCAAAGAACATTCATCTGTACACTTATGCAAATGTTACAGACATCACTGCTAATGAAAACGTGTCTGCTATCAAACAGGTTACTGCAAAAAATTATACAGGCAAGCAGCACACCATAAAAGCAAAACATTTTGTGCTCGCCTGTTGCTCCATTCAAAATGCAAGGCTTTTGCTGGCGTCAAACAAACAGGCACCTAAAGGGCTTGGCAACGACAATGATAATGTTGGAAGATACTTTATGGAGCATCTTGAAATAAAATCTGCGGAGCTGTGGCTCACAAAACCAGACCCGCTAAAATTGTATGCGCTTGATTTTGGAAAGACAAGAGCACGCTGCGAATTAGCCATCACAAAAGCGCAACAGGAAAAACATAAAATTCTGAATGGAACTGCATCGTTGCTGCCATTGTTACTTGCAAAGAATGCAAAATCAGCCATTGAAGTTTGGAACACGCCAGACCCTAAAAAAAATCTTGAAAATTTATTTTCAGGATATGATGAAATATTGAAAGAAGCGCAGGAAGACAAAGAAGGAAAATTTTCTAAATCCTATGAGCTGTTCACCAGAATCGAACAAGCTCCTAATCCGGATTCACGCGTGTCGTTGGACACGGAAAAAGATTCGCTGGGCATGCCAAGAGCAATGCTTCATTGGGCATTAACGCCGCTCGACAAGCATAGCATCAGAAAAATTTATGAGATCATCGGGCAACAGGTTGGCAAAACAAATGTTGCCAGAGTGAAGCTAATGGAATATTTGCAGGACGAAAAAGATGATTCCTGGCCGCAATTCACCGGAGGCGGATGGCACCACATGGGCACTACACGCATGAGCGAAGATCCTAAAAATGGCGTAGTAGATGCAAACTGCAAAGTACATGGCATTTCAAATTTGCATGTTGCCGGCGCTTCTTGTTATGTAACGGCAGCAGCGCCTAATCCCACATTAACACTCATCGCACTCAGCATCAGGCTTTCGGATAAGTTAAAAATGATTGTGTAACTTTTACAGTTGTAGATGACCGTTATTAACGCACACATTCATGCTTTCATATCACCGCAAATGTTGAAAGTATTTGAACAATAAAGAATAAAGATGCAATCAGCATGCTGGAGAAAATCAGCGATTTTGTCTGCACTAGTTTCTGCAAATCACTTTTCATTTCTTTTGATTCGGGGAAACCGGAAATAATCCGTAGCTCTTTATAATCTATAGAGCCAGTATAGTTTGTAGTGAGCGATAGCCCATATTTTTTCATGAGCGATTTGGTTTGCCTGATGGCTCTTCTTTCGAAGACAAAAACCATTAATAAAGCAGGTATCCAAAGAAATTTGGAAATAGTAAGCAGCGTGTACATACAATTCAATTTGTGTTTCTAAGAAATATTTCAGATAAGCAGTTATGACTAAAATAGCTATCAAAGGGAGTGAATATTTCGCAGGCACACGGAGCAATTGTATCCATCACAACAAACAATTATTAGCAGGGATCTAATTCCCAAACAACAATTGTGGCAGAAAAAAACAGGGCTGATATTTCAAAAGGTGGAAAGCAGATTAATCCTCAGAGAAGGACTTTAATAACAAAATGAAAATACAGAGTTAATTCGAGACGACAAAATAAAAAAAGTGGATATACATCTGCGTTAAATAACGACGTAGTGATATTTCAAAAAAGCAACACCCTTTCAATATAAAAAGGGCTTTGTTGCTCGCTGCCGAATACTTGCAGACTGGCTTATTTAATTGCTTTGCTTATCCAGCTCTTTACATTATTAATTTTTAATTTTAATAAATTTTGCCCGGCTTGTAATGCTGTTTCTGTTATTCGTAAGCGATATAACATACAACCCTGCGGACAAAGAGGATATATTAAGCACTTTATTCAATGCAGAATTTGTAGGTTCAGAAATAACGAGCTTTCCATTCATGTCATAAATATTTATCTGAGCGATGTCGTTCATGTTGCTCACATATAAATAATCAGATGTAGGGTTTGGTCCAAGCCATGTTTTGTTTGATGAAAAAGCAGGATTAATATCAGCAGCAACAACATTGCTCTCGGTAGATTTTCCATCGCCAAATATTTTTAGCTTGTAATAATTCCCGCCTGAAAAAGGAGCATTATCCATGAAACTGTAATTCTGATCTGTTGAAAGATTGTTGCTGCCTGCAACTTTTCCAACATCGCTCCACGTTTGCGCGTCATTGCTCCTCCATATCTCATAATCATCTGCGATCTGGTTAGCTGATGTTTTCCAGTTCAGCATCACAGATTGATTGTTGATTGTTGTTGCAGTGAAAGATTCAATCTGCAGGCTTAGCGTAAAAAATGTAGTGAGGCTCCACGTCGCTGCTGTTGTGCTTTTTTGACCCGCAGCATCTTTTAACTTGTATGTAAAGCTGATATTGCTTTGTGCTTTCTGCCCATAAATAGAGAGTAATGCAGGATTAAAATTTGAAAGAATATTTCCTGCAGTCACTGCAATGTTGTTGTAATAAAGTTTTGTTGTAGCGCTAATCGACTCAACAGAAAAATTGCTATTCGTGTTGCAGCTCGATGTTGATGAGCAATCTTCACCATCATTCCCCGTCATGCTTCCTAATGTAGAATAATAAGATGAAAAAGCCGAATTATCTGCAGCAATGCCTTTGTAGCCGCTAATAGTGGGATTGCCATTGCTCTGGATATCCGTTAAATAAGCAGAATTAAAATTTGCAAAAGTTTTGTCATTTGAAACAGGCAACTGATCAACACCGAAATTAACATTCGCAACATTTGAATTTACAGTGCCAACAGACAATATTCCATCGGCTGTTCCGTCACTACCAGTTCCTGTTCCAAATTTTTCTCCCACACTTATCCAACCTGAAGGCAATGAAGAAACTGCAAGCAATGATCCGATTGTTTGCAAAGAGCTTGTAAGAATAATATTATATGATGATCCTGCTATTCCATTTAAGCTATAGCTTCCATCAGCATTTACAAGAACAGATGAAACGACCTTATTACTACCTGCATCGACCATATTCACATACATATTATTGCTTGCATTTGTGCCTGTGCCGCTCACTGTATTATCGGTTAAGCCATTAGCATCGTCGTATACATTTCCACAGACATCAGCAAGTACCGTGTCTTTTTGTGAAGCAGTACAAGTAGTGCTTACTATACGTGCATACACTGTATAAATTCCGGGCGACAAGTTTGTAAACGAAGGTGATGATTGAAAAGTAGTGCCGTCAATACTATATTCATAAGAAGAGCCGGTTGGTAATGTAACAGCAATTGATCCTGTTGTTGAGCAAGTCGAGTTTGTAACTGTGCTTGCAATTGCTGTAGTTGAAACCAGCGTTAATGAAATATCATCAATAGCAAGGTCGTTGCCATTACCGCCGAGTGAATTGTTAGTAAGAAATAAATCTGCGCGGCTGGTCGTTGCCGTGAATGTAAAGCTGAATTGAGTCCAGCTTCCGCTTGTAATATTTCCTGTGGTAGTTGAATTCACAACATTGCCCAAAGTATCCTGAAGGCCATAAGTAATATTGGGCAACACAGTTGCTGCTGATGATGCATTAGCAGCATACAGCGAAAGCGTATATGTGAGACCAGGTACAAGATTTGTAATGCGCTGCCGGTAAAATTCATCCTTTTGATAAGCAGCATTAATCAACATATAATAACCGCCATTCCCTGTGTGGTCACTGAGTCCTGTATTGCTGAACCAGTTAGATAAAGTGGCAGTTTGGGTTACCATATAATATCCATCCACGGGTGTGCCCGTATTATTGAAATGCATTGCGGTGCCTTCTACATTTGTTCCGTATGTTCCGCTGCCGAAAGTGGTTGTATACACCGGCGAGCTTGTTGTTGCATCAAAAGTCTGAATGTATTGAGTTGCGCAAAGTGTAAGCGCATGAGGGTTTAATTTCTCATTCACATATTCTCCATAAACTATTTCGCCTGCTGTCACCACAAACGTCATTGTATTTGTGTTCACATTTCCTGATGAGCTTCCCCCCGGATCGTAAATATTATATCTGCCAAGGTCATAAGTACTGCTTGGCAATGTTTCTGTTAAGGTATATGTGCCGGGAGACACAGGTATGATAATACCGTTGCCATTCAGTGAAGAATTATTCTTCACTCTTTCATCATCTATCCAGTAAATATTGCCTGCGTTGTCTGTTGCTCTTGCATAAATGGTCTCAAATATATTTGTAGTGATGCTGACATTCACGCCATATGCCTGATGTGCTGCACCTGCAGTAAGGGAAGACATATTTCTTCCCAGGTTTTCCAATGTCCACACCGAACCATTGTAATTATATATCTGGCTTCCGGCTAAAGCAGTGGAATATGTTAGCGCATAAATAATATCATTATCATCATAAGCAAGATCAGGATATGAAGCAGCGCTGTTCCCTGCTGTTCCCAGGCTTGTCACTGTTCCTCCGGTTGTCACAGTTTGTATCGTGTTTGAGTTGACGGGTATGAATGCAATCGTGTTGCCTGCGAGGTTCATATCTATGCGAAGGTTAACAGATGCTCCCACATTAAGTGTGGACCAAGTGCCGCCTGTTGCAGGAGCTGTTGAACTGGTATATGTGTTTGAATAAACTCTGATAACATGTGTTGATGTTGAAATAGCAATTGTACCACCATTAGCTGTAACATCTCTTGCATCGCCGCCTGAATATATTGTATTTGTTGCTCCATTGTTATAGAACACAACATTATCACTGCTGTTTATATAAACAAATTGATTGGCATAAGCGCCATCAATATATTTCGCTCCGGTAATACCTGTGCTCAGCCAATTAGCACTGCCAGAATTTCTATAATAAATGGTTCCTGTTGTGCCTGTCGGAGGGTTCGGATTTCTCCATGTCGATCCCGCAACGACCCATAGTTGACCATCGCCACCTGCTCCATGACTAAGCCCCATGTCATACACATAAAGATTATTGCCCGACAATGCTACGTTATCTGCAGTTGCCTGATCATTCAGGCTAAATGTATTGATTGTTGTGCCGCTGCTATTCTTTAATGTGAAAGAATAATCAGGTGAAGATTCTTCATTGATATGTTTGAGATGGACATAAATGTATCCGGTCTGTGCATCTATTGTATTGGTTATGCAGCATAAAACAAAGATGGAAACTGTGGTAATGAGTTTATATAACAATAAAGAAGAAAGATCAGATGACCATAATTGTTTAACATGTTTGTATTCGAATAACGAAGACCATTTAGGGTAGGCGTGCTCCATAGGATGGGTTTATTTTAAAAATCGGTTTTTATTTAGCTAAGCGTTTTATGGTTGTTATAATACCTCGTATCCTCCACCACAAAAAATCGCTGATATCACATACTTAAATAATAATTATGAAAACCGAAAGGCGATTTCTATTCATGAGGAATATCATTGACCCAATGATATAACTTCACAGAAGAGTTACAAGGAGAAAAAACAATTCAAAGGATAGAATCAAAACCTGATTCGCGTTTTCTTTTCGGGGATAAAAATATATAACACATTTATCCACACATACTACACTTTTGGGTAGCATTATTTCATCGCCATTAAAATCATTTGCAATGATTAACTGATAAAACTTTCAAAGCAACATATTATTGCACTATTTATTTCTTCATTATCACATTTTCTTTTATTATTTCACTTTCACAAATTTCCTTTCTGCCAGCATTTTTCCATCATGAGCGATAAATGAAACAACATAAGTTCCGGCTGAAAAATCAGAAACCTCAATTATTTTTTTATCAGCTCCGGCAATTGCTTCGATGGCCATCAGTCTTCCTTCCATATTATAGAACATCACTTGTGCAACATCTTTCATTCCATCCAATGTTAATTGATTTTTTGCCGGGCTTGGATAAATAAGAATGCTGCTTTCGCTTGCTGACAACTTTATTATTTCAACCTTACTGTAGGAAAAATCGCCGTCGAGGTTAACCATTTTTAGACGATAATAATTATTTCCGATAATAGGATTATTGTCAATTGCAGCATAACTGATTGCAGCGTTACTATTGCCATTTATCGCTTTGCTGTCAACAAATGCTATTTCAGAAAAATGGATTCCATCTGAACTTCTTTCCACAGAAAAGCTTTTGTTGTTGGTTTCTGTTAATGTTTCCCAATCAAGTTTTACAACTTTGCCTTCCACAACTGCGGTGAAATAATTTATACTGAGTGGCAACACGCCGATAGATGTAGCAAAAGCAATGCGGGATATCCCTGAAGGTATGGTGATGCTGGTTGTTGTAACTGTTCCCGGTCCTCCTGTATATATAAGAGCGCCCAATGATGCTAACTGCGTAAAACCTGTTTCACTGCTATTATCAGTTGTTGATACAGAATTTGCAATGAGATAATCGTGGCCGGTGCTACTTACTCCCGTTGGATATCCAAAACTAAAAATTCCGGTTGAAGAAGATGAGTTATTAAAATCTATAAAAGGGGTAAAAATAGTTACCGGATTGTAAGGATCCCCAACATACTGAATGCTGTTGCTGCCACTACCAGAAAAATAAGCAGCAGTCACGTTTTGCGAGGCAGGCACTGAGACAGGGTAAGCTTTTCCGCCTGTGCCGATTGGCAAGGTGAACGTACTGCTTTGCCCGGTAACACTTGCATATCCATCAATAATATTTCCGCTGCTGCCTGAAGTTGTTGTGGCACCACTATATGTTCCGGTGCCGCTGAAGAGAATACTTTCACTGCGCCCTGTTGCTGTGGGTGAAGATGTGCTTCCTTTATCAGCAGATGTGATGTTACCTGCGAGAAACCAATTGCCGCTATTTCCTACAAGCACTGTGCCGCCACTGGCAATTGTTGTAGCTGCATTGTATTGCGGGCCATATAAACCTAAGGCACCACTTGTGTAGTTCTGTGCAAAACTTATTAGGCTATTCGCTATGATTATTATTGTAAAAAATATTTTTTTCATTCTAACAAGGTTTATTCTATTCACCAAATTTTTATAAAGCATAGTATTATTTCAGAAGCCTGATTTTTAATTCCTTCATTTGAAAAATTGTATTAACCGGCATGCCATAAGACAACCCATAAAAAATAAGAGCATCTCCCGCAGACAGAGTGGCGATAGAAGAAAAAGAAACCTTATAAGAAAGACTTTGGTTGCTGGTTCCGGTTATTGGAAGTTGAGAAATAAAACCCTTGTCAATAGTAGACCCGTTTTTGCGTATATAGCATGCTAACCCGGAATTGTTGGTTGAATTGTTGGTCTGCAATTTTGCTTCCATACATAAATCAATTTTATAAGTGCCGGTAGCAACAATATTTACTGTGTTACTACTCGTTAGAGTAACCTGAGCTTTATTAACGGAAATACTGCTAAGATCTAATGCAGTCAATGCATTATTACCTACAGCCGCAGTGGTAGTGCCGCTTGCTACAAATACTACGGGGCATGCATAAGAAGGAGCAACCCAACCCGTGCCATCCCAATTATAAATGCCTGTCCCGTAAGCCGGATAAGCTGAAGATCCTGTAATCAAAGCATTGTTGTTATAAACCATCATTCCTATGGCATTTGCAGCAACCGTGGGTGTCGTTAATCCGAAACTGGTGGTTGAGCCAAGGCCTACCTGAGGCGGCCGGAACCCTTGTGCTGTGCTCGTCACCTGAAGCATAGCGCTTGCGTCAGGCGCAGAAGCGCTTCCTATATTTGTCTGAGCTCTTAATACACCAAAGCCGGAAACAAATAAAATTATTATTAAAAGAAAATTCTGTTTCATCATTAATATTTTAATTTTTTTACTGACACGTTTAGTTTCTTGTTCACTAAAGAACGCGTTCTATTTTCAGGTCTTTGATTTGAAAAGTAGTTGTTACTCCTGCAGGCTCACCAAGCGTGCTCCCTTTAAAAGTGATGGCATCTCCTGCCGAAAGCACAACAGTGAATGAACTAACAATATTATAGTTGTTGCCTGCCCCAAAATTTGGCCTGCTGGCATTGATAAAAGTTTGCACAACATAATTGTCATCAAGGCTGCCACCATTCTTATAAACATGACAGGACAAGACAGCATTGTTAGCACCGTTTGAAGATTGTAATTGTCCCTGACAGCTAACATCAATTTTATAAGTGCCTGTTGTTGCAATGTTCACCGTGTTAGAGCCTGTCACTGTAACATCTGGTTTAATCACTAACACAGAACTTATATCAAGGATAGATGTCAAAGTGTTATTTGCAACTGCAGTTGAAGTATTTCCATTCGCAACCAAAACCGTGGGGCTGCCATAAGAAAAAGGCACCCATCCGGAACCATCCCAGCTATAGATGCCTTTGCCATAAGCCGGATAAGCGGATGATCCTGTGATTCCGGCGTTGTTATTATAAACAATCATTCCTTTAGCGTCAGAAGCAACGGTTGGCGTTGTTAAACCAATGCTGGTTGTGGAACCTAAACTTATTTGGGGCGGTCGAAATCCTCCGGCGCTACCTGAAATCTGTAGCATAGCACTAGCATCCGGAGCAGCTGTGCTGCCCACATTTAATTGTGCTTTTGATATTAGAATTCCTGAAAAAAATAAAAAAATAAAAAATAATACATTTTTCATAAGGATAAATTTTATTTGCTATTACTGTAGTCGTTCTACCTGTAAGCTCTTTATTTGAAATGTTGTCGTAACTCCGGCAGAGATTCCATATGATTTTGCTTTGATGGTAATTAAATCCCCTGCAGACAATGCAAGATTGGTATAATGATTCAATTTATAAGGGGCGCCCACAACCGTGCCGCCGGTAACA
>DATGIX010000145.1:0-5745 GCA_035295505.1 Puia sp. | reverse complement strand
TACATAATAGTAATCCCTTCAAAAAAAATAATCATCGTGCGATTAGGAAAAATGACTTCGATGAATCGTGTTCATACTGTTCCTAAAGAAACAAGAGATCTGATTAAATGGGGGCTATCATTCTAAAGTTTTCACTCCTTTGATAGATGCGGCTTGCTGTTGATGTAAATCGAAAACAATAATTTCATTACCTCCTTTCTTTAAAAAATTAGAAGGACAATATAAATGATATTGCGGCCCGACATTCCAATATCTTCCAAGATTATGCCCATTTACCCAAACAACTCCTTTTTGGTAATTGCTCACGTCAATATAAGTGTCACCGATCTCATTTAACTGAAAATTCCCTTTGAAAAGAATGCCATCATGATTTCCTTCCGGATAAGTTGCTTTCAATCCTGTAATAAATTTTTCATCGAAGGGCATTGGAAATATTTGCCAATCCATCAATGTCATTCCATTTAGCGTAACCCTGTCCGTTATTCCTTTTCTGTCAATCATGAATTGTGCGAAATTGATATGTCCCATGGCTTCTACTAAAATTTCAAGCACAGGTTCTTTCTCATCTGTTTTTGGCAACCCAACAGTCCAGTTGCCACCATCGCGAAAAACAGTATCGATTAATTTCCCGTTCAGGAAAACCATTGCAAAATCATGCGGTTCAGTAATTGTAAGCTTGCCACTTTTATGTCCAATCAATTTTGTCTTATATAAAATAAAGCCACTCTTCTGATCAAAATATTCCATCGGCTTTGGCTGTGGAGATGCGATTGGTTTAGGTAAATTTTTCCAGATTGTCGTGAATACAGAAAGATTAATATCAGGAATTTCAATGGTAGGTATTGATTTTGGAAGATCCGGAATTTTATAAGAAACATATTGGCTGATCAGATTGCGCAACGCAAAATATTTTGTTGTCGGTTGTCCATGCTCGTTAATCGGCGCATCGTAATCATAGCTTGTAACATCTGGTTGGTATTGTGTTGGCGAGAATGCATTTGCCCCGGCAGTAAAACCAAAATTTGTTCCGCCATGAACAACATATAGATTAAAAGATTTTTTATGCTCCAATAAATACTTCACTTCTTTCAGAATATCAGCAGTGTCAGTCTTTGCCCATTTTTCTTTCCAATGTGTGAGCCAGCCGGGATAAGTTTCGCCGCTGAAAGAAGGAACATTGGGGTTTCGTTTTGTTGCTTCTGCAAAATCATTATCGCCTGATCCGCTGTCAAGACCGATTGCCGCGCCATCAATATTTCCAGCTTCGAGCATAAAAGGTGTCGGGCCATCAGATGTGTAAAAAGGAACTTTGATCCCATTTTGCAGCCACAGTTTTTTGATGGCTTGTAAATATTTTTTGTCATTAGCATAACTGCCATATTCGTTTTCTATCTGCACCATTAATATTGGCCCTCCGTTCGTGCATTGCAATGAGATAATTTCTTTGGACAAGCGATTAATATATCGCGTCACTGCGCTCATATATCTTGAATCCATACAACGGATTTTTATGTCAGGGATTTTCAGAAGATAAGAAGGCAATCCACCAAAATCCCACTCAGCGCACACGTAAGGACCGGGTCGCAACAACACCCACATTTTTTCTTCTTTGCAAATGCGAATGAATTCTGCAACATTTCTGTTTTCTGAAACAAAATCAAAAACACCCGGAGATGTTTCCAGATAATTCCAGAAAATATAAGCTGCGATAGTATTACAGCCCATCGCCTTTGCCATTTGAATGCGATGCCTCCAATATTGCCTGGGTATCCTTGCAGGATGCATTTCACCGCTGATGATTTGAAACGGTTTACCATCTAATAAAAAATCATTTTTGCCAAGCGAAAAAATATGCTTTTGTTGTGCGGTTGTGTGCAATTGAAAAATGCAAAACCAAAAAAGAAGCAGATGGCCGAGATTAGCTTTAAAAATTTTCATTTGTTGGCTGTAATTTTTACAACAATATTTCTAAGAACTGAAGATAGCTTATTACTGCGCAAAATTTGCACAACCGTTTGCGCAAATCGCACTTAGAATTTGCGCAAAATTTGCGTATTTTGGAGCATTCCTTATACATTGAAAAAAAATGGACAACAAATTACCTACCATCAAGGAGATTGCCAAGCGTCTTGGCATTTCAGTTTCTACAGTTTCAAGAGCATTACATGATCATCACAGCATTGGGCTAAGAACAAAAATGCGCGTCAGGCAATTGGCGAGCGAATTAAATTATGAGCCTAATAAAACAGCTATCAATTTCAAGCAGGGGAAAACTTTTACTATTGGAGTTATTCTTCCCAATCTTTCAGAATCTTTTTTTTCGTCAGCAATCAGCGGCATCGAAGATTTTGCAAATACCAAGAATTATAATGTGCTTCTCGGTCAATCGCATGATAATAAAGAAAGAGAGATCAGCATAGTAGATGCCATGAAAAACCAGCGTGTGGATGGCATGCTCGTTTCTGTTTCCAAAAACACAGTTAGCTACGGGCATTTCGAACTGCTTAAAAAGTATAATATCCCTCTTGTTTTTTTTGACAGAGTCCCCGATATGGCTAATATACATTATGTAGCATGCAGGCTTGAAAACGGTATGCTTGAAGCCATTGAGTATCTTGTAAAAAAAGGTCATAAACATATTGCACTGATTAATGGCCCTGAAACCCTGATTGCAACGAAAGAAAGATTCGAATGCTATGTGAGCGCTCTCAAAAAAAACAAGCTAAAGGTTGATGAAAAATATATTGTTTCAACAGATTTAACTGCGGAACAAACGCATGTTGCGATGAAGCAATTGTTATTGCTAAAGTCTAGGCCAACAGCTATTATTGCTTTCAATGATTATGTTGCGCTTGATGCCATGCAGTTTGCAAAAAAAGAAAAAATAAAAATCAACAAAGACATTTCTTTTGTCAGCTTTGCCAATCTTCCCATTTGTAACTACATGGAAAATCCTCCATTGGCTTCAGTTGAACAATTTCCTTATCAACAAGGACAAAAAGCTGCGGAAATACTTTTGCAGATGGTGGACAACAAAAAAAGTGAACCTCTGAACGAGCCTTATGCTATGCATTTTACGATAGATTCAAAATTGGAAACACATTAAATTTAGAAGTTTTAATAAATAAAAAAGCAACCTGATCAGGTTGCTTTTTTGCTATAGTCAAAATCTTTGTTTATTTCTTCTGAGCCTTCATTTGTTCCTGCAATTTCTTTAATTGCTCAGGAGTTATTTGTTGCTGCATAGGGCGAGGCTGATCTTTAGGTGCATCAGTAATATCTGTCAATTCAATATCAAAAATTAAATTTTCAAATGGTTTGTGATTAGGGCCAGGCTGAGCATCATAAGCTTGGGAAGCCGGAATATATAATGTTGCCTTGCCGCCTTTTTTCAAAAGCTTAACACCTTCTTCCATGCCTGCGATCATTCCGCGTTTGCCGATCACAAATTTCAAAGTGTCTTTGCGGGGGCCTGTGACATTCGATTCAAAAGCTTTGCCTGATGGAAATGATTTGCCCGTATACAAAACATGAGCTTGTTTCCCTGTGTCTGCTAATGGCCCTTCTCCTTGAGATTTAATTTCTACATAAGTTCCGCCTTCGACTTTTTGTGCGTTTATTTTATTAGCTGCGATATAATCAGATAACGTTTTATCCTCACGCTCTCTCTCTTTTTGTAATTCCTTGTTCCTGTCGGCCTCAACAAGATCCTGGCTTGGAAAAATATCCATTACTTTAAAAGCGAGGATTATTTTATCAGTCTTTTTTATATATGGCGGCAGGTTGCCGAATTTGCGCTGAAGCGTATCTGCAAGCTGCACGATAATAACGCTGTCTCCTTTACTTAATAAAGGGAAAACCTCAGCAGGACTGTATATGGGCCCTACACTATCGATACGTGTGTAGCCAGGCACACTTTGGAATGAAGAAAATAAAAGTGAGTCATTCAATTTCTGCCAATAATTTATCTTGATAAAATCGCCCTTTTTCACTTTTTGTCCTTTGCCGTCAGAAACAAGTTTGTATAATAGCCCACTTTTAGTTTTTTTAAAACCGCCACTGGAGCAAGATGCAGCAGCAATAATCAGCATTGAAATAAATAAATACGATGAGACTTTTTTCATTTTATATAGTTATTGTAGTTGTGACTGATTTTCTTTCATGGCAGCAATAAATTGCTGAACGGTTTGGTCGAGTGTTTGCTTGCTTCTGCCACCTGCAGCATTGAAATGGCCGCCGCCTTCAAAATATTTTCTGGCAAAAGTGTTTACATCAAAATTGCCCTTGCTCCTGAATGAGCACCTTATTTCTTCATCTCTGTCAATAATAAGTGCTGCAAGTTTTATTCCTTTTATTGATAGAGGATAATTAACGAGACCTTCTGTGTCTCCGGTCTTTATATCAAATTTCACAAGGTCTTTCCACGGAACAGCAATCATTGCGGTATTGCTTTCATAATAAATTTCCATTCTGTTTTGCAGCACGTGACCAATAAACCTTAACCTGTTTTCCAAGAAATTATCAAAGAGATTTTCATGAACCAATGTGTGATCGAACCCGACTTCTTTTAGCACTGCTACCATTCTATGTACATGAGCAGTTGCAGATGAAAAGCGGAATGAACCAGTGTCTGACATTACTCCTGCATAAAGACATTCGGCAATTTCCTTATTAATTTTTTCAGCATGGCCGTATGAAATAATAAAGTCATAAATCATTTCGCATGTTGAGCTTTTTGAAGTGTCGCTAACGCCAAAATCAAACACTTCAACTGCGGGCTCCTGATGATGATCAATTAGAATTTTGGTACACTTCAGTTCATTCAGCTTATTAGCCATTCTCCTTGTTCGGGAAAGCGTGTTGAAATCCAGGCAAAACAAATATGCTGCTTTGTCTAAAACTGCAATTGCTTTTTCGGTGTTTAATTCATAATCGATCACGTTTTCACATGCTGGCATCCACTTGAGCCAATCAGCCCAATTGGTTGGCGAAATAACATGAATAGAATGGCCGAATTGTTTTAGAAAATGAAACAGCCCCAATGAAGATCCCATCGCATCTGCGTCAGGCTTCTGATGCATGGTTATGACAATGCTTGCTGGTTTCTTAAATAATTCCGGTATTTCACCAATTCCTTTCATATAAAACGGCTGCAAAGGTGCAAGAAATAAAGGCAATTCCCAAAACTACTTAGGAGATTGTTGGCTATGGTTAAGAAGAGCTGGAGTTCATAATGAAAAATTAAAATCTGTTGAATGCAAATCACCCTTGGCGTGTTCGTGTTGACATGAGCTATGAACTGTCGCACGAAACCTATACCTTTGCGGCCTAAAAATAAAATATGAGCAACAGAACTTTTACTATGATTAAGCCTGATGCATTTGGCAAAGGGCATACAGGTGCAATTATCGATATGATTATTAAAGATGGTTTTCGCATAGTTGCTTTAAAGCTGACAAAACTTTCCACAGAAAAGGCTGGAGAATTTTATGCAGTTCACAAAGCAAGGCCATTCTTCGGCGAGCTTGTAGACTTCATGAGCAGCGGGCCAATAGTAGCTGCTGTTCTTGAAAAAGAAAATGCTGTAACGGATTTCAGGAAACTGATCGGTGCAACAGATCCTGCAAAGGCTGATGCAGGGACTATCAGAAAACTATTTGCTGCTTCAGTTGGGGAAAACGCCATTCACGGAAGCGACAGCGATGAGAACGCAAATATTGAAAGCAATTTCTTTTTTAGTAATCT
>DATGIX010000144.1:0-4608 GCA_035295505.1 Puia sp. | reverse complement strand
ATTTGGTAAGTTATCTGCAGTCGATAGGTGTTCAATTTGGTGCTGACTTGAATGCTTATACCGGATTTGATGAAACAGTGTATATCCTTCCGATTCCATCTGATGATCCTGAGAAAGTTGAAAAGGGATTTACAATTCTTGAAGACTGGGCAGGTAATGCTTTGTTAGATCCTACAGAAATTGACAAAGAAAGAGGGGTGGTGCTGGAAGAATCAAGATTAGGAAAAGGAGCGGGAGAAAGGATGAGGAACAAATATTTCCCTAAATTATTCAATGGTTCAAAATATGCCGTTCGGTTGCCAATTGGCATTGATGATACGCTCAGGCACTTCAAACCTGCAACATTAAAAAGATTTTATAAAACATGGTACAGGCCTGATCTGCAGGCTGTGATTGTAGTAGGTGATATCGATCCTGCTCTTGCGGAACAGGAAATCATTAAACATTTCGGCAATTTTAAAAACCCAACTCCTGAAAAAGCGAGGCCTGCTATTATTCCTATCCCCACAAGAACTGTGAGTGAAAGCATGGTCCTGACCGATAAGGAACAAACGTATAACATTCTTCAGATTTTTAATTATTTTGAAAAATCAAAACCTGTTGTAACCTGGGCTGACTATCGCTCTTCTGTGATTGAAAATTTATTTTCTGAAATTATCAATCAGCGATTGAATGAGCTGACGCAGCAGGCCAACCCACCATTTGTATATGCCAACACTGATTTCGGTTCTTTTCTAAGAGGTTATCGTGCATTCACGTCGCTGGCCGTTCTTGGTGACAAGCCAACAAAAGATGCCGTTGATGCATTAATTACAACAACAGAAAGTGTAAAGAAATTCGGCTTTCTTCAATCAGAATTAGACAGAGCAAAAAGCAATATCCTCAATGAAACGGAAAATGCTTTCAAGGATAAGGATAAAACTGAATCAGGTCGTTTTGTACAGGGATACATAGATCATTTTTTGAGCGGCTCTCCAATTACGGGTATTGCTAACCGTTATGAATTCATTAAGCAGATTATCCCGACAATTAGTTTACAGGAAGTAAATGCACTTGCAACAAAAATGGAAAGCAAGCAGGGGAAATTTGTATTGATTACTGCTGCCGAAAAAAGCAAAGCTCAATTACCAAGCAACGTTCAATTGCTTGCTATGGTGAATGACGCGCATAAAATTCCTGTGAAGGCGTATGAAGAAAAAGCAATCGCAAAATCACTGATTGATAAATTACCAGCTCCGGGAAAAATCACCAGTGAAAGCAAGAATACCACATTAGGGACAGTTGATTTCGCACTGAGCAATGGCATTACCATCACTGTTAAGCAAACAGATTTTAAGAATGATGAAATCAAAATGGATTCATGGAGATTAGGTGGTTCCCGCAATTATAGTCTTGCAGATAAGCAAAATGCTGAGAACGCAGCTATTATTGCTCAGTCAATGGGAGTGAAGGATTTGTCTCCGGTAGATCTGCAAAAATTCCTTGCAGGCAAAACAGTGGAAGTGCAGCCATATATCAATTTGTATGATGAAGGCATGCAAGGTGGCAGCAGCGTAAAAGATTTTGAAACTTTTCTTCAACTGGTCCATTTGTATTTTACGCAGCCAAGAAAAGACGAAACACTTTTTCAATCTTTCATCACAAGCCAGAAGACTTTTGTAAAAAATCTGTTGAACAACCCACGTGCATATTATCAGGATACACTTTCTAAAATTGAATATGCAAATAACCCATGGGCCGGCGGTTTCCCACATCCTGAAGATTTTGATAAGATCAGTTTAGAAAGAACATTTTCAATTTATAAAGAGATATATGGTAATGCATTCGGGTGGCATTTTACATTTGTGGGCAATGTTGATTTGACTCAGGCAAAGCCTTTGCTGGAAGCTTATTTGGGAAGCTTGCCTACCTCAGAAAAAGAAAACAAATTTACTGATGTTGGTTTGAGGCCAGTGAAAGGAGTAGTTGATGCATCCATAAAAAAAGGAGCAGAAAAACAAAGCCTTGTAAATATTATTTTCAACGGTGAAGCACCGTACAGCCAGGATGAAGCATTGAAATTAAAAGCAACAACAGATTTGCTTACTATAAAAATCATTGAGCAGCTTCGTGAGCAAATGAGCGGAATCTACGGTGGTGGCATGCGCGGTGGCATGGAGAAAAGACCATATAATCATTATTCAGTATCGCTTTCATTTCCCTGCGGGCCTGAGAATGTTGACAAGCTTGTGAAAGCAGCTTTTGATATTATTAAGAACGTGCAGGAAAAAGGAGCTGAACAAAAAGATCTCGACAAAGTGAAAGAGACTATGAAAAAACAGAATGAAGATGCCATGAAAGAAAACGATCATTGGCTGGAAGGATTAAGCAGCGCATGGATTGAGCAAGAAGATGCGAACTGGATTTTGGATTACTCGAAAAAAGTCGATGCTTTGACGTTGCAGGATATCCAGGATGCAGCAAAAAAATATTTGAACATGCAGAATTTTATAAAAGCAGTTTTGTATCCTGAAAAATAATTCATCATCAATCTGAAAATAAAAACCCGCAAATTTAATTTGCGGGTTTTTATTTTCAATTATTCATCTCCGATTGTTTTGATTCTTGCCTGATGAATAAAATGACCGTTTATATAATCAAGCATAATCATAAAAGTTTCTCGGTTGCCTCCTTTCGCTAAGAGTGCCCCTGTGATCCCGAAACCAAATTGGGCAGCATTCACATCTCCGTTACTTGCTGCAATATTTATTTCTCCGGTAAAAATGAAATTGTTATTGATTTTCTCTAAGAGGTAATAACCAAATTGTGTCGCTATAAAAATTTTCCCGTTATTGATGACTGCGTACATGTTTTTTGATTTTGCCTTCACTTTCTTTCCGGTTGAATCAATAATATGAATGGAAGAAATGCTCCCGTCTTTTTTTGTTTCAATCATGCCTTGCAAATCAGGTTTCTGGTTTTTGAATGATTCGTAATTAAGATATATCCCGTCTGTAAATTTTTCTGTAGCATAAACTGGTATTTGATTTTTTTCAATGCTGTCCATTTTGCTGATCTCATTGATTGAGTAACCTGATATGCCTTGAGCGGTTAATGAAATTGCTTTGCTTATAAAACTTGCAATAATTTCATTTCCCTGTTTCTGTATTGCTTTTCCAACGTCCGATACAGGGATGATGATTGTCGTATCTAATATTGATAATTTTTTATATCCTGAATTTTCTTTTGTATATAAGCATGCTAACAGATAACAATATCTGGTTCCTGATGTTTCAACAAAATTGAACTGATTTAATTGGAAAAGCAATTCACCATCTTTTGCTGTAGAATCTATCAAGGAATTCAGAAGGTTTGTTAGCTGAAGCTGAAAAGGAGTTTTTAAAATCAGCTTTGCAGGCCTGTTTTTTAAAAGGCCGATATCAATCATGCCGATTCGTGTAGTATCATCTCGTGAGTCGAGAAAGCCGATGGTTTTATAAAGGCTGTTCTGAATTTTGTTTTTGGATGGGGTAAGCTCAAAAAATCTGGTAGTTACTTCCTGCGCACGGGCAACTATCAAGATAGAGAGATAAAAAATAACAGCAAGCAATATTTTTTTCATGATGGTTAATGTTATCCTATTCGTAAATCTTCATTGCAGTTTTTTCAACCAGCCCTTTAGGCATCAGCCATACCATGAATGCACCAAGTTTATTGATAAACCCGGTAATGACTTCTGCTTTTCCTGCAAACATGCTTTTTACAGCAATTTTTGCAACAGCTTCAGCAGTCATGTTCACTTTCTTTGCAGTCTGCAAACCTTTCTCGCCTATTTGCGCACGCACTACAAAATCTGTGTCTGTTGAACCAGGAGAAATAGCAGTTATAGAAACACTTGTGTTTTTCAATTCCTGTCGCAATCCACGGCTATAGCTTAGCATAAAAGCTTTGCTCGCAGCGTAAACGCTTAGATAAGGAACGGCTTGATATGCTGCAGAACTCGCAATATTTAAAATGTATGATTTGTTTTGCTGTTTGAGCATTGGCAAAAAAAGCTGGCATAATTGAACAGGCGCGAGCATGTTCACATGCATCATGTTTGTATTTTCATCTACAGAATATTTTTCAAACAGGCCGCTTAATCCATAACCTGCATTGTTGACAAGAATTTCAATGCTGTATTTTTTCTGATTGCACCAATCAAAAACTTTTTGGGCAGCATTGGGAGAGGATAAATCAACAGAAAAAAAATCAACACTTACTTTATGCTTGCCAGAAATATCCTTTGCAACTTGTTGAAGCAAGCCTTCCGAGCGGGCAACCAACAACAAATCAAATTTTCTTGAAGCCAATTCTCCGGCAATTGCTTTGCCGATTCCTTTGCTGGCGCCAGTTATTAATGCGTATGCCATAAACACTATTTTAATGCGAATTAAAATGAATTATCCTGAATTTCCGAGAATGATTATTATTTCTGATGTCTTTATATAAACCAGAAGGCCAACAAATTTTTTGCTGGCCTTCCTGAAATAGTTATTCAGTATGTTTCTAATCGGGTTTGATTAATTCTGAACCTTTGATGCAAAGCGATGATAAAAAGGTGTTTTGCTGTTTTCATCTTTTGGCATA
>DATGIX010000143.1:0-47963 GCA_035295505.1 Puia sp. | reverse complement strand
TTACGAACGGCAGTCCGGCGACAGTTCAGTTTGTGGCCGGTGCCCCAAGTACTACATCTCCAACCACGGCATTAAGCGTGGTAACAACAGGAGCAACTGCAGATGGAACATCTACAAATAGTGTGAAGGCGCACATTACTGATGCGAACGGAAACCCTGTAGCAAATGCTTCTGTAACATTTGCGATTTCCAGCGGAACAGGAACATTTGTTGGAAGTGCGACAGTGACGACAGATGCAAGTGGCAACGCAACCATAACATTAACAAGCACGGTTGCAGGTAATGTAAGTATTACTGCAAAAGTGAGTGGCAATAGTATTACTAATGGCAGCCCTGCAACAGTTCAGTTTGTTGTTGGGGCTCCAAGCACCTCGGCTCCTGGTACTGCGCTGAGTGTAGTAACAAATAATGCAACTGCTAATGGTGTAGCGACAAATAGTGTGAAGGCTCATATAACAGATGCAAATGGAAACCCAATTGCAAACACATCGGTAACATTTGCGATTTCCAGCGGAACAGGAACATTTGTTGGAAGTGCGACAGTGACAACAGATGCAAGCGGCAATGCAACCATAACATTAACCAGCACAGTTGCAGGTAATGTTGGCATAACAGCAACTGTAGGTGGAAATAATATTACAAACGGAAGCCCCGCTACAGTAACTTTTGTAAGCGGAAGTCCTGCAAATAGTAATACCAAACTTATTGTAGTAACAACAGGAGCAACTGCAGATGGAACATCTACAAACAGTGTAAAAGCACATGTTGCAGATGCGAATAATAACCCGATAGCAAATGCCTCAGTAATATTTGCAATCACAAGTGGAACAGGAACTTTTGTGGGAAGCGCAACTGTAACAACAGATGCAAACGGCGATGCAGTCATCACGCTTACAAGCACAGTTCCGGGAAATGTGAATATAACAGCCACAGTAAACGGAAACAGCATTGTGACTGGTAGCCCTGCAACAGTTCAGTTTGTGGTTGGAGCGCCAAGCACCTCATCGTCATCAACTGCACTAAGTGTTGTAACAAATAATGCAACAGCTGATGGGGCTGCGACAAACAGCGTGAAGGCTCATATAACAGATGCAACAGGAAATCCAGTTCCAAATACCTCGGTAACGTTTGCAATTGCAAGTGGAACGGGAACTTTTGTTGGAAGTGCAACTGTTACTACAGATGCAAATGGCAACGCAACAATAACATTAACAAGTACAGTTGCAGGTAATGTTAACGTCACTGCAAAAGTGAATGGTAACAATATCACAAATGGAAGTCCTGCTACTGTAACATTTGTCAGCGGAAGCCCCGCAAATAGCAATACCAAACTTATTGTAGTTACAACAGGAGCAACTGCTGATGGAACCTCTACAAACAGTGTAAAAGCACACGTCGCAGATGCTAATAATAATCCGATCACAAATACTTCAGTAACATTCGCGATTGCAAGTGGAACAGGAACTTTTGTGGGAAGCGCAACCGTTACTACAGATGCAAATGGTGATGCTGTTATTACATTAACAAGCACAGTGCCGGGCAATGTAAATATTACAGCTACAGTAAATGGAAACAGCATTGTGACCGGCAGCCCGGCAACCGTTCAGTTTGTGATAGGTGCGCCAAGCACATCTTCACCAACAACAAAACTGAGCGTTGTTACAAATAATGCAATCGCAAACGGCACATCAACAAATAGTGTGAAGGCTCATATAACAGATGCGAGCGGCAATCCTGTGCCAAGTCAATCAGTAACATTTGCAATAGCAGGCGGAACAGGAACATTTGTCGGAAGCGCAACTGTTTCAACAGATGCGAATGGTGATGCTGTTATTACATTAACAAGCACAGTTGCAGGCAACGTTGGAATCACTGCAACTGTTGGTGGAAATAATATTACAAATGGCAGCCCAGCAACAGTAACTTTTGTGAATGCAGCTCCTGATGTTGCAGACACAGCTACAAAATTAATTGTCGTTACAACAGGTGCGATGGCAAATGGAACAGCAACAAATAGTGTGAAAGCACATATTGTTGATCAGGATAGCCTGCCGATGGCTAATCAATCAGTAACATTTTCAATTGCAAGTGGAACAGGAACATTTGTTGGAAGTGCAACCGTAACAACAGATGCCAATGGAAATGCAACAATAACATTGACAAGCACTGTTGTTGGCAATGTGGGAATCACTGCAACTGTTGGTGGTAATGCTATCACGTTGGGAAGTCCTGCTGTGGTTCAGTTTGTGAATGATAGTGCAGACGTAACAAATAGTGCTACCAAACTAATAGTAGTTACAACCGGTGCATTAGCAGATGGCACCGCAACCAATAGTGTGAAAGCACATGTCGTTGATAAAGATGGCATGCCGGTGGCAGGTCTGTCGGTTGTCTTCACAATTGCAAGTGGCACCGGAACATTTGTTGGCAGTGCGACTGTAACAACAGATGCAAATGGTGATGCACTTATTACATTAACAAGCACAGTTGCCGGCAATGTTGGTATCACTGCAACAGTAGGCGGAAATAATATTACAAACGGAAGTCCGGCAGTTGTTCAGTTTGTCGCAGGCTCCCCTGATGTAACATCAGACTCAACAGCGCTTAGTGTTGTGGTGAATGATGCAGCAGCAAATGGCACTGCAACAAATAGCGTGAAGGCACATATAGCTGATAAAAACGGTAACCCTGTTGCGAACGCGTCTGTAACGTTTGCGATTGCAAGTGGCACGGGAACATTTGTCGGCAGCGCAACTGTAACAACAGATGCAAACGGCAATGCAGTGATAACATTAACCAGCACTGTTGCTGATTCTGTAAGCATCACTGCAACGGTTAATGGAACTAATATTATCAATGGAAGCGCTGCAATAGTAGTGTTCACAAACAATCCTGATGTTAACAATCCAAATACAGCATTGTCTGTTGTGGTATATGAAGCAATTTCTGACGGACAGGCAACAACAACTGTGAAAGCGCATATTGTTGACCAGAATGGAGTTCAATTACCCGGACAAAATATTGTTTTTGCTATTGACTCCGGAAGCGGAACAATTATAACACCACAGCCGGTGATGACAGATGCAAATGGTGATGCTATCATTCAAATCACCAGCACAAAACCCGGATTTGTTTTGATCACAGCAAAAGTTGGTAACGTTGATATTATTAACGGTAGCCCGGCAAGAGTGAGATTTATTCCTGTTAATATTTATGTGCCGAAAGTTTTCACACCGAATGGCGATGGCAATAATGATATTTTGAAACCGATTTTAGTAGGCATATCAACCTTCCATTATTTCACTGTTTATAACAGATGGGGAAATATAGTGTATACGTCAGAAGATCCGAATGCCGGATGGGATGGCCGATTAAAAGGAGTTCCTCAGCCTGTTGAAACGTATTTGTGGGTGGCTGAAGGAGTAGACAATCAGGGAAAAACAATTGTACAGAAAGGAATGGTATCGTTGGTGAGATAATTATAGTGATGTGTGGGGTTAAAATTTTTTGGATGAATTTGTTGATAATGTTCATGTATACCTGAAAATAATTTTTCAGATAATAAGCTGTAAAAAATTAGTTTGTTATGAAGGATCTAAAAAAAATGTAAATCCAATATCCAGATGAGAAGAGTTTGTTTATTATTAAGTTTTGTTTTTGCTGTGGGATTGGCTCATGCGCAGGAGATCAATTTCTCGCGTGTGCAGGATATGACGATATGGTACAATCAATCCCTCAAAACAGATAAGATAAACAGCCTGAAATTGAACTATCGAAATGTTCAGTACGGCGGAGCGATTGCCTACAATAGCGTCAGTGCCATGTTCGACATGCCGCTGTTATCAAAAGCAGCGAAGGATAAAAGGAACTCAGGTTATTTCAGCATCAGCGCAGGAGCTGCATCAGACAAATCAAATCAGGGCATACTAAATAACACACTTGGATTATTAGGAGTTTCATATGCTGTTCCGATCGGGCGAAATGAAACTTATGCTGCTGCAGGTTTTCAGGCGGCATATTATCAGAGCAGATTAAATCTGAGCGGAGTTGAAAATGCATTTGGAGATCAATATGACAATTACGGACCAATTGAACATAGCGTCAGCAACGACGTTCTTGCAAATGGATGGTCTTATGGTCATTTCAATTTTAATTCAGGAGTTTCCGTGTTCAATAACTCAAGACATAATAAATGGTATTTCGGATTATCAGCTCTTCAGGTAAATAGACCATACACTGATAAACTAAAAACGGATTCTTTACGTTTAAAGATGGGAATAGGAGTGCAGGGAAGTTACAAGTACATTACTTCCACAGACGATGAAGTTGCATTTTATATGATCATGAACTGGCAAGGTCCGGCTTACAGACACTACTTCGATTTAGCCTATGTGAAGTATTTGTCATCAGTTCCAGGCAGCGCAGCAGTTGGTTTTGGTTTAGGTTACAGATATGATGATGCGCTGGTCCCTAATATTGAACTGAGATATCAAAAATTGATTTTCGGATTATCTTATGATATAAATATTTCGAGCATCAATGCCGCAGGCCTCAGGCGAAATGGCCTGGAGCTGGCGCTGCGCATAGATTTCTAATATCCAATATCAGTTGTTCAGGTCCCTAATCTGTTCACGCTAATGAAAAACTTAAAATTACGACCCATGACTAAGTTGCTGGTCTGTGCAGCCACCATGCTAATGGCTACTCATATCCTATGTGCACAGGACACGTCAGAAACAGTTTCCAAAAGGATACTTTTCGATACTACCGTAGCTCATCAAAAACGCGATACTTCAGCAAAGCCTGCTGCAGATACAACTGCAAAAAAAGATACAACTGCTCCTAAAAAATCTGATGACATAAAATTGGTCGTTGATAAAACTGATCCTTCACAAGTTGGCAGCAACCAGGATTTTGACAACAGATGGTTTATCTCTCCGCTTTTCAAATTTCAGTTGGTTGATTATGGGATGCTCGAAAAAAATCATTTCGGATATCAAAGCAATGCGAATACTCTTTCTATGTTAGACAGAAGCACGATCTCTGCTTCTTTATCTGCATATAAAAATATCACGAGCAGGATTTCTGCAAGCGCAGATATCGGCCTCGGTTACGGACATGTCACCAGCACTGATGTATTGGTAGGAACAACAAGGCCAAAAACTTATAATGTTCTCGACCTGACTGCGTATTATCATTTGTTGCCAGGTCGCTACAAATTGCAACCGTTTATTTCAATAGGCATTCATGATCTGATCAATGACTCATCTTATTTGTCAGCACCTGTCAGTGTTGGTTTGAAATTTCATTCGAGAAAAATTATGGCAGTGGCACAAGCTGGTTATGGCTATGGTCTCACAAAAAATAATGCAAGCACAGTGATGTACACAGTATCGCTGTACGTTCCTGTGAATTTCAAAAAGAAAAAACCGATGGAAGATGAAGTTTCATCTAAGCCGACTACTTCTGATAAACCGAAAGACAGCCTTGCAAAGAAGAATAGTGATAGCACGTCGAAAAAAGATAAAGACAGCTTGAACAATCTGAACGTCAACATGGACTCTGTAATGAAGGCGAAAAGCAGCAAGGACGGGCAAGATGGTCAGGATGATTTGAATGATAATGGAGTGAATGGAAAGAATGGTAAGAACAGCAAGAACGGAAAAGGTAAAAAAGATGGTTATGATGATGAGTTCACCAATGATGACAGTGACAACCCGAATGCGGCTGGCAATGCAAAGAAAGGATTGAAAGCGTTTAACTATGATGATTTCAGTGTAGATGATTTTGAAGTGGACACAATTGATGGAAAAGCAGTTGTGAAGTTTGTAGTGTATTTCGAATTCAACCAATATGACCTGAACTCAAGTGCATTCACCAGGATTGATAAAGTGATAGGCCGCATAAAGAAAGACAACAATCTAATGATTAGCATTAAAGGTTATACAGATAATGTGGGCACGAATGAATTCAACATGATGCTATCAAGGAAGAGAGCAAATATTGTTCACTCATATATGAGCAGCAGAGGAATTTCTATAGACAGGATGACTTCAAGGTTCTATGGAAAAGAAAACCCTGTAGCTGATAACAGCAATCCGAACACGGCGTGGCTGAACAGGCGTGCGGAGATTTACATCTATGAAAAAGGAACAACAATCCCTAATGTAATTCTGCCACAAGCGAAATATCTGAAAAAATAAAATTGATAAGTGCGATATTGAAAGCCTCGCGATAAGCGGGGCTTTTTTTGTTTGGCTAACCTTAATAAAAATACTCAATTTGATTTATATTAGTGTAATAGTTTTATCATAGGTAAATTCATATTTATTTAACATGAAAATGCTTACAGAAGAAGATGTGTTAAAAGAGGTTCAAGAAATGCAAGCTGAACAAAATAATCATTGGGAGTTAAAAGAAGAAGAATTAAATGCATTAATTAAAGTTATTGCTGAAGATGATTTATATCTAAAAGGCAAAAAAATTATTCCGCCATCAAGTAGAGACTTATTATTTAATGATGCAGCAAGAGACATATTAAGATTTCAAATACCTTCTGCTGCTTATTTATGCAGAAAATTAAAAATTAGCTTAAAAAGAGCTGAAAATATTTTTGTACAGTTAACTGACACAAGAATTATACAATTAATGTTCGTAAACGAAAAACAAACTTATATAACTCCTTCATTTAGTGACATACAAAAATTAGAAGAATTTTTATGTTCAAACGATTTGGTATTTGACAGACAGAAAAAAAAGAAAGAATTTGTACAAAAAAGATATGCAGTAAAAATCGAAGCTGAAATTGCCAAAGAAAAGATTAAACAAAAACTCCTTGAAAAGGGAAAGCAGAAAAAGCTGAAAGATGAAGTAGAAAAAGAATTAATTAGAAAGAGACTTATTTTAAAAAAGAATAAACATATTCAGTAATCGCATGATCATTCTTCTATAACTCACTCCAAAACCTTTTCCATCTGCATGCTCCTTGACCCTTTGATAAGAATGTAAGCATTTTGCAGGTTTTCTTTTTGGAACCATTCTTTTGCTTCCAATGAAGACTTGAGTGTTCTGAACGGGTTTTCAATCTTTAAGAAATCACCACCAACTAAAACCACTTTGTGCCAGGCATATTTTTGGATGAGGCTGATCAGGTTTTTATGTTCTTCTAAACTTTCTTCACCAAGCTCTGCCATTGCGCCGAGCATTAAAACTTTTTTTTCAGCATGTAGTTTTGCAAGATTTTCAACAGCGGCTTTCATGCTGCTTGGATTTGCATTGTAAGCATCTAATATGATTTTGTTGGAACCTTTTTCAATCATCTGGGAGCGGCTGTTCGATGGCTCATAATTTTCGATGGCTGATTTTATTTTTTCATCCTCCACATTAAAATATTTTCCAACTGCAACTGCTGCCAGAATGTTGGGAAGATTATAATCGCCCACTAATTGAGTTTTTATTTTTTTGATTGAAGTGCCGCTTGTCATTTCAGCTTCGAGAAAAGGTTCACTCTTGCTCACAATGCCCGTAATGCTGGCATCGTGAGTTCCATATTTTATAATTTTTGAAATCCCATTTGTCATTTGATGCAGGTATTCGTAATCCCACATTACGAAAGCTGTTCCATTATTTGCTCTTAAAAAATCAAAGAGCTCGCCCTTTCCTTTTTTCACGCCTTCTATTCCGCCAAATCCTTCAAGGTGCGCTTTGCCTGCATTGGTAATAAGTCCGTGAGTAGGGAGCGTGTATTTGCAATAACCTTCAATTTCTTTTTGGTGGTTAGCGCCCATTTCAATCACAGTTATTTCTGCATCAGCTTTTATTTTCAGAATAGTAAGCGGGATGCCGATATGATTGTTCAGATTGCCTTGTGTGGTGTATGTTTTAAAAGTTGAAGAAAGAACGGCGTGTATTAATTCTTTGGTTGTTGTTTTTCCATTGCTTCCGGTGATGGCGATAAAAGGGATATTGAATTGCTGGCGATGATGCTTTGCTAGCGCTTGCAAAGTTGTCAGCACATCATCTACTAAGATGATTTTACCTGAAGTTTCTTTTTGTGCTTCATCCACTACCGCATAAGCAGCTCCTTTTTCAAAAGCTTGTTTTACGAAAAGATTGCCATTGAAATTATTTCCCTTCAATGCAAAAAAAATATCGCCTTGCTTAAGCTGTCTTGTGTCAGTTTGAATGGAAGGATGGCTTTGATAGATCTTGTATAATTCTTCAATAGATATCATGCAGACAAACCTACGTGAAAAGTTGGTAAGTTGAAAAGTTGATTGGTTCGTTAGTTGATAATTCAAATAAAGAAATGTATCTGCTATCAACTATTATGAGCCAAACAAAAAAGCCATCCGGACATTCGGATGGCTTTTTACTGAAAAGAATTTCTTTATTGCTTGCGCGTATTTTGTTTTCTCTGTTTATAGTTGATACCTGTTTGTCTTCCATTGCCAGACGGGCTGCCAACTCTGTCCATTGCGCAACGGAAACCAACTGTTGAGCTTGCCTGGTCTTCTTCAAGGAAACGGCGTGTGCCGGGGCTGAGCCAATAAGCACGATCATTCCAGCTGCCACCTTTGATCACTCTTGATTTGTCGCTGATGAGCGTAGTGAATCCATATCCATAATGAGATGCGCTATCGCTATTGTATTTAACCCCAGTGATCAATGAATCACCATCGAGATAGTTGATCACATTTCCTTTTTGATAGTTACGACGGCTCTTGCTTTCCTCATCAGTAACGTCACGCATTTTTATGTGGCCTAAGCTATCTCGTTCAGCTTTATTTTCTTTGCCCATGTCAACTGCTTCAAATTTATTACCGCGATAAGGTGCTACATCATCCACATCAATGTTTGACAATGGACGGTAGACATCCTGCACCCATTCGCTCACGTTGCCAGACATGTTATAAATCCCAAACCCATTCGGGAAGAAAGAAGTAACAGGCGCTGTATAAACTGCATTATCGTTCAAGCCCCCTGCAACCCCCATGTTATCACCAGAGCCGCGTTTAAAGTTAGCAAGGAAAGTTCCCTGCCAGCTTCCGTGTTTTGTGTCGCGAAGGCCGTTCACATTGCTGCTCCATGAATAAACCTGTTTGTTCACCACCAATTCCTCACCACGTTTTTTATCAGTTTTGCTTGCTAATGGATTTTGATTGATATATCCAAGTGCTGCATATTCCCATTCTGCTTCTGTTGGCAGGCGATAGTTTGGTAATAAAATACCATCTTCAAAAGTGACCTGAGTTCTTGGTGTGCCATTCGGGTTTTTCAGCTCATTCTTTTTTGATTTTGCTGCAGTGCCCGGAGTTGGCTGATATTCTCCCAACAAATATGCTTTTGTATTAAAGTTTTCCTGGCCAAGGCCCTGAATATTTTTCAAAGAGTTTTTGTTGATAAAACCTTTATCAACCAATGCTTTTTCATTCACACGGTCGCTTCTCCATAAGCAGAAGTCATGTGCCTGCTTCCAGGTCACGCCTACAACTGGATAATAATTATAAGAAGGGTGGCGGAAATAATATTCTACCAATGGCTCATTATAAGCCAGCTCGCTTCTCCAAACCAATGTATCAGGCAATGCGCCATCACGAACTGCTTTGAATTCATCGCCATCAAAAACATTATTCAGCCAATAAAGATATTCGCGGTAGTGAACGTTTGCTACTTCGGTTCTATCGATGTAGAAGGAGTTAACAGTAACTCTTCTTGGAACGTTGTTCCAGTCACTCATAACGTCTTCCTGAGTAGAGCCCATGGTAAATGTACCACCCTGAACAAACACGAGGCCTGGCCCGGTTTTCTGTTCTTTTTCTAAAGCTACCTGGTAACCACCCATGTTTTTATCATTGTAGTTCCAGCCTGTAACTGTGGATTGTTCGGGTTTCTTACTGCAGGATGTGATCAACAAAGCAGAAGATGCGAAGAGAGCAAGGTTTTTCAGATTCATTTTTACAATCATTTAGCCGTGATTTGAAACTGGATAAACGGAAATATGATGCGAATATTGTATTGCCTCAATTGTTTATCCAAAGGATATACTGAATTGCGAATATAGATGGTTTCATCAAAATTGCCTAAGTATAAACCCGTGATTCAATGTAGAAAAAAACCTATAGCATGATATTTATTATACATTTGAATAACGATTCAAAGTGCCGTCAGGTTTCCTCCGTCTTTTTAATTTTCTAAACTCGTAAAATTCAATTTGCTGCACAATAAATGGCGTTTCGTTCCGTTCGTGTATATTCTGGAACTATGGCTGTGAGAATAATTGCAATAAAAATGGCGGTATAATATTTATATGGTATTTTATTTGCGTATTTATATTGCTTAAAAACAAATTTGTATAAATCTTAAATTTAGAGCCCGGCGATATAACTTTACAAGCTTAAGCATTTATAGGATTCCGATAAAACCAAGCCAAATAATTTTGAATGGGATCAATGAAAGCTTGACGATACCTTTTAAAGCTAAATTATAACACATGAAACGATTGATGATTTTCAGGCTAACTGCTTTTCTGATTTTGATTACGGGTTTTAGTTCTTATACGCATGCGCAATATTATGCCAATGGTGTTGTCACAACCGCAGTTCCCTTTTTGAGGATTTCTCCGGATGCACGCGCCGGTGGTATGGGAGATTTGGGAGTTGCGACACCCACAGATGCGAACTCAGCTTTATATAATAATGCGAAAACTCCTTTCGCTAAACATGATGTAGGAATCGGGCTCACCTACACTCCATGGCTGAAAGACCTCGGCCTTAATGATGTTTATTTATTAGCAGCTTCTGGTTTTTACAAATTGAATGATAAGCAAGCTTTGTCTGCTTCTATTAAATACTTTAGCCTTGGTAATATTCAGTTTACTGATATAAGCGGAAACCTTTTGAACACCGGGCAGCCAAGAGAATGGGGCGCAGATTTCGGTTACTCTCAAAAATTGTCCGACAGGCTTTCAATTGGCCTGGCCTTAAGATATATTCATTCTAACCTGGCAGCAAATGCACCAAGCCAGGGTTCTATTTATAAAGCAGGAAATGCAGTTGCAGGAGATATCAGCCTGTTCTATACACTTGCCAAAGAAAATGGCCAGGGCTGGAACTTTGGTGCAACCTTCACCAATCTTGGCACCAAGATTGGCTACACGAACGACGCAACCCAAAAGGATTATATCCCTGCGAACCTGAGTCTTGGTGCCGCTTATACTGCCGTTTTTGATGAGCAGAACAAAATCACTTTCGGCCTTGATCTTCACAAATTATTAGTGCCTGCCGCTCCAAATCCAGACCCAGATGCCACTCAGGATTCAATAAATCTTTCAAATTATAGAAGCAAAAGTGTAGTGGGAAGCTGGTTCAGCTCTTTTAGCGGAGGCAATCAATTAAGCCTGATCAATGTTTCTGTTGGTGCAGAATATTCTTATGCAGACCAGTTCTTTGTTCGTGCCGGATATTTTTATGAAGATAAAAATCAAGGGGACAGAAAATTCTTCACGGTTGGTGTTGGTGTTAAATACAATGTCATCGGATTGAACTTCTCTTACCTTGTTCCTTCAGGAAATGGAGTCACAAGAAATCCTTTATCAAACACTTTGAGATTTGGATTGGTATTTGACCTTGATAATAACAAAGACAATACTTCCTCTACAGCTCCAACAAACAATTAATTCAAGCAGTATTAATAAAAGAAATAATTTTGAAGCGTTCTGTCCTGTTTCATAAAGGTCAGAGCGCTTTTCTCTTTTTAAAAACATCACATGTCATTCAGGATTGGCTTTGGAATAGATTTTCATCAGCTTGTAGAAGGAAGAGATTTTTGGCTCGGCGGCGTTAAAATTCCACATAGCAAAGGCGCATTGGGGCATAGCGATGCGGATGTTCTCCTTCATGCAATTTGTGACGCAATGCTTGGTGCATTAAGCCTCGGAGATATCGGCATGCATTTTCCTGATTCGGATGCTGGTTTTAAAAATATTGATAGCAAGATTTTATTGAAGAAAACTTATGACCTGATCAAAGAAAAAAAATATTCGGTGGTTAATATTGACACAACAGTTTGCCTCGAAGAACCGAAAATAAAAAAGCATTCTGATGAGATGAGGAATGTGATTGCTTCTATTCTTGAGATCAGAAATGATGATATTTGCATAAAAGCAACAACAACAGAAAAAATGGGCTTTGTGGGAAGAGGTGAAGGGCTTGTTGCGTATGCGAACGTGTTGCTATGTAAAATTAAGTAATGTGCAGATGTGCGGATTTGCGAATGAATGAATATTTATTTCAATTCAATTTTTTGGTTCTATAATTTTATTTTGATTCCGGATTCTCACATTTTCACATTGCGCCATTTTCACATTTGCTGACTATCTTTGCGCCCATGCCGAAATTGAAAGTGAAGATCATAAACGAATCTGGCAACGCATTGCCTGAATATGCTACTGCAGGTTCTTCAGGCATGGACATCAGAGCTAACCTAAAAGACCCCGTTTTACTAAAACCATTCGAGCGAAAGCTGATACCTACCGGATTATTTATTGAATTGCCTGAAGGCTTTGAAGCGCAGGTGAGGCCGCGCAGCGGGCTGGCTATCAAGCAAGGCATCACATGCCTTAATTCGCCTGGAACTGTAGATGCTGATTATCGCGGAGAAATTAAAGTGATCCTGATAAATTTTTCTCAGGAAGAACAAACCATTAATCAAGGAGATCGCATCGCACAAATGGTGATTGCAAAAGTTGAAAAAATAGATTGGGAAGTTGCGGAAGAAATAAATGAAACGAGTCGCAGTTCCGGTGGTTTTGGGCATACAGGAAAATCGTAGTGTATGAAAAGATTTTTTTATTTGGCTGTTGGGATAGTGTTTGTCACGTTGCTGATTGCAAGCTGCCGTTCTGCTAAAAAGATCCAGAAAGCAATTTCTAACTCCAAAAAGGATACGGCACATTCTGTTGTGATTGTCGACAATCCAAAAGAAGATTCGATCAGGTTCATCAATGACATCTTTAGCAAAGTAGAAAAAAACAAAATAGATTTTCAGACATTTTCCGCCAAGCTCAAAGTGGATTATGTAGATAATAACGGCAAGGATAATCAGTTCACTGCATTCCTTCGCATGAAAAAAGACAGCGCCATTTGGATAAGAGTGGAAGCTTCTGCATTATTAGGAATTGAAGCGTTGAGAATTTTGATAACGCCTGATAGTGTCAAAGTACTCAACAAACTGAACAAAGAATTAGTGTTCCGCTCTGTTGGTTTTTTACAGGAAACGGCGAGAATACCGCTGGATTTTTATACGCTGCAGGATTTGCTGATGGGCAATCCGATTTATCTCGACAGCAATATTGTTTTTTACAGAAAAGAAGCGAATGCTATTTCTTTATTAAGCATTGGCAAAGTTTTTAAAAATTACCTGACACTGAATAATCAAGGATACACATTGAACCATAGCAAGCTAGATAATGTAGATGTAATGCTTCCCAGAACATGCGATTTGACATACGGTGATTACTCAAATAACTTTTCGACATACAGAAGAATTTCGATTACTGAGAAATGGAAAATTGATATTGAATTTGTGTACAAACAATTTAATTTTAACGAGAACTTAAGCTTTCCATTCACGATCCCGAAAAATTATAAACACAAATAAGCGTTATAAAATAAATTTTGCATAATGTGCTTTGCCCCATCCGCCCTATGTATTTATTAAACCCGTTAAAGCAATGATATGCTGAAACCTCTTTTCATTCTTTTATTATTGATTTCATCCATCGCTTCATTTTCTCAAAGCCGCAGCGACCTTGAAAAGGAACGTGCCGCTATTCAAAAACAGATTGAAGATGTAAAGCAAACCTTAGATGAAACAAAGAAGAACAGGAAACAAACGCTGGGCCAGCTCGCTTTGCTACAAAGAAAATTAAGATTGAGGGAAGCTGCGATACAAAATATCAATGCACAGGTGAACCTCATACAAAGCGACATGAACCAATCATGGCGCGATATTTTGAACCTCCGCAAAGAGCTCGACACACTGAAAAAGCAATATGAAGAAAGCGTTGTATATGCATACAAAAACAGGAGCAATTATGATTTTTTGAATTTTATTTTTTCCGCCGCCAGTTTTAATGACGCCGTGAAAAGAGTGGCATACCTGAAATCGTATAGAGCTTACCGTGAAGAAAGAGCACAGAACATTGCCAAGACACAAGTGCTTTTGCAAAACAAGATTAGCGGCCTTAAGGTAAAGCGCGAAGAAAAAGATGTTGTGCTGAAAAAGCAGAATAAAGAAAAAGAAGTGCTTGAGGATGAGAAAAAAGAAAAAGACCAGTTTGTGTCAAGCCTGAAATCGCGTGAAAGAGAATTGCAGAAAGATTTGGCAATAAAGAAAAGGCAGGATGGAAAATTGCAGGCTGCGTTACGGGTTGCAATCAATCGCGAAATAAAGTTGGCCAAAGACAGAGAAGCTACTGAAGAAAAGAAGCGTTTAGCAGAAGCAAAAACAAATCCTGTTAAAGAAAATAATGCTAATAATAATCCTGTAGATAATTCTGCGGCCGTTAAGTCGGGCAATTTGAACGCATCTACTACTAAAACCAAAAGTAGCCCTCTTCCTTTAACTCCGGAAGGAATGATTATATCAGAAAACTTTTATAAAAATAAAGGAAGATTACCGTGGCCTGTTGAAGCCGGTCATGTTACCGTACCTTTTGGTTTTTCAGAAGTTGAGGGCATGAAAGGAATCAAAATTAATAGCCCAGGTATTACGATAGAGACACAATCTGGTATTTCTATTAAGGCTGTATTTGATGGTGAAGTTTCGTCTGTATTCAGTATTGAAGGAGCGTCAGTTGTTTTGCTAAAGCATGGAAAATATTTTACATCTTATAGTAATCTTTCCTCAGCCTCTGTATCAAAAGGTGATAAAGTTAAAGTTGGACAAATAATCGGTAAAGCAGGAGAAAATTCAGATGGTAATGGAGAAATTCAACTTATTATTCTTGACGATGCAAATAAAAATCTTAATCCTGAGCAATGGCTGAGAAGAAAATGAAATGGTCGTCAGTTATCGAATGTTGATAATTGGAAATTGCTGAAAATAAGCTTGCAAAATTTATCCGGAATTTAGAATTTATGTCTGACGATTGTCGTCCGAAGGCCGCCGACTTCCTCACAAACATTTACAAAACCTGTTATACAGTTGCTCGTATTTTGGAACGATGTTATGGATGTCAAACTTCTTCGCATGTGCGAGCGCGTTAGCTTTAAATTTTTTCAGCACAACATCATCCTTTAATATTTCAATAGCATGCTTGCTCATATCTTCAATGTCTCCGACATTGCTGAGATAACCGGTTTCTCCATTCACATTAATTTCCGGCAAGCCGCCAACGTTGGTGGATATCACAGGAACTTCGGCTGCCATGGCTTCCAATGCTGCAAGCCCAAAGCTTTCATAATCCGATGTGAGCAGGAACAAATCAGAAATAGCGAGTATCTCTTCCATTTGTTCTTGTTTCCCCACAAAGCGCATGTCATTATCAAGGTCTAATTCACGGCAAAGCTCTTCTGCTATGGGGCGCTCCGGTCCGTCACCTACAAACAATAATTTGCTTGGGATTTTTTTTCTGACTTCTGCAAAAATTTTCACTACGTCCTGCACGCGTTTTATTTTTCTAAAGTTCGAAGCATGCACTAAAATTCTTTCTCCATTTGGCGCAATCACTTTTCTGAACGCATCAATTGGTTTTTTATGAAATCGTTTTACATCTACAAAATTGTGGATGACCTCGATTTCTTTTTTGATATCGAAAATTTTATAAGTATCATCTCTCAAATCTTTTGACACTGCAGTGATGGCATCGCTTTGGTTAATGGAAAATGCAACAACCGGAGCAAATGTTTTATCTCTTCCCACAAGTGTGATATCAGTTCCGTGAAGCGTTGTTATCACCGGAATATTTTTGCCCTGTGTTTCAACTATTTTTTTTGCTAAATAAGCTGCGGAAGCATGAGGGATTGCATAATGAACATGCAAAAGATCGAGATTATGATTTACTATCACATCCACCATCGTGCTTGATAACGCTGTTTCATAAGGCTGGTAATCAAACAAAGGATACGTTGTAACACGTACCTCATGATAAAAAATATTTGCATTGAATTCATTCAGCCGGACGGGTTGCTGATAGGTAATAAAATGAACCTGATGACCTTTATCTGCAAGTGCTTTTCCAAGTTCTGTTGCAAGAACGCCGCTTCCGCCAAATGTTGGATAACAAACAATCCCTATACGCATATTTTGGTTTTGTGCAAAGTGAAGATTAAGTGGCAAGTTGTAAGTGGTAAGGAATTTCCAAGTTATGTACTTACAACTTATCACTTACGACATACTACTAAAGCGCCGAAGTTAATCAGATTCTTAATAATCTCTTTCCCTTTCATCATGATTTAATCTTCACTTTGCTTATTTTGCAATGCTAAAACTAACAACCATGCATCGCTTACTGTTCACTTGTTCACTTGTTTTATTTTCAGCTTCATTATTTGCACAGTCGGACGACTCCGTATTTATCAGAAAAATTGCTGATGAGATATTAGTGAATGGAAAAGCTTACAGTAATCTCCATACGCTTACAAAAACTGTTGGTGGAAGAATAACAGGCTCGCCGAAAATGTATGAAGCAGAAGACTGGGGAGTGAAAACATTGAAGGAAATGGGAGCAGATAAAGTGTGGCTGCAGGAATGCAAAGTGCCACGTTGGGTTCGCGGCGGGAAAGATGAAGTGAAATTGATCAGCGGAAATAAGGAAGAATCGCTTGCCGCACTTGCTTTGGGAAATTCAGTAGGAACAGACAACAAAGGAATTACAGCACAGGTATTATTGGTAAATTCTTTTGATGAGCTTGAGCAAAAGAAAGATGAAGTAAAAGGGAAAATTGTTTTTTATAATTATAAGTTCAACCCAAAATTTATTGAAACTTTTTATGGTTATGGTGATGCGGTGCGTTATCGTGGCATGGGAGCAAGCCGTGCTGCGAAGTACGGAGCTGTTGCAGTAGTTATAAGAGCAATCACCAATTCTACTGATAATTTTCCGCACACAGGCGCGATGAGATATGATAACGCACAGCCTAAAATCCCGGCGCTTGCTGTCGGGTTATGGGATGCTGATAAAATTGTTGATGCAGTTCAGCAAAATAAAAATGCGCAAATTTTTTTAAAAACAAATGCACATACTTTGTCCGACACAACAGGTCACAATGTAATCGGAGAGATTACAGGAACTGAATCTCCCAATGAATTTATTACTGTTGGCGGTCATCTCGATTCATGGGATCCTGCTGAAGGTGCGCATGATGATGGCGCAGGATGTGTGCATGCCATCGAAGTATTGCGTGCATTAAAAGCGCTCGGATATAAACCCAAACATACCATTCGCGTTGTTCTTTTTGCAGATGAAGAAAACCGCGGAGATGGCGGAGAGAAATATGCAGCCGAAGCAAAAGCAAAAAATGAAAAACATATTTTCGGATTGGAAAGTGATGCTGGTGGTTTCACGCCGCGTGGTTTTAGCATTGCTTTGCCTGCTGATAAATTAGATAATATCAGAAAAAAATGGCTGCCTTTATTGGTGGATTATGGTGTTTATAAATTTGTTGCTGGAGGTGGTGGGGCGGATGTGGGTCCTTTAAATGCAGTTCTTGGAACACCAGTATCCGAGTTGCTACCAGACTCGCAGAGATATTTTGATTATCATCACACGCCAAATGATGTGTTTGAAAACGTGAACAAAAGAGAATTGGAATTAGGTGCCATCAATATGACAGCATTAATTTATCTGGTTGATAAATATGGCTTTTAATTTTAAAAACTTTAATTATGAAAAAATTTCTGTGGTCAACTCTGCTGATTGTGATTGCGCTGTTGGTGCTTTTTGTTTATTGGTTTTATTATAATGTGTACAGCAATGGGGAAAGAAAAGGATTGCTTGTAAAAATAACTAACAAAGGAAATGTTTTTAAAACTTATGAAGGAGAGATGTGGCTAAGCTGCAGGCAACTGGTAAATCCTGAAAAATTTTTATTTTCCATTGAGGATAAAGCTTTGGCAGACTCACTGCAAAATTTGCAAGACCAGTGTGTGGAACTAGAATATAAACAATATCGCAAAACAATTCCATGGCGTGGTGACAGTGAATATTTAATTACAGGGTTTAAGCGTGTAGCCAATTAATTAATAAGTTCCTGCGTACAATAGAAAGATTGCTGGCCGTTTGTGTAATTCAGGCATATTGTTTTTCCAATCACTTATTGTTTTTGTTTGAATCGTTTCGTCTGCTGAAGTAAGATTTGCTGCAACACAAAATTTTGATTGCGGCTTGCAATTTTTCAAAATCGTTTGCATTAATTGATTATTGCGATAAGGTGTTTCTATAAAAATCTGTGTGCAGTTTTTTTTCTGCGATTCAACCTCCAGTTCTTTTATTTTTTTTATTCTTTCATTTTGTTCGATAGGCAGATAACCAACAAACTGAAATTGTTGCCCATTCATTCCGCTTGCCATTAACGCAAGCAGGATAGAGCTTGGCCCGACTAATGGTTTGATGACTGCATTTTCTTCCTGAGCAACAGCCACTAAAATTTGTCCGGGGTCTGCAATGCCCGGACAGCCTGTTTCACTAAGTATTCCAATTGTTTTTCCTTCTTTCAGTTTTTTTCTGAATTCATTTTTTATTTCTTCTTCGGCTTTGTGAATAGCGAACCATTCATAATCGTCGATCACCATTTCTTTCCAAATAGTTTTGAGGAAACGCCTGGCACTGCGCTCATTCTCTACAAAAAAAACATTGCACTGTTTCACAGCATCAATTACATAAAGAGGAATTGTCTGCAAAGCATTTTCATCCAGAAAAGTTGGAATCAGATATACGTTCGCGTTAGTAGCCATTACGATTCAAGATTCTGATGATATAAACTGATGGTAGCCGCAACTACTGCATAAGAAGGCGCAAGCACCCATCCGATGAATGGAATGAAGTGCATCAGGTAAAATACCAAACCGTTTCCGATTGCCAATCCGCGGCGCTTTCCGATGAATGCAAAACTTTCTGAAGGAGATAATTTATGGCGCTCACAACTGTAATCAAGCATGGAGAAACCATAATAATAACATTCAACAAACATCGAAATAACAGGTGTTATCCAACCAACAAGCGGAAAAAAAGAAAGTATTAAAATAGAAATGGTATAAACAGTTTGCCATAATGAATTGCGAACAGCAACCCGAATGCCGCGCATCATATCTTTTATTAACTGAGAGAAACTGAAAGGAAATTCTTTTCCTTCTATCAATGATTCTGTCTTTTCACTCAGGTATGCAAAAACGGGAGAGCCGATAATGAGGAATAAATATTTGAACAATGAAAAATAGAAAAAAACAAGGATCAGCCTAACCATAATTCCGCCCATCACAAATAAAAAACTGAGAAAAGCATTTTGTTTATGATGAAGCCATCTGTCAATACCAATGAAAGCGCTCAATCGTGCAACAGCATCATCGGAAGAAGTCCAGAAAAAATACATGCCGATGCAAAAAAGGATCATGTACAAAATTCCAGGGATGATAATCCATTTCCACAGCTTATGCTTGCTGATAAAATAATGCGCTTTTAAATAGGATTGAATTGATATGACGATTTCTTTAAGCAATAAGGTTATTTTTGATTGAGTGAAGAAGAGAGCTTTTAGCGGTTAGCTTTGAGCTGTTAGCAAAGCTTCCGATTGTGAAACCAGAGCTCAATAGTAGCAATACTGTTGAACGGATTGCGACGCAAGAATGTTCAATCGGAGTTACTGAAGCTGGTATCCACCACGGCGGATAAGTTAAAAAAAGTTTCATCATTCAAACTTAAAAATATTTATTGGTGCAAGGAATTAAAAAACTTGGTTATTCTTTTTATGCAGGCAAAAATGTGGTAAAAATAGCCAAAGATTTATTAGGGAAAATTTTAATCACACATTTTGATGGGGTTGAAACATCCGGAAGAATTGTGGAGACAGAAGCTTATGAAGGCGTTACTGACAGGGCTTCTCATGCATTTGGGGGACGAAGGACAAACCGGACAGAAATCATGTTTGGCGATGCCGGAACTGCGTATGTGTATCTCTGTTATGGCATTCATCATTTATTTAATGTGGTCACAAATAAAAAAGATGTGCCGCATGCAATTCTCATTCGTGCGGTAGAGCCGTTAAATGGAATTGATGAAATGCTCAAAAGGACGAAAAAGAAGAAATTAGATTTTACATTGACGAAAGGTCCGGGAAACGTTTCAAAAGCATTGGGAATATCAACTGATCACACAGGAAGTGATTTGCAGAGCAATGAGATTTTTATTGCTGATGATGGTTTCAAAGTAAGCAAAAAAAATATTCTTTCAACTCCAAGAATCGGAGTTGATTATGCCGGAGAAGATGCAAAATTATTATATAGGTTTGCTGTAAAAAATAACGCATTTGTAAGTGGGAAGAAATAAATCCGAATTAAAATCTCGGACAGGGAACTCCTTTTTTCCCGTCTGATTTCTTCTTAATGTAAATAAGGGAAATTTCAATACCACCCCGGCTTTCTGAAGCTGTTTTCAGAGAAGAAATATTTACATCATAAGTGAGCCCAAGGCTGAAGTTGCCAAACTCCATTCCTACATAAGGGATGATCGCATCGGTCACATTGCTGAAGCGAACCCAGCTGCCGGCATAAAAACTTGTAGGGTTATCATTATCATGATTGACCATTACAGACCACGCACCGCCTAAAACAAATTCATTCGCATTTGCCTGATTGCTGTATAGTCCACTGAAATGAACATAAGATGCACCATCTGAGAGGGGTTGCGAAATTCCGCCATGAACAGTGAAGCGGGGGTGAAGCACATATTTGTCATCAGCCAGAAAAGATTCTTTCGGGCTGTTGATGTGATAAACGGATGCACCGAAATAAAAGTTATTAGCACCCGTAGTTGATCCATTGTATAAGGCACCAATGTTCATATCAAAATAATTGACTGTCACCTGTCGGTTGCTGATGGCATCCTGGCTTGGTATTGTCCAGCCGCCTTGCTGGTCGAGCTGGTCTTCAAAATGGAGCTTTGTTCCATCAAGAATTTTGCTTGCATAAGTTCCCTGAAAGCCGACGCCTAAAGAATGATAGCCATCAACGTCCAATGGAATATGATATGAAGTTGATAAAGCAATATAATTGCTATTCAGCACTCCGTTAGCCGTTCTGTCAGTCATAGCCATAATGCCAACTCCCCACATATTATTATCTGGAAGCTTATTGCTAAAAATCGGGGCATCAACAGAAACTGTTGAAGTAATAAATGCATTATTGATTTCTGGCCATTGGTTGCGGTAGTTGCCGGCAACTCTCAAAGCTCCGTTGAATTTTCCTGTGAGAGCCGGGTTAAGCGTTAATGGTGAGGCAAAAAACTGTGAAAATGCAGGATCTTGTGCTTGCATAGCGTAGAAGGACAATATCGAGACGAGCAGTAAAAAAGTCTTTTTTTTCATAAAACAGTATGATGGCTTCTGAAAAACAAATCACTACAATTAATTACGGGTAAATCAGCGACGCGGTTGTTTACAAGGGATTTTTGGGAGTTAGGCTAAGCCCGGCAAATATGCAAGGCGAAAAGTAATAAAAAAAATCAAGAAACAATAGTGAATAACAAAATTTTACATCTGCACTTTGGTGCCAAAAGCAAGATCACCGGCATCACCAAGACCGGGAACAATATAGCCTTTAGCAGTCAATTCATCATCGATTGCGCCGCACCAGATTTTACAGTTTGGTTCACTGCGCTTTACGTATTCAATGCCGACAGTACATGCGATAGCTGCAACGATATGTATCTCAGAAGGTTTGCCTTCCTCTCGAAGGAACTGAATTGTCTTTACTAATGAAGAACCTGTTGCAAGCATCGGGTCTGAAATAATCACAACACGCCCTTCAAGCTCAGGGCATGAAACATAATCAAGGCTGATTTCAAAAGAGCCATCGCGATTATGCTTGCGGAAAGCTGATATAAATGCATTATCTGCTTTATCAAAATAATTTAATAATCCGTTATGTAAAGGCAGGCCTGCTCTTAAGATAGTTGCCAGAACAGGCTGTTCTTTTAATGTTTTGGTGATGGCAATCCCTAATGGTGTTTGTGTTTCCTTCTCTTCAAAAGCAAGCGTTTTGCTTATTTCGAATGCAGCCACTTCTCCAATACGTTCCAGATTGCGGCGAAAGCGCATTCTGTCTTTTTGGATTTCTTCATCCCTGATTTCACTAATCCAATCGCTCAACAGAGAATAATGCTGGCTTAAATTAACAACCATAAATCAAAATTAAAAGTCCGAAATTGGCACCCAAAACCTTGCTGGCAAAGCTAAGTTTTAAATTCACATTCTAAAATTCTTTTCATGGTTTACAGAGCGATTGGGCTCATGAGCGGCAGTTCGTTGGACGGGCTTGACATTGCGTTTGTACATCTGCATGAAAATGCGGGTAAATGGAATTTTGAAATCATCAAAGCTGATTGTTACGAATATGATGAAGAGTGGAAAAGCAGGTTGAAATCAGCAACAACATTAAATGCGCTGGATTATCAATTGCTGCATACTTCTTATGGACATTATCTCGGTGAGCAGGTAAATAAATTTATTTCTGAGAATAATTTGCAATACCAGGTGCAGATTATTTCGTCGCATGGACACACAACATTTCATGTTCCTAAAAAAAAGATGACTGCTCAGCTCGGCGATGGTGCCGCGATTGCTGCAGCTACAGGTATTAATGTAGTCAGTGATTTGCGTGCGATGGATATGGCGCTTGGCGGCCAAGGAGCGCCGATTGTTCCCATAGGAGAAAAATTATTGCTGAATGATTTAGATTTTTTCCTGAACCTCGGTGGCATTGCAAATATTTCTTTTAAAAAAGAAGAAAAATTTATAGCCTTCGATGTTTGCCCGGCAAATGCAGTTTTGAATTTGCTGGCTAACAAAGCAGGAAAAGAATTTGATGATAAAGGTGAAATTGCATTTCAGGGAAATATTAACGAAGAGTTATTAACGAAACTAAATAATCTGGAATATTACGGTCATGCATATCCTAAATCATTAGCAAATAGTTTTGGGGCTGAGGTCGTGTATCCAGTTATTCAGGATTCGGGGTGTGAGATTGAAGATGCAATGAGAACTTATGTGGAGCATATTGCGAAGCAAATAAAAAATGCTGTAAAAAATTTATTGAGTGATAATAATCAACTTGCGGAGGAGAACTGGCAACTGAAAACTGGCAACTGGAAACTTCTCTCTACCGGCGGCGGCAGTTTCAACAATTTCTTAACAGAAAGAATAAAAAATAATTTGAATGAATTGAATATTGAAGTGGTTGTTCCGGATGAAAACCTGATAAAATATAAAGAAGCAGCGGTGATGGCGCTGATTGGAGTGCTTCGTTGGCGCGAAGAAAATAATGTGCTGAGTTCTGTGACTGGCGCAAGTCGCAACAGCATCGGCGGGGCAGTTTGGATTGGGCAGGAAGCTTAATATTTTTTGAACAAGTTCGCTGAACACAAAGTAGTTAACGAGCTTGTATCTTTGCTTCTTCGTTGCGTGCTTTGCATTCGTTGCGCTCTTTGCGTGAAAATCTGCATTCGCTTGAACACAATAAAAACCTCAATCCTTCGTGATAATTATTGAGTAAAGATATCCTTGAAAACCTTTTAACTATGAAATGGAAAAGAATCCTGATTATTGTTTTGGCTGCTTTGTTAACTGCATGCTTCATTTTTATTTTCTTTCTTTCTTCTATCGTGAAATATGTGATTGAAACGAGGAGCGAAGAATATACCGGGAGAAAAATAAAGATGGATAACCTGCACATCAACCTGCTCACGGGGAATATCCGTTTTGATAAACTGAAAATTTTTGAAGCGAAGAGCAATAATATTTTTCTTGCATGCGATAGAATTGAAGCAACGATTTCTACGCACAAATTGATTGCTTCAAAATATGATATCACTGAACTGCAATTTGACAAACCGATTATTAATATCACTCAAACAGGAAATCGATTTAACTACAGCGATTTGATAAAACGTTTTGTGACGGATGCGCCGCCTTCTCCGAAAAATGCAAAGCCCGCGCAATATTGGATCCGAAATTTGCAGATTGATTCAGCAAAATTGGTTTACGTAAACACTGCGCCATATAATAAAATTGAAGTGATTGATTGGGATACGAAAATTCCATTGATTGCATGGGATAATCCTATTTACGACATCACAACAAGTCTTGCAGTCCCAACCGGCGGCAAACTTGCAGGTAATCTAAATATCAATTCAAATTCATTCGTGTACAAAACAAAATTTGAATTGCAGAAATTCAACATCAATGTTTTGTATCCTTACCTGAAAGATTACCTGAAAGTAAAATCGCTGGATGGATTGCTCAGCGCAGGTTTGGCGATTAGCGGCAATATGCATAAGGCTTCAGAAATTGCGGCAAGCGGAAATGTGAGTGCAGAAGATTTTGCGATTGTCGATGTTACTTCCGACAGATTAACTGCTGTAGAAAAAATGAATATTCAAGTTGATTCCATCAACACAAAAAATAATTTCTACAATTTTAAAACGATTGACATCACACGACCTTATGTGGAAGTTTCGATGTATGATGATGGATACAATTTTCAGCGGTTAATGACAACGCCCGGAAAAAGCTCAATTGATACTGCTGTCACTGCGTATGCAAATATTTTTATCATGATGGCTGATTATGTACGAAGCATCATGAAAGATTATATCGCGAGCAATTACAACGCCAATCAGGTGAAGATTGAAGGCGGTCATTTGATTTTTACTGATTACACACATGGCGATAAATTTCAGTACGACCTTGATTCATTATATATGCTCAGCAATAAAGTGAGTAGTGATAATAACCGCATTTCGCTCGATGTTCATTCTTTGCTGAACAGGTCAGGAGATTTAAAAGCAACGCTTGCCGTTAGCCCGAAAAATTTTGAAGACATGGAAATTGATGGGATTGTGAGCGGATTGCTTGTGTCAGATTTCAATCCTTATTCAAAATATTATGTGGCGACTCCGTTTTTAAATGGTGTTGCGACTTACACAAACAAGACAGTTATTTTAAATCGAAAACTCACCAGCAAAAATGTGCTCGACATTGTGAAGATAGAAGCCGGGAAAAAAGTGAAAAATAAAACGGCGATGAACATTCCGGTTCGCCTGGCAGTTTCGTTATTGAAAGATGTTCATGGAAATATTCATTTGGATATTCCGGTGACTGGAAGTCTGGATGACCCGAAATTCAAATGGGGAAAAGTTGTTTGGCAAGTGCTGAAAAACATCATGGTGAAAGCAGCGACTGCGCCGTTTCGTTTTTTTGCCAATGCTTTTGGTGGCAAAGAAGAAGATTATAATCAGGTGAATTTTGATTACATGCAAAATTCTATTAGCGCTTCTCAGAAAAAGGTGTTAGACAATCTGGCGAATGTGCTTGCGCAAAAACCGGAAGTGAAATTGCAATTAATCCAGGTGACAAGTAGAAAAGATGAAGGAGAAGTGTATGCGCTTCAGCAAATCAAAAAGCAATATTTGAATATTGCATCAGATAGTATCACAACTCAATTGCAAAAACGAATTGATTCAGTTGATAATAAAGATTCTGTTTTCAATTCTTATGTGAACAGCAAATTACAAGGTGGTTCATCATTTATGTCTGTTCAGGAAAAATGTATTCAGGTCATTGGGAAATTGAAAGTGGATACTATCGTGAACACTATCATGCAAAAAAGAAATCAGGTGATAGCAGATTATCTCACGCAGCAAAAACAAATTGCTGCAGACAGATTATCCATTTCATCCGCAAAAGATGAATTGTCGAGAGGACAACTGCCGAAGTATATAATAAATATTGTGGGTGAAGAAGCTGATACAAAGAATGAGAAATCAGAAATTAATAATAAGAAATAAGAAAGTAATTTTAAAGATTAAGAACTATTCACCATTCACCATCACAGTCCCAACACCTGCTTCAGTTTTGCATAACCAGTTTTGCTAACAGGAACTTGCGCTCCAGATTTTAAAATTACAACATAGCTTTCTTTTTCATAAGGTTCAATGCGGGTGATTTGCTGAACGTTCACCATATAACTGCGATGTGTACGCGTAAAAATATTTGCATCCAGCGATTGCTCAAGATGGCTCATGGTTTTGTTCTTCAGAAAACTTCCTTCTTTGGTGTGAATTTTTACATAATCATCAGATGCTTCGAGATAATGAATCTCTTCAACCGGAATGATTTTTATTTTTCCTGCGATTTTCACAACAACGCGCTGGCTTTGTGATGGTGATTGCGAAGCTGATTCTAATAAAGATTGTGTGTTATTTTTTTGTGCAGCAATATTACCCTGGCTCAACCATTTTTGCATGGCTTTGTCAAACCTTTCTTTGCTGAATGGCTTTAATAAATAATCCACTGCATGGCTTTCAAATGCTTTGATAGCGTATTCATCAAAAGCTGTTGTGAAAATGGTTGCAGGCGGATGATCAATCAGCTCAAGCATTTCAAAGCCATTTATTTTTGGCATTTGTATGTCGAGAAAAATAATATCTGGCTGGTGTTGCTGAATTGCTTTCACACCTTCAAAACCATCGCCACATTCCTGCACCAATTCAATTTTTGGATAGCTTTGCAAATATTCTTTCACAATCGACCTTGCTAAAGGCTCATCATCTATTATCAATGCTTTCATTGTTCATATTTTTTTGACTTTCTGATTAACAGTCAGATACTTTTTCGATTTAATTTTCTCGCCCACAGAGAACCGCTGAGGAGAACAGAGGTTCACAGAGACTGAGGTATTTTCACCTTAGTAATAAATAAATTATTTTCTGCCTTTGTTTCAACTAAATCATTTCTCGCAAATAGTAAATACAATCTTCGCTGAACGGAGCTCAACCCAAAACCTGTTCCTTTTTTGGGTGAAGAAGTTTCTGGGTCAAATGGATTTTCAACGGTCACTTCCAGATAATTATTTTTTGAGCTTGCGGCAATGCGAATTGTAATATCATCTCTCGTGTCATACAAGCCAAACTTAATCGCATTTTCAACAACTGGCTGCAGCAACAATGGCGGTAATTTCATTTGTTTGCTTCCTTCTTCGCATTCAACAACTGTCGACAGCCGATGACCGAACCTGACTTTTTCAATATCAAGATATAATTCAAGATATTCCAATTCTTCTTCCAGATTTACCAATTGGTTCTCTTCTTTTTTTAATGTGCCGCGCAAAAAATCAGAAAGCTGGTGCACCATTTTTCTTGCCTGTTCGGGCTGCGTACCAACAAGTGCGCTGATTGAATTCAAACTGTTGAATAAAAAATGCGGCTGCAATTGTTGTCTTAGTTTAAAAAGCTCTGCTTCTTTTGCTAAATTTTCCGCTTCTATTTTTCTTGCGTCCATTTCTTTTTGTTCTTTTTGCGTGAACCACAAAAGGCACATCATCGCCATACAACCCAACATCAAAAATGCAATCCCGTATCGAATGGTAGATGACCGATTCACTAATTCAAGATAAGGGTTCTCGTGTTTGAAAAGCGCCCAAAGAATCACTCGCACAATAATCAGCCACATACAAGCCAAACCAAAACTAATCGTCAACACATACCAATATTTTTCCTGGCGTGGCAAATAATAACGCATGTTATTAATGATGAGCCAGCAAAAACCAGCTAATGTAATATTGCTGATAAAACTATCCGCAAGTGCTTCAAAGATTGTCGTTCCATAATTGTACACGACACTATAATGCAGCACGGCCCATGCAAGCCACCATATTGCAAAAACAAGTTTAAATTTTTTATTGGCTGAAGTAGTCAAGTCGCGAATCTATTTATAAAACAAGTTTCGTCAATAGTCAATAGTGAATGGTCAATATTATTCACCATTGACAATTCACCATTCACGCTCAATTCAGGTGCACTGAGCGTTTCATGCTGTTCTCCAGAATATGTGCAGCTTTCAAATGCGTGATGTTAATAAAAATTTCCGCATCATCATCTTCACAAATCCGCGAATACATTTCAGCGCCATCAATCAGGTCATCTAATTTATGCAATTCGCTCACATCAATAAATTTCCAGTGCACAGGTTTCTGCGCTGCGTTCAAAAAATTATCCTGTTCACGCTCGCCCAGCAATTGCGCTTTTTGAAAAGCATGAAACTCGTCATTTGCTTTTATCAATCGCAACTGCTCATCAAACTGCGGAGTATGGCTGCCATCTCCGCAGATAATCCGGTAAACCATTTTTGCAAGATACCAGTTCATAAAACGATAAATTAGTTAGTTGGAAATTTTTTTATGCTAGGAGCGACATCAACACTATTCAACATCCTTGCGTCGCACTCTTGTACTGTAAATATTCTATTCAGCTTCAGCATCACAATCGGCAACAACTTTCATTTTCAATTTTCCATTCATCTCCGGAATGAATGCCTGAGCTAGTCGAAATGTGCATGATTCTCATATTCACTATTCACCATTGACAATTGACCATTCACTCTCAATAATTCTTAATCTCAAACCCTCCGAAAAAGCAAGTGCCTTTTAATATCAAAATTTTATCCGAGTTAGTTGTTAACGGCTGTCTTCTTTTGTCATCAACACCTCCGAAAACAGGAGTAATCTGATTGTTCACCTGCCAATCTGAGGGAACTATAATTTTTCCACCGCCAAAAAACAATGTCATGTCAAGAACAGCAGGATGCGTCATGTCTGCCTGTGTGAAATCAATTTCACAACCGCCCATGAAACAAGTGATATCGCCACCTTTGAAGTTTTTGGAAATGATTACTTTTTTTGCAGAACCAAAAACAGCGGTTGAATCAAAAAAATCTTCTGAAGAATAATTCGGCGCATATCCTTTCGCTTCATTCACGATTTTTTCTTTTTGCCATTCGCTCCATTCAGGGCGCTCCCAGTTGCGGTTGCGTTTAGGCCTCAGTATCATCATCAGCCCAACACCAATAATAATTGCAGGAACAATAAAGCGATGCAGGTCATAACCGAAATTCATTTCATCAAACAAAAAAACACCTCCGATTACGATTGGTATCAGCCAACCGCCGCTGCGAAAATTATGTTTGAGGCCGGAATAAATACCGACCGCAATAAGTATCATCGGCCAGGTAAAAATCCAGCTAGGGAAAAATGGGAATGAAAGTTCCCGCATTAAAAAAACAGCTCCGATTACCAAAACAAAAAGGCCGGCCAGTATTCTTCCATCGCGCCTGTGTTGGTTAAAGTCATTATTTTGATCTTGAGTGCCCATAATTTTTATTTATGACATAAAACTAATGAGCATTTGTTTCGCGTCATAAGCTATTTAGGCAACATGAACAATGAGAGCGGCGAAAACAGGGATAATGTCGGTGAAAGATTTTTCGGGAAGCTTTATTTCTTCCACAACTTTAAAACGGAATGATCTATCTGCACAAAATAAGCCCCTGATTTAAGATCGGCTATCTGTATTTTAATATGATCTGTTGGCGAAGATATCTTGAGTGATTTGACGATTCTTCCATATTCGTCTCTTATTTGAATATTATGCGTGGTTGGCCTTGCGGCGATATTAAAATTATCCGAAGCAGGGTTTGGATAAATTCTTGCAGGTTCATTTTGCTCGCCCGAAACCAATGAAATATTTGAATAGCTTGTCTCTCCACTTGCATTGATTATTTGAAGGCGGTAATAGTTGTTGCCAGCAAGAAGTTTTTCGTCATCAAATAAATATTGCTGCTGATTTTGTTCAGCTTTTATGTTTGCGATATTTTCCCAATTATTCAAATCTGAAGAACGCTGCACAACGAAATTGTTGTAACTATTATCTCTGTTCACCGCCCACGATAAAAAACAAGAGCCGTTATTTTTTATTGCAGTGAAGCTTTCAAGCCCGAGTGCTAAAGGTGTAATATCGTAATAGACATTCACCTGCACCTGATCGATATTAGCTGCAGTTCCCAGGCCTGCTAACCCATTTATATTCGCAGAAAACACAACTCCGAAGGCTGATGAGTTGACATTTGAATAGTTCAATGTCGCCGGATTAATTCCCCAGGAATCAGTAGGGCTACCGTAAGTCGTCGTCGCATTTGAAGTGCCCCAATGAGTGGCAGAGGCATTGTTATTGCCGGTTATGCTCCCGTTGATAAAAAGCTTCACAGTGTTATCATTAACATAAGCAACAATATTAAGCCCCGATGCTTTTTTAACAACGCTTACTTCGACGCCACACACTACTGAAGTTGCTGGAAGGTTGAAACCAAAATTGGTTGCTTTTAAATAATTTGTATTACTAAGGGTTAAAAGAACCGCTGTTGCTGTTGCAGAAGCATAACTGCCATCATTATTTTTAGCATTGGCAGGAGTTCCAAATGCAAGGCTTCCTGTAGATGCATCGTTTGCAAACGTGCTGCCATTTGCGTAGCCGGAAGCTGTGCATTGGGACATTGCATTTTTACCGAGGAGCACAACAAATGCTATCAATATGATTGAAACAAATTTCTGCATTGGAAAGGTAATAGTTAACTCCAATCACAGAATAAGGCAAAATGAAATAGGGTTTAATAAAAGTAGAACGGATGTCGTTTAAGCAGTATTGCAGTTTGAGTCGTAATAATTCAACAGAATTGACCGCTTCGTGGCATTAATGACCGTTTTGCCATATTATGATGTATCATATCAATTTAAATTGATTGCCATCAAACAAACCTAAGTCGCTTAATTTCAGATGAGGTATCACAAGAAGCGCCATGAAAGATAATGTCATAAAAGGTGCTGATAATTTTGAGCCTAACTTTTTTGCCATCGCATCAATCGCCGTATAATCCTGCGCAATTTCGTAACCGTTTTCGTTGCTCATTAATCCTGCAACAGGCAATGCCAGAATCATTTCATCATCGCCATCAACACAACTCACGCCACCTTGTTTTTCTATAATCAGATTAACAGCTTTGCACAAACTTTCATCATCAACGCCCACTGCAACAATATTGTGGCTGTCGTGTGCGACAGAAGAGGCGATTGCGCCTTTCTTCAATCCAAAATTTTTGATAAAAGATTTTGCAATTGGCGCATTAGCATATTTGTTTACCACAATTATTTTCAGGATATCTTTTTCAGTATTGCTTTGTAAATAACCACTGCCATCGCTCAATACATTAATCGGTATTAATAATTTATTAGTGATTAATTGCCCGTCCAAAGCTTCTATCGCATAAGCCTGCTCTATATTTTCATCTTCGCCCCATTTATTCAGGCTATAATTAAAATCCCCGACATTTTTTTTTGAACAATTGAACTGATTAATAGGTTCATACTTTTTGGTGATGATTTTTGATGCGCCTTTTTCTGCAACTAATTCACCATTAATATATGTCTGAAGCACTTCAAAATTTTTCAGGTCTTTCACCACAATAAAATCAGCGAAATCATTTTCTCTTAATAAGCCAACATCTAATTTGTAATGCAACACGGGATTAATACATGCAGCCTTCAGGATTTTGAAAATATCAATTTCTTTTTGGACAGCTCTTGCGCAGAGCTGATTAATATGTCCTGCAACCAAACTATCAGGATGTTTGTCATCGCTGCAAAACATCATCATATCAGGATAATCATTCAACAAATCAATCAATGCTTCAAAATTTTTTGCAGCGCTGCCTTCGCGGATAATAATCTTCATCCCGTATTTTAATTTATCCAGTGCTTCCTCTTTAGTAAAACATTCATGATCTGTGCTGATGCCTGCATCAACATATTTTTTTGCAACTTCTCCCCGTAACCCCGGAGCATGACCGTCGACAGGCTTGTTCAATCGGTGCGCTGATTTTATTTTATTTATTACTTCATCATCATTATTGAGAACGCCCGGGAAATTCATCATCTCGCTGAGATATTTGATCTCATCTTTTTCAAGTAATGCTTTCACATCTTCGGCATTGAGCGAAGCGCCGGCAGTTTCAAAAACAGTGGCAGGCACACAGCTTGGAGCACCGAAATTGAATTTGAAAGGAACCGTTTTTCCGTTTTCAATCATAAACTCAACTCCCTTCATCCCGCAAACATTTGCAATTTCATGCGGGTCGCTCACAGTTCCCACAGTTCCATGCACGACTGCGAGCCTTGCAAACTCTGATGGCAATAGCATAGAGCTTTCGATATGAACATGCGCATCGATAAAACCAGGAAGGATGTAAGTGCTAAGTTGTAAGTAATCAGTGGTAAGTGGTGAGATTGAAGCAATCTTATTGTCTACAATTTTTATTTCCGCGGCATAAATTTTTTGATTGAAAATATCAACTACATTACCTTTAACCGATTGCTCCATTTTGTAATTTCTTTTCAGGCAAATTATGAAATTAAACAAGCCTTCAGCAAATTAAGCTGATAATATATTTCTATAGAAGGTTTAACGCTATTACCGAAGGTTCTTAATGAGTTCTGATTTTGGCATAGCTTTGACGAGAGAAAACTTTTATCAAAAGCGCAATCAGTCATATTTTTCAAACACAAATTAAAAAAATGAAAAAATTAAAAACAAGCTTGCTGGCATTGCTGGCACTGGTGAGTGTTCTGTCTGCAAAGTCACAAACTTTAGATGAGATCATTGCAAAAAATATCGAGGCAATGGGCGGAAAAGAAAAATTGCTGGCACTGAAATCTGTTACGATGGAGGGCGCTATCAACTTCAATGGGCAAAGTATCGCTGTGAAAACATCTCAGGTAAATAATAAAGCCCAGAGAATTGACATCATGCTCAATGGCATTGCAAATTATATTATCCAAACCAAGGATTCGGGCTGGACCTTTTTTCCGATTCAAGGACAAACCAAAGCAGAGGCAACGCCACCTGCTGTGATAAAGGAAAATGCAGATGCACTTGATTTACAAAGTGTGCTTCTTAATTACAAAGAAAAGGGGCACACAGTAGAACTGGTTGGCAAAGATGATGTAGATGGCACAGAATGTTTTAAAATAAAAGTAGTTACAAAATCAGGGATGCAGCAAACGTTTTTTATTGACCCGTCTAATTATTACATAATTAAGACTGTAACTAAAACAAAGGCAAATGGTCAGGAAACGGAAGTGCCTAGCATGCTCAGCAATTATAAAAAAATGGATAACGGATATGTATTCCCATTTTCGATTTCAGGTGGCGGGCTGCCCGGTGAACTGAAACTAACAAAAATAGATGTGAACCCTGCGATTGACGAATCTATTTTTAAACCTGCAAATTAAAGTTGGGATTATTGATTAAAAAATCCATACTTTTTTTAATACAAACGGGATTTTAATTATGAAAAAGACAATATATCTTTTTGCGTTAATGCTTATCATTAATAACGCACATGCACAAACAAAAATAACATCTGCAACGTTTGGGATGCTTGATGCGAGGTCGCTCGGCCCGGGAACAATGAGCGGAAGGATCACTGCTATTGAAGGAGTGAACGAAGACGGTAAAACAATTTATGTGGGAAGCGGCGGCGGTGGCGTTTGGAAATCAACAAATGGCGGCGCATCTTTCAAATCAATTTTTGATAAATATTGCCAGTCTATCGGATCAATCGCTGTTGATCAGAAGAACCCGAAAATTGTGTATGTCGGCACAGGCGAAAGCAATATGCGCAACAGCGTATCTATTGGCGATGGTTTATATAAAAGCACTGACGCGGGCGATAACTGGACAAAGATTGGATTAGACAGCACAGAACATATCTCCAAGATTTTAGTTGATCCGCAAAACTCAAACACAATTTATGTGGCCGCTCCTGGTCCATTATGGAGCGATAGTAAACATCGCGGCTTGTATAAATCCAATGATGCTGGCAAGACATGGGAAAAAATTCTTTATATAAATGAGAAAGCAGGTTGTGCAGATATTTCCATCGATCCTTCGAACACAAATATTATTTATGCAACCACCTGGGAGTTCAGGCGCATGCCATATCTCTTCAATTCAGGCGGACAAGGGAGCGGCATTTATAAAAGCCTTGACGCTGGTAAAACATGGAAGGAATTAAAAAACGGATTGCCTGTGAAACCATTTGGAAGAGTTGCTTTGGCATTAGCGCCAAGTTCTCCCAACAATTTGCTGGCAATTGTTGAAGCAAAAGAAACTGGGTTGTACATCAGCAGCGACGGCGGAGAAAACTGGAAACAACAAAGTGCAACATCCAATATCACTGCAAGGCCATTTTATTTTAGTGTGATCAAAGTAGACCCGAACGATGCTAAAAGAGTTTACCGGCCCGCATTCTCATTTGCTTATTCGGATGATGGGGGATATTCATTTACTGATGCAAGTGGCGATGGAGGATGGGTTCATAGCGACATGCATGCGTTGTGGATCAATCCAAAAAACACCAGCCAATTGTATGTAGGAACTGACGGCGGTGTATATGTAAGCCTTGATCGCGGAGCAACATGGATGTTCCTCCAAAATCTGCCTGTTGGGCAATTCTATCATGTAGCAGTTGATAACGTTGACCCCTATCGTATTTATGGAGGCTTGCAGGACAACGGGAGCTGGGTGGCGCCATCTGCTGCGCCCGGTGGAGTTGGGAATTCAAACTGGCTTGCATTATATGGTGGTGATGGCTTTTGGGTTCAGCCTGATCCGCTTGATTCAAATATTGCTTATGCAGAATCGCAAGGTGGCAATATCGGTAGGATTGATGTGCGCACAACAAAATCTGTGAACATTCAGCCGCAAGGTGCACAAAATGAAGGAAAGCTACGCTGGAACTGGAACACGCCAATCGTGATTGGTGTGAAAAATAAAAAAGATTTGTATATGGGCGCACAGTATTTATACAAATCAACTGATCAGGGGAGTAATTGGGCACGTATTTCCCCCGATCTCACTACGAATGACAAATTAAAGCAGCAACAGGATTCATCAGGAGGCTTGAGCGCAGATAATACTTCCGCCGAAAATCATTGTACGATTTTTACCATTGCGGAATCGCCATTGGATGAAAACACGATTTTTGCGGGAACTGATGATGGCAATCTGCAGCTAACAACCGATGCCGGAAAAACCTGGACGAATCTTGCCCGCAATTATGCTGCGTCGGGAATACCTTCACAAACCTGGGTGAGCAGTATTGAGCCGAGCCATTTCAATAAAGATGTTGTGTACGCCACTTTTGATAACCACATGTATGGTGATCATAAAACGTATCTTGGTAAATCAGCTGATGGCGGCAAAACATGGACCATGATCAAAAGCACTGAGTTTACCGGCTTTGCTCATAAAATAAGAGAGGACATAGTGAATAAAAATCTTTTGTTCCTCGGAACGGAAATGGGTTTGTTTGCAACAGTTGATGGTGGTGAAAACTGGTTCAGGATGAAAAATCATATTCCTGATTATGCCCTTGTGAGAGATATCCAGATTCATCCGAAAACAAATGACCTTATCCTTGCAACACATGGTCGTGGCATTATCGTCGTGGACGATATAACGCCAATGCGCAACCTGACAAAAGATATTATCGATAAAGATGTTGTTCTTTTTGACAACAAACCAATAACCCTTACGATGGGCAAATGGGGAGACGGAGGTTTTCCGAGCACTGGTGGCTGGAATGGAGGCAACCCGCCATCAATTGACCCGATTCAATATTATTTTAAAGAGAGAATGAGTTCAGGAGATGTTACAATAGAAGTGTACGATGCTTCAGGAAAATTAGTGCAAACAGTTCCCGGGTCTAAAAGAAAAGGAATAAACAAAGTGTATTGGAATTTGAGGATGACTCCTCCGAAAGTAGCAAGCGGCGGAACAAAAGCTGACTTTGGATCTTTCAGTGCGCCAATGGTTTTGCCGGGAGATTATACAGTGAAATTAAAAGCCGGTGATAAAGAATATACAAAGTCCATTAAGCTTGTTCATGATTATTCAAACCCTAATTTCACTTTAGCACAAAGAGAAGCTCAATATAAAACAGCAACAGATTTGTATCATTTACATGAGCAGCTTGCAGGTGTTGTTGATGAAATCAACAATAATCAAAAAATGCTGAAAGAAAATGAAGGGAAAGTGAAAAGTGATAAAGTAAAAAAATTATTGACAGAATATAATAACAAGCTCGAAACATTAAGAGAAACTTTGCTGGCAAGCAAACAAAAATCTCAGTTTGCAGATGAGCAAAAATTAAGAGAGCGGATCAGCGATGTGTATGTAGCTGTCTGCAATCAGGAAGCAGCACCTTCGAATCTGCAAATGCAAAGAGTCGGTGTTCTTTTGCAGGAAGTTCAGAAAGCAGCTCAGGATAATCTTGCTATTAATAATCAATATGCGGTAAAAGTAAAACAGGCGCTCATAAAAGAAGGTTTGTTAAAAGATGAAAAATCAACTCTTACAGATAAGAAAGGGAATTAAATTTGCAATCCGTTGCAAACATTAACAGGCATAAAATAAAAATTACAATGAAAATTTTAAAAACAGGCATTCTTGCATTTATAGCACTCGTTTATATCAGCAACGTAAAAGCGCAAACAGCAGATGAAATAGTAAATAAATATATTGATGCTATCGGCGGCAAAGATGTGATCGCAAAAATTAAAACCGTGAGCTTGGATGGAAATATTAATGCAATGGGTACCGATTTGCCAATGCAGGCGCAATATATCAACGGAAAAGCTTTTAAGACAACAACAAATTTTAACGGTAACGAGATAGTGAATTGTTTTACTGATACAGGCGGTTGGATGATTAACCCGATGATGGGACAATCAACAGCGCAGGCACTTCCTTCAGATCAGGCTAAGCTCATTAGGGGAGCAACTTATTTCGGAGGCCCTTTGGCATATTATAAAGATAATGGCTATTCTATAGCATTAGATGGCAGAGAAAATTTTAATGGAGTGAACGCCTATAAAATCAAGCTTACTGATCAGGCAGGAACAAATTCTACTTTCTATATTGATCCCAACACTTATTACATTTTGAAAATGGTTTCAAAAGCCAAAATGATGGGGCAGGATGTAACGTCTACAGTCACTTTTTCTGATTACAAAAAAACTGATATTGGTTACACCATGGCGTTCACCAACACAACAAGTGCTCAATTTGAATTTACGCTCACTATTACTAAAGCAGACTTCAATAAAGATATTGACCCAAAGGTTTTCGCTATGCCGAAATAATACGAATAAAATAGTTTTGAAAAAGTGCGCAGAAAATCCTGCGCACTTTTTATTTGTAAAAAATTCGTGTTAAAAACGTTCTAATAATATAACCGCATGTTGTAATTTAAATTTCAAAAGCAAAACAGATGCAGCTCACAATAAAAATCATTAACAGCATTCTTATCCTTTTTGCATTTTATATGGGCATCAAACAAGGATGGGCCATGTTAAGCGGGAAGCCTGAAATGACAGAGATGTTCAGCAAATGGGGCTTCAGTAAAACAGGGTTATCGGTTCTCGGCGGCCTTACTATTTTAGGGGCCATCCTCATGTTGATACCGAAAACATTTGTGTGGGGAAATTTTATTACTGCGGCAGGCATCCTGCTGATTATTGCTTTTCATGTGAATGACAAAGACATAAAAGGTGTGATGACAGAGCTCCCTTTCTTTTTGCTTTCATTTGTCATTATTTATTTGAAATATCCTCTATCGCGATAGTCGGTTAAGCTCTGATATGTTTAAGTGTTAATAATCATAAATTGTTAAATCACGAACTGAGTTAAAAGATTTAGCTAAGTATTGAATCCTGCTTTTTATTTTGATTGTTATTTTCTAAAAAAGGTGTTTTTCCCGTATGCAGGAATTTTTTATGTAGATAGATTTGATTTATTAACAACACACCGTTAGACCCTCCAACATAGCCTGCTTATATTATTATTTAATTACAAGCCGGCAATCGTTACAAACCCGTGGTGGTTTTCATGCAGATGCCCTCGTTTCGGGGGCATTTTTTTATAAGTTATCCAGCATTTCCACAACCTTCTCTCTTTTTAGAATGAGATAGCCAAGCCTGTCGTTGCTGATGCCGTCTTTAAGCTGGTAGCTGAACTCGAGTTGGTCGTCTTTCACAGAAGTTTCAAAAAATTTGAAAGAAATATTGGGGTATCGTTTCAATTCTTCTGCTATTTCATACAAATGAGTAGAAAGAATGAACACTGAATTTTTTATTTTGATCAATCCTTCAATAACAGTGGAAGAACATTTCATCGCATCCTGAACATTAGTTCCTTTGAAAAGCTCATCAATTAACACGAGCCATTTATTTTCATTATTTATTTTCAATATGGTGTTCTTGATGCGTTGCACCTCGTTAAAAAAATAACTTTCTCCTTTTGCAATATTATCCACCACATTAATATTACTCAGTATGCCATTGAAAAGGCTCAACTGCATTTCTTCTGCAGGAACGCCCATGCCAAGGTGAGCAAGAAAAACGGCGATGCCTACCGCCTTTATGAATGTGCTTTTGCCTGCCATATTTGCGCCTGTGAGGAATAAAAAATTATTCTGCTGGTCCATTTGCACATTGTATGCAACGGGAGTGTGCAATAAAATATGATAAAGCCCTTTTGCATTTACAACTGGTTTTGGTTGCTCGGAAAAAACAGGAAACGTAAATTGATATTTTTTGGTAGCTATTGCCATAGAATACCATGCGTCAAGCTTGCTGTAAATTTCAATCAGCTCAAGTGCATGATTTTTGAAATTGTTCTGCAGATAAAATCCATAATAGCCAATTTGAGACACGGAAAATCTGGTGCCTGGTTTTTTTTCAATCATTGACTGAATGACATTGTGGCTTAATAAAAATTTAACTCTCCTTAGCATAGAAACAAGCAGAGGCGGACAATCTACATCGCCGGCAAGTTCAAGCAATTTGTTCATGCCTCTTGCAAAATCGGCAAAATGGGTGATCGAATATTTAATGAGAGAATAATCTGCAGCATGCAAAAATTTATAGGAATAGGCATTGACGATATTAGATCCATATGGCATCGGGTCGAGTGCCGTTTCATAAAATTTTTCGATCACCATCACTGTTCCGTTAGTGATGGATGCCGGCCATTCATTTTCATTTTTTAAAATAAGAGAAAGAGTTTTTTGTGTGTCGGAGATTTGCTGAATAGTATTGAAAGGCTCCTGAAAAAAACGGAGCAGCCAATCTCTGCCGCCTAAAGTTTGCGTAAAATTCAGTTTGCTAAAAACAGATGATTCTTCTTCTCCGTTAAATATGGCGAGATCATCATACGTTGTTTTGTCAATTTCCATATTTTAATTAGGAGCCTGGCTAAAGTTTATTTATTAAAAGTCAAACGTTGCCCTTTTTGAGATTCATCATGTACCCCATTTCCATAAACTAAATGACCGTTTACAAATGTATTTTTTACAGATGCAGGAAAAGCAAAGCCTTCAAGCGGGCTCCAGCCACATTTATAAAAAATATTTTCTTTCCTTACGATGCTTGGTTCATTCAGATCAACTATTACCAAATCTGCAAAATAACCTTCACGTATAAAGCCTCTTTCTTCAATCTGAAAACATTTGGCAACGCAGTGGCTCATTTTATCCACCACTTTTTCAAGGCTTATTTTTCCTTGTTTCACATAATGCAGCATTAATAAAAGAGAATGCTGAACCAATGGAAGTCCCGCATGCGCTTTTTCGTAAGGCTCATTTTTTTCAGCCCACGTGTGCGGCGCATGATCAGTCGCAATCAAATCAAGACGATCATCGAGCAGCGCTTTCCACAAAGCTTCACGATTATGTGGTTGTTTTATAGCGGGATTGCATTTTATCTGGTTGCCCAATTTCGCATAATCATCACTGGTAAAATGCAAATGATGGACACAGACTTCCGCAGTAATCCTTTTTTGTTCCAAAGGAATCATGTTGGTGAAAAGCTGCATTTCTTTTTCTGTGGTAAGATGAAAAACATGCAGGCGGCTGTTATGTTTCTTTGCAAACTGAACCGCGGTGAAAGATGACTCGAAACAAGCTTCCTCATTTCTGATAATCGGATGATCTGCGGCAATCAGTTCTCTGTTCTCCTTCTTGATGTTCTCCAGATTTTGTTTGATGATTTTTTCATCTTCACAATGAGTGGCAATCAGCAACTCGCTTTCGCGAAACAGTTTATCAAGCGTCAGGTAATTATCCACCAGAAGATTTCCCGTTGATGAGCCCATGAAAATTTTAATGCCGCATACGTTCTTTTTCTTGTCATTTGTTTTCAGGACCTCATCTGCATTCGTATTTGATGTGCCCATGTAAAAAGAATAGTTTGCCAGTGATGTACGTGAAGCAATTTCATATTTGTCTTCCAGCAGTTCCTGCGTGAAAGCCGGAGGAATGGTATTGGGCATTTCCATGAAAGAAGTAACACCTCCTGCAACGGCGGCTTTTGCCTCTGTATAAATAGTTGCCTTATGTGTCAATCCGGGCTCTCGGAAATGCACCTGATCGTCAATTGCGCCGGGCAATAAATGCTTCCCTTCGCCGTTGATTTCTTTTACAAGAATAGTAGGTTGTATATTCGCAGCTACTTTATCAATCCGCCCGTTTTTTATGAGCACATCGCCTGAAAATGTAGTTCCTTCATTAACGATGGATATATTTTTTATCAGGTAGTTTTGCATGATTTAAATTGAAACTAACTAAAACGCTAACATGACGCAATTTAGAGAAACCATTGTAAGGCTTTGCATAATTTTCTTTTTACCCCTTTCCGGTTTTGCTCAATCAACTTTTTTGCCTCAGGGCAACAAGTTTGAACATTTTCTCGACCGCATGGAAATACTGTTGCAGACAAATCCAGATCTTAATATATCTACCGTGAAACCGATGAGCAGAAAACTGGCTGTGGAGATTGCTCAGATGTCGGATTCATTGCATCATTTTTATCCATATGATTATTTTTATCGCCTCTCAAAAATCGATCAGTACAATTTGCACGACTTGCTGATGAATAATATTGAATGGGTGAAAGGAAGTCTTGATAGCTTCAAAAGCAAGAAGCCTTTTCTGGATGTGTTTTATAAGCACAAAGCGAATTTTTATGAGGTGAACGAAAAAGATTTCTTTCTTGTGGTCGATCCCGTTATTCAGGAAACGCAATCTTTTCAAACTAATAATGATATTAAAGGGCGCATTTTTTTGAACGAAAAAGGGCTCACTTTGCGTGGAATGATTGCAAATAAACTCGGGTTCTCTGCTTTCCTAACCGATAATCAGGAAAGAGGACCTGATTATTTTCAGGACAGGGTAACAGCATCGGGTTTTAGTGCAGTTCCGGGAGCCGGATATTTTAAGCCTTTCAAGCAAACAGGGTTTGATTATTTTGATAACCGCGCTTCCATTTATTTCAATGCCATGAAATATTTTGATTTTCAGTTTGGCTATGATAAAAATTTTATCGGCAATGGCTATCGCAGTTTGTTCCTAAGTGATTATGCAGCGCCTTATCTGTTCCTGAAATTCAATACCAGAATCTGGAAGCTTAACTACCAGAATCTCTACATGGAATTAGTAAGCCAGCATAATCGTGGCGACTATCAATATCCAAAAAAATATGCAGTGATACATCACCTTAGCGTGAATGCTGCTAAATGGCTGAATGTTGGATTGTATGAAAATGTTGTTTTCAGCAGAGCCGATCATTTTGATTTTTCTTACCTGAACCCTGTCATATTTTTAGTGTCTGCTCAGCAACAAAACGGAAGCCCTGACAAGACTACGGTGGGCTTTGATTTTAAGGCGAACATCGGCCATGCTACGCAGTTTTATGGACAATTGGTGATCAATGAATTTGTATTGAACCAGGTTGTACATTACTCCCGAGGCTGGTGGGGAAATAAGCAAGGCCTGCAATTAGGGATGAAATATGTGGATGCGTTCAATATCAAAAACCTCGATTTGCAATTTGAAGGAAATATTGTGAGGCCATTTACTTATTCTCATGATGATACAGTTGCTAATTTCTCTCATTATAATCAGCCATTAGCTCACCCATTAGGCGCAAATTTTGATGAATTAATTGTGATTGCGCACTATCAACCTCATCCAAAATGGAATGTAGAAGGGAAGCTTATCTATTACAGGCAAGGAATTGATTCAACAGCTAGCAGGAACTTTGGGAGCAATATTTTTAAAGATTATACAACACGCTCGGGGGGCGATTACGGATATAAAATTGGCGCAGGGCTTGGTACGAATTGTCTTTATTTGTCAGGGCTTGTTTCTTATGAGTTCAAAGAAAACCTTTTTATTGATGCATCATTAACTTACAGAGATTATGTTGTTCATGATGCCATCAATACTGTTAATGCATCTGCAACATTCACGATTGGCATCAGGATGAATATGTTCAGAAGGGAATATGATTATTAATCTATCCATCTTCCAAAATGTTCTTCAGTTTTGTGCAGGCGAAAATCAAATATGTCGTTCAACTTTTTCTGAACGAAAAATGAGTGTGCAATATCTCCCAAAAACCAGAATGGGATTTTGTAATGAACGATGTCTGTCATTTCAACGCCTCCGTCAATTTGTTTGAAATGATGCTGATGATGCCATAAACTATATGGGCCAAATCTCTGTTCATCAATGAAATATTTGTTCTCATTCACATGAGTTATTTCCGTCATCCAATAAACCGGAATATTTAATAATGGTTTTAATGTGTATTCAATGATCTGCCCTGTGTACATTTTATCTCCATGATATTTGCTGATGATGTTGAAATTTAATTCTGCAGGAGTAATGTTTTTAAGATTAGCAGGGTTGCTGAAAAATCCCCACACTTCATTCATATTAGCTGGAATTTTTTGTATTTTTTTAAGTGAGTATACTTTGCTCATAACATTGCTTTAAGCTTTAAACAACGGTATGAGAAATTAGTTGAGGGCTGTTATGGCTGATATTAAGTTTTGCTAAAAATTCTTTGCATATATTATTCAATCTTTTTCATTGACCATTTTCCAACTGCCGTGTAATATCTCGCTATACCGGTTTCATCAAGAAATGAACCTGAAATATCCCACTCGCCTTTAAAAAAATATTTTCTTGAAAAAAATTTTCTGCGCAGCTTGCCGACATATTGAATGCCGACAGCAGGCTCATTATGCTCTGCAATTAATTTATTGTTGATGTCCCTTGTAATATTGCAGGAATATCTTTTGATAAAAAGAATCGATCGGTTTTCAAATGAGCCTTCAATAGTTGCAGGCTTGAGCATTAATTCTTCCACAAGATCATCAATGCAAATCCCTTTAATAAGACCATCTTTATATTTCAGATCTATAGTGAAAGGCACAGACGATCCTATTTGTTTTAATGGATATCCATGCCCGTAAGTGAAGCTGCCAGCCCATTTTCCTTCTATTGTTTTTAAATGCATAAAAACCAGTTGCTAAAATTTTATTTGTTTTTCGAAACACACACTGTTTTCAACTCCTGCATATTTCCCATAATTCGGTATGGATTTATACCCGCTTTTTTTATAAAGCGCAACTGCTTCAGGCTGTCTTTTACCTGTTTCGAGAACACATTTTTGATAATCCATTTCTGTTGCCCATTTTTCAAGCTCGTTCAAAACCTTAGCAGCAATCCCTTTTCCTCTGAAGTCGGGCAATGTATACATGCGCTTCACTTCCATAATGCCAGGTGAAGATTCCCGTATTGCTCCGCAACCAACAGGCTTTTCATTTTCATAAGCAACAACAATATGTTTCATTTTAGCTGTTTTATTGAGCTGTGCATAAAACGCATGTTCATCGCCGTCTATTTTTGCTAAGAATGCATCAAGATATTTTACAAGCTCAGCAAAATCTTTATTGTCCGAATTTGTTCTCAATAACGTAATCATAGTCTCTATTATATTTTTTCAGGAAATTTTAAAATGAAATGAATGATCAATAACATTCCATTTCGCAAAGAGCAACTTGTTTTGTTTCATGAGTAAAATTTATTCTTACATGTCTTGCAATTATCTTATCAAATGTGATAGTATTCCCCGTATTCCCGATAAGCTTATTAGGGTTTTTTTCTGTTGGTTTTATAGGAATCCATTCGTTGCCGTTTTGATATTCGATAGAAAATTTATCAGGGGGTGCAAATGTCGTTTCGTCTGCGAAGAGATAAATTTTCATGCTTGAAATTTCCTTTGGTTTTCCAAAATCAATTGCAAACCAGTCAGCTTTCGAAGTTGATCCGAGCGTTGTCCATCTGTTAGTGATTTCAGGAAAATACCAAATTCTTCCATCGATGGGCTGATAAAGAAAACTATCAGGAACTGAATTAACCGAGGCTGATGGTTCCGGAAATCCTTTCTTTTCAAGATTTAAAGCATAATTCACAGGTTGCTTGATCTTATTGTTTTCTATGGGTGCTCCAACAACAACCTGATATTTATTGTGGTCTTGTATCAATGCGGCTTTCTTTCCATCCAGAAAAACGGTTACGCCTTTGCCCAACTTATATTTGCTTCCATCTTTGTCATATACAACAGTTAATTTATGTCCATGATAAAGAACGTAATCAAGACAAAAATAACTGATCGAGCTATCTGCCAGCGGGTTAATGGCGACTGTATCACTTTCAGAAGGGCGAATGCCACAAAGACCAGTAATGATGAGATTATTAAATGAAGAATGAAGGTAATGATTGCTCCAGTAATAATAAACAATTGGCCCGCCATTATCAGGATCATAATTTTCAACAAGATTTATTTTGCTGTTGGGCAGATAATGTTGTTGAGCAAAAAGGCGGAGCAGTTTGATATAATCGCTTGAAGTGATTGTATGTTGCGAATAATTATTAAGCAGGTTAGCCATGCCCGTTAAAACTAAGCTTGTCTGATATGGCCAGCTCGGCCCGTTCCATTGGCTTCCTCTTTGTCCCTGAAAATAAACAAACTGTTTTAAATAATATTCATAAGAAGGCTCATTGGTGCGCAGGCCAAACTTGCCAAGCAACTGCGTAGTGCCTATTGCGTGTTTCCATGCTGCATTATATGTTTGTGAATCTGCAGGTAAATTAAAATACCAGGGAATCAATCCTGCAAGCTCGCGGCCACGAATAAAATTCCAGTAATGCACATATTGATTGTCTTGTTTAAATCGGTCAGTGAAATGTTGCAACGAATCGTTCCATAAGCTATGTTCAACATTTTTTTTAAGACTTGCTGCTCTTTGTAAATATTCTTTGCTTGTTGACAAATCCCCTTTCATGAATGCAACGCGGGCAATTGCTTTTGCATTGGCATACATATAACTATTGATAGTAGGTCTGAATGCTTCACCATGATCAAAACCGGCTGTGCCACCAGATGCATCAATGGAAGCAATGGTATATTCCGTGGCATCTGGCATTGCAGGTATATAGTAAAGATTTTTTGAAGAATCATAATGATCAGCCCATTCATTATACATCAGCTTCATGCTATCCAACTGTTTCATAAGAAATGTTGAATCAGCATTCACCAGGTATCGCGCATAGGCAGCATCTGAAATGCTTTCGCTGTAATGCCGGTTGTTTCCACCTTCCTGAAATAGATAATTGATATATCCATCCATATAAGCATTATTTTTTAACCAACGGCCTTCATAAATATGGTGCATTGATGCCGCATTTATGGTGCAATAAGGATCTCTGTCCCAGCTTACGTGATTGATGAATTCTGTGATGATATATTTATTATCGCCAACATTGCGGATATGCGCTTTGTATAATTTCCATCTGTAATAATATACTTGCTCTATTTGTTTGTCAGAGCATTCAAAAAATGGAACATTCTCGAGATACCATTGAGCATCTTCATGGTAATATTCATTTGCCAGTTTGCTGTGATTCAGGATAGGATAATTATTTTCATTGGCACAACCGGCAAAAAAAATTGCAGATATGGATGCGATCAAATTGGCTTTGTTCAATTTCATCATTGTTATTTTACAATCAGTTTGGAGTTTTAATATTACGCACAAGTTGCATGAAAAAAATTAAAGCCGCCATTTAAAAGATTTTTCATCGATAGCTCTCATTGTACATAATATACCTTCTAAATGGTCGAACTCATGTTGCAACAATTCAGATAAGTCGTTGCTCATTTCCCATTCCTGTTGTTGCCAATTTTCATCCAGATATTTTATCGTCAAAAATTTATGCCGCTTCACTTTTACTAATAGGTTTGGAAAGCTCATGCAATCATCCCAAAGCTCAAACATTTCATCGCTCAAATTGATCAGCTCAGGATTGATAAAAACAACTGGCTTGTCAATGTTCATATAGATCAGCCTTTTCATAATTCCAAGTTGTGGTGCAGCGATGGCACGCCCGAATTTATATTTTGCCCTGATCTCCTGCATCACATTATGCAAGTCCGCTACCCAACCTGCTATTAATGGCAATTCATTTTTCATAACAGGCTCGCATACCTGATATAATAATGGGTTCCCTAATAACAATAAGTCTTCTATTTTTTTCATTGGCTTATTAGTGATAAAGATGATTTTTAATAAATGAAGCGAATGTTTTAGAAACCATTTTTTTCTTCTTTAATGCCTTTTTATTGCAGATCCTGTCTTATTTATTTTTTGATGTTAAAAAATCATCTATTCTTTTCTTTTGCCTCAAATGATGACGAAGGTGCATTTCAATAAATTTAAACCAGTCTGATGCATTAAAATAATTCAGCCCGGGATGTTTTGTTTTCCCTTTAAAAGGGCTTTTTGAAATCAATATATCAGCTTTATTGATTTCATCTTTTAAATTAATCAATTCCTTCATCAATTGTTCTTTACTTTCAGGCTGAGGTGTTAAAGCATTTGTTGGAGGACCTACGATAATCTCATCAGGAAAGCTGTTATTAACAAACATGATTTTTGCATTTGCTGACATTTCTTGATTTGCATTTTCGGAATTGCTTGCACAAATTTTTATCTGCGATAGAAAATAATTCGACTCACTGACGATATGCATATATACTTGACCAAGCGACCAGCTTTCAGGATAAGGTTTTCTACATAGCTCTGCAAAATCATAATCTTTGATTGCTTCGATCCAGATGTTGATAGTTTTATTAAAATCTACAATCATCATTTCTAATTTTTCAGCACTAAAAATTTTTTTCAAAATAAGTGTAGAAAGAAATCAACAGCTTGTTTAAGATTTTATTCTTGTTCATTCGAATAACCAAAACAAAAATAGTTTTTTCAGTTATACGATTTCTCCATTTCTTTTTCTAAAATTTTTTTGTCATCTAAAAATCTATCGTCATCAAATTGTCGTAGATGAATTGAGAAAATTTAAAGGACACCTCTACAATCCTTCAGATAATTTTTATTCATAACAATTCCTGCAATCTCAGAATTGCGGGATCAAAAATTTAGTATGAAAACAAAACTCATCAAAAAAATGCTTTTGTGGTCAGGTGGCATTTTTCTTTTTCTGATATTGGTGCTTGCTGTGCATATTTATATTGTGACAAAACCCAAAGCGCCTGATGAGCACACACGTGTGATGGCAAGAATAGATATCAGGCAACCTGTTTCTGTTGATGAATCAAACAATATAACTGCATGGCTTTATCAGCAGCGAGGTGTTGACCATGTTCTGTGTAATCCTAAAACAGCAATCGTTGTTTTTACTTTTTCTCCTTTGAAAGCAAATGCAGATGCGATTGCAGTTAATTTCAAAACAGCATTGAATTATCCTTATTCAAAACGATATGTGCCTACGGAGAAAGAACTGCAAAGTGGTTGTCCTGTTGCATCCACATCATTTTCTTATAAAGCATACAAGTTTATAAAAAACATTTTTTAACAATCAAAATGGAACAAATGA